>NZ_AKJP02000028.1:0-421192 GCF_000282275.2 Pseudomonas sp. GM30 | reverse complement strand
TGCCGGAGGCTGCGATCTTTTGCTTTTCAGGCAAAGACGAAATATTTGCGCACGGTCTCGACCACTTCCCACGTGCCTTTCATCCCCGGTTCAACCACGAAGATGTCGCCAGCGCGCAGGTGGATTGGCGCCATGCCGTCCGGGGTGATGATGCAGTAGCCTTCCTGGAAATGGCAGTACTCCCACTTCACGTAATCGACCCGCCACTTGCCCGGAGTGCAGATCCAGGTGCCCATGATCTTGCTGCCGTCTTCGCTGGTGTAGGCGTTGAGGTTGACGGTGTGCGGGTCACCTTCGAGTTTTTCCCATTTGCAGGCATCGAGTACCGGCAGCGGATGGGTGTCGCGCAGAACGGTGATGGGGGCGGTCGCGGTCATGTGGACTCCGGGCAGAAGGATTTGAAGTCGAACCCTATAGCCCCTGCTTGTCGGTCAGTTGTCTGGGGTCGACATCGAGCTGCTCAGAAACGCGCGGATCGGTGAGCGCGTGTAACAACGCCCGGGCGTAATTGGGCAACGCGGTGAAGTCCCTGGCGCACAGCATGAGCGTGCGGCGCGCCCACGGTTCATTGAGCGCAACCCATTTGAACGACCGCAATGCGCCCCGCTCGACAGCGGCCAGCGGCACGATTGCCAGCCCGGCACCTCGGGCGACCATGCGCATGACCCCGTCGAAACCGTCGGCGCGAATGCGGATCTGCATCCGCGAACCGCTGTGCAGCGCCTGTTCTTCCAGGTACACCGCCAGTGCACTGTCGGCGCGCAGCCCTACAAAGTCATGTTGCAGGGCGTCGCTGAAACTGACCTCGTCAGCGTCAGACAACGGATGCCCGAAGGGCAGGATCAGTGCCAACGGATCATGCCGAAACGGCAGCGTCTGCAGGTCTGAGCTGTCCACCGCGTCGGACACGATCCCCAGATCCGCCGCCCCTTGGCGTAACGCATGGGTGATGCGCGCGCTGGGCAACTCCTGCAGATCGATGTCGAGGTTGGGATGGTCGCGCAAAAAATCCGCCAGTGCCTCCGGCAGGTATTCAGTGATCGCGGTGGTGTTGCACAGCAGCCGCACCTGACCTTTCACACCTTGAGCGTAATCCGCCAGATCCTGCTGCATGCGCTCGGACTGCTGCAGCAGCACGCGCGCATGTTGCGCCAGTGCCTTGCCCGCGGGTGTCGGGGTCACACCACGGCGGCCGCGGTGCAGAAACTCGGTGCCCAGCGAGGCTTCCATCGCACGAATCCGCGCACTGGCGGCGGCCAGTGACAAATGACTGCGCGCGGCGCCGGCGGTGATGTTGCCGCTGTCGAGGATGTGCAGGTAGAGGCGCAGGTCGGTGAGGTCGAAGTGCATGGGGCAGCCTCAAATTTTGTAGGGGCAGCACTGGCCCTATCGCGAGCAGGCTCACTCCTACATTGGATCGTAGGTGAACGCCAACCTGTAGGAGTGAGCCTGCTCGCGATGAGGCCGGTCGCTGCAATGAATAATTCAGCCTCTTGCATCGGCAGAGGCAGCCTCAGTATAAGGCAGATTTTCAGTACACCCGCAAAGGCGCACAGTAGCGCCATGAACACACTCGCCGATTTTTATCAAAACCTGGGTCTGGCCTTGTCCTTGCTGGTCATCGCCACTTTCATCATGGCCGGCCTGGTCAAAGGGGTGATCGGCCTCGGCCTGCCCACTGTTGCCATGGGCCTGCTCGGTCTGGCTATGGCGCCATCACAGGCAGCCGCGCTGCTGATCATTCCGGCGACACTGACCAACCTCTGGCAACTCGCGTTCGGCGGGCATCTGCAGGCGCTGATCAAACGCCTGTGGCCGCTGCTGCTGATGATCTTCCTCGGCACCGCCGTCGGCACGTTGTCGATCGGCATGGCGGGCGGGCATTGGGTCGTGCGTGGGCTGGGCGCGGCGTTGCTGCTGTATGCGTTGAGCGGGTTGCTGCTGCCGACGCTGCGGGTCAATCCGCGCGATGAGCCGTGGCTCGGTCCGCTGTGCGGGCTGATCACCGGCGTCATCACCTCGGCCACCGGCGTGTTCGTGATTCCGGCGGTGCCGTACCTGCATGCGCTGGGTTTGCAGCGCGATGAGCTGGTGCAGGCGCTGGGCCTGTCGTTCACCGTCTCGACCCTGGCGCTGGCCGGCGGCCTGTTCTGGCGCGGTGCACTGGGTGGTGGCGAATTGAGTGCGTCGCTGCTGGTGCTGATCCCGGCGATGCTGGGCATGTGGTTTGGGCAGTGGTTGCGTCAGCGCATCAGTGCCGTGCTGTTCAAGCGGGTGTTCTTTATCGGACTGGGCGCACTCGGCGCCCATCTGCTGATCAGCGGTTAGCCGACGACGTACTGAGCATGTCGATCCGACGGATATCGAAATCGCGCTCCAGGTACGTCATGCGGTTGTCGAAAAACTCGCGCATGTGCGGCAGGTTCGAGTGCACGTCCAGATGCGCCTGGCTTTCCCAGATCTCGTAAAAGATGAACAGCGTCGGGTCTTCCTTGTCGCGCAGCATGTGGTACTCGATGCAGCCGGGCTCGGCGCGGCTCGGCTCGACATAGGCGCGAAACAGCGCTTCGAAGGCCTCGGCTTTTTCCGGGCGGGTCTTGGCGTGCAGGATGAAACCGTGGCGTTCACTCATCGAAACAGATCCTCAAATGCAGATGGCCGAAAATGCTATTGCAATAATCGGCATTCGATTCGTGCTTTTTGATCAAATGTTTTTTGCGCCGACGCGGCTTATTCCGCGCGAGAGGGATGGTTAACCTGCCGCCATTCGTTTTCCCATCTTTCTCCAGCCCACTGGCTGCGCGAGGCGTTCTCATGAAAAAAGTGCTGTTGCTCAATGGCGGCAAAAAATTCGCCCACTCCGACGGTCGTTACAACGCCACCCTGCACGAAACTGCACTGAGCGTGCTGGATCGCGGTGGTCTGGATGTCAAAACCACTTTCATCGATGAGGGTTACGACGTCGCTGAAGAAGTGGCGAAATTTCTCTGGGCCGACGTGATCATTTATCAGATGCCGGGCTGGTGGATGGGCGCGCCGTGGACCGTGAAAAAGTACCTCGACGAAGTCTTCACCGAAGGCCATGGCAGCCTCTATGCCAGCGATGGTCGCACCCGTTCCGATTCGTCGCAGAAATACGGCAGCGGCGGCCTGATTCAGGGCAAGCAGTACATGTTGTCGCTGACCTGGAATGCGCCGCAGCAAGCCTTTGATGACCCGACCGATTTCTTTGAAGCCAAGGGTGTGGATGCGGTGTATTTCCCGTTCCACAAGGCCAACGAGTTTTTGGGCATGAGCGGGTTGCCGACGTTTTTGTGTGTGGATGTGATGAAGCGGCCGAACATCGAGAATGATGTGGCGCGGTATGAGCAGCATCTGAAACAGGTGTTTGGTCTCAAGGCTTGAATGGTTTCGGGCTACTATCGAATAGCTTGGCCAAATCCTGTGGCGAGGGAGCTTGCTCCCGCTGGGCTGCGCAGCGGCCCTCGCTTCTACCTGAATCGCAGGGGAGCGCTTCGCACTCCAGCGGGAGCAAGCTCCCTCGCCACGATGAATACGCATTCGATTAGAGAGTTTCCGTGAAAGCCAGATCCGATGAGTTGCAGATTTTCGTCTGCGTGATCGAGTGCGGTTCGATTTCCGCCGCCGCCGAACAGGTCGGGCAGACGCCGTCGGCGGTCAGCCGCACACTGTCGCGGCTCGAAGCCAAGCTCGACACCACGCTGATCAACCGCACCACGCGGCGCATGGACCTGACCGAGGAGGGCAAGTATTTCTTCGAGCAGGCCAAGCTGATTCTCGACCAGATGGATGCGCTCGAAGAGCGTCTCTCCTCGCGCCAGCAAACCCCGTCCGGGCGCCTGCGAATCAACGCCGCGTCGCCCTTCATGCTGCACGCCATCGTGCCGTACATCGACGAATTCCGTGATCTGTATCCGGACATCCAGCTCGAACTCAACAGCAATGACCTGATCATTGATCTGCTGGAACAAAGCACCGACGTTGCCATCCGCATCGGCACCCTTGCCGATTCCACATTGCATGCGCGCTCGCTCGGTTGCAGTCCGCTGCTGATCGTCGCCAGTCCGGCGTATCTGGAAAAGCACGGCGCGCCGCAGCAGGTCGCCGACTTGAGCGAACACACCCTGCTCGGTTTCACCCACAACGAAGGCCTCAACCAGTGGCCGCTGCGCTACGTGCACGGTGACCGCTGGCCGATCACCCCAGCCATCAGCGCCTCCAGCGGTGAGACCGTGCGCCATCTGGCGCTGGAAGGGCAGGGCATTGCCTGCCTGTCGCACTTCATGACCATCGATGACATTCGCGCCGGGCGCCTCAAGGTGCTGCTGGCGGAATTCAACAGCGGTTATCGCCAGCCGATCAACGCGGTGTACTACCGTAACTCGCAACTGGCGCTGCGCATTCAGTGCTTTCTCGACTTCATCCAGAGCAAACTCGCGGCGTACGCCAACGCCGATTTCAAGGGCTGATTCGTGACCCCTGCGCAACAGTGATTTGGGCGAGGGCGGGTTTTTCCATCGAGGTGACCGGTCGATACTCACTGCATCACTTATTCACGCAGGGAGTTTCTCCATGAACGTATTCATCACCGGCGCCGCCGGTTTTATCGGCGGTTCCATCGCCACAGGTCTGGTCCAGGCTGGCCACACCGTCACGGGCCTGGTGCGCAGCGCCGCACAGGCTGACGAGCTGAAAGCACTGGGCATCACCCCGGTGATCGGCACCCTCGAAGACAGTACATTGCTGGCAGATCAGGCCCGCGCCGCCGATGCGGTGATCAACGCCGCCAGCAGTGACCATCGCGGCGCAGTCGAAGCGTTGCTCGATGCCCTGCGCGGCTCGAACAAGGTGTTCCTGCACACCAGCGGTTCGAGCATCGTCGGTGATGCGTCGGGCGGCAAGTCCAGCGACGTCATCTACTACGAAGACAACCTGCCGGAGCCGACCGTCGACAAGGCGGCCCGCGTGGCGATCGACAACCTGATCCTCGCCGCCGCGCAGGATGGCGTGAACTCGGCAGTGATCTGCAACACCTTGATCTACGGCCACAGCCTGGGCGTCAATCGCGACAGCGTGCAGTTGCCGCGCCTGCTCAAGCAAGCGCGCAAAAGCGGCGTGGTGCGGCATGTCGGCACGGGCCAGAACATCTGGTCCAACGTGCACATCGAAGACGTCGTCGCCCTGTACCTGCTGGCGCTGACCAAAAACGTGCCCGGCACCTTCTACTTCGTCGAAAGCGGCGAAGCCTCGTTCATCGACATGACCACAGCCATGGCCGAAGCGCTGAATCTCGGCGAGCCACAGGACTGGCCACTGCAAGACGCCGAAGCCGAGTGGGGCTATGAAATGGCCAACTACGGCCTCGGCTCCAACAGCCGTGTACGTGGCAAACACGCCCGCGAACTGCTGGGCTGGGTGCCGAAGCGGACGTCAGTAGTGGAGTGGATTCGTAACGAGATGGTGTGAGTTCACCCTGCACCGCATCAAGCCCTTCGCGAGCAGGCTAACTCCCACAGGTTAACGGCATTCTGACTGACGGAATGCAATCAACCTGTAGGAGCGAGCCTGCTCGCGAAAGCGCTGGCTCAAACGACAGAATAGTCGGCTGGCACGCCGTCATCGCCCGTTTTTTTGTCCCGGTAACCCCCCGCAAATACGCCACATGCCAGTGGAATTTAATTTTTAGCGAAGACTTCGCCGGGCACTCGGGAAATTACCGGCTAGGCTGCTACCGCGGTGAAACGAGGGCGGCTGCGATGCATGTCGCGCTCTATGTGTTGCAGGCATGAGGCCCGTTCAGCACGGCACCACCCATGGAGTTTTTCTGGCAAAAGGAATTTGCGATGGCGACACCCATTGATGCCTTCTCGTAAAGGCGTATCCCCCCGGCGGACACACATGAATCCGCGATCTCCCGATGAGTAATGGTCGGCCATGACGGCCGGCATCTGTCATTGACTCTGGTTATTGCATTGCACGCTACGCGCGTGGGCGAAGCCGTCACCTCAATTGGCGAAAACAAGGAGTAGTTATGATCATTTTGGGTATTACGAACAATGATTTGGCGGGTGCTTGCCTGGTACGTGATGGTCAGATTCTTTCGGCGGTCAGCGAAGAGCGTTTCACCCGGATCAAGGACCATAAAATCTGGCCGGCCAAGTCCATCGAGTTTGTGTTGAGCCAGGCCGGCGTGTCGCTGGAAGACGTTGATCATGTCGCCTACGGATGGAACGCCGGTTTCAGCGCCGACAAACATCTGGAGCTGTACTTCGATCGCATTGTCGAGGAGGTCAGGAACAACCCCCAGGGGCTGGCGCAGTTCCGCCAGCGGATGACCGATGAAATCAGCAACGACAAGGCAAAGCGCGGCGAATTCGACCAGTTCATTGTCGACAACGGTCTGCAAGGCAAGGCGTATTACATCGATCACCACGAGTGCCATGCGCTCGGCGCCTATGTCTGCTCGCCGTTCGACGACGCGTTGACCCTGACCTGCGACGGACGCGGCGATTTCCAGTCGCTGACCGTCACCTGGTACAGCCCGACAGAAACCACGGTGCTGCAACGCGAAACCAGCATCGACAGCCTCGGTTATTTCTATGGCCGGATCACCCACCTGCTCGGTTACAAGCCCAACCGCCACGAAGGCAAGGTCACCGGTCTGGCCGCATTCGGTGATCCGCAGAAACTGCTGGGCGTGATGCAGCAGATGATCCGTTTCGAAGACGGCCGTATCAAAGCGCGCTGCGGCGATATGTTCCTGCCGTCCTACAACACCTACAGCGAGCCGCTGGAAACCCTGTTTGCCCGGGAAACCCCCGAGGACATCGCCGCCGCTGTACAGCGCCACAGCGAAGATCTGCTGGTGGCGACCGTCAGCCATCATCTGGCGCAACGTGGTAGCGCCAACCTGTGCCTGGCCGGCGGTGTGTTTGGCAACGTCAAACTCAACCAGCGTTTGCGTGAGATTCCGGGCGTCAAAGACGTCTACGTGCTGCCGTGCATGGGCGATGGCGGCCTGGCGCTGGCAGCGGCAGTCGGCGCCGCATACCTGGAAAACGGCACCCGTTTCAAGAATCCGTCGATGATGCTCGGGCCACAATCGCGCAGCGTTTCGCAGAACATCAACCTGATCATTCGTGACTACCCTGAACTCGGTTATCACACGCCGTCGAACATCATCGAGGTGCTGACCGAGGCGCTGACGGAAAATCAGGTGCTGGGCATGTTCAAGGGCAAGATGGAGTTCGGCCCGCGCTCGCTGTGCAACCGCAGCATCGTCTATCACGCGCAGGATGCCGAGGTGAACGACTGGCTCAACAAACGCATGCATCGCACCGAGTTCATGCCGTTCGGCCCGGTCACCGCCATTGAGCAGGCACCGGCCTGCTACGTCGGTTGGGACGAGCAGCAGGTAGCCGCCGACACCATGACCATGACCTACGACTGCCATCCGCAATTTCGCGAGGCGAGTCCGGCCGTGGTGCACATCGACGGCACCGCGCGCCCGCAGATCATTCGCCCGCAGAGCGACCCGTTCATGCATCGCCTGCTGACGGCCTGGCACCAGAAAACCGGTCAGGCAGCCTTGATCAACACCTCGTTCAACCGCCATGAAGAGCCGATCGTGTGCTCTTCCCAGGACGCACTGGATGCGCTGAAAGAAGGCATGGTCGATCTGGTGGTTATGAGTGAATCGCTGATCGTCTGGCGCAAGGGCAAGAACAGCTTCACCCAGCAACGCTTCGAATAATGGATGCTATTCAGGGCTCCCCGGGGAGCCCTGTTTCAGGAGTACCGGGCGTATGGTTGACGCATGTATTTAATCTTTTTCGGGTTCTTTGCGGCGGAAGGGATCATCTATCCGTTCTGGCCGACCTGGCTCGATTCCCTGGGCTTCAGTGCCAGTGAAATCGGCTTGCTGATCGCTGCGGCGTATTGGCCGCAGGTGGTGACCGGGGTGCTGATCACCTATGTGGCCGACTGGCGCGTGGATCAGTTGCGGCTCGCCGCTGTTCTGAGCGTCACCGCCGCATTGTGCACGTTGCTGTTCTACTTCATCCCGGCGCACCTGTGGATGTTCGTGTGCCTGAGTGTGCTGTTTGGCGGGGTGTGGATGGTGGTGCTGCCGCTGTCCGAATCCTATCTGCTCAAGCGCGACAAACTGGCCCTGCAGAATTACGGCTGGGTGCGGGCGGTGGGCTCTTCGGCTTTTATCCTGACCTCGACCCTCGGCGGCTTTCTGTTTGCGCAGTACAGCCAGTCGTGGGTGCCGCTGGTGATCGCGGCGAGCATGTTGATCACCGCCGTGGCGTGTTTGCGCCTGAAACGCCAAGTGTCGCGGGCGCATCTGGCGCCGCCCGGCCCGGCGCGCAAACGGCCTGACTGGCGGGCGTTGTTGGCGCACAAGAGCCTGTTGATCGCGATTGCTGCCGCCAGCTTCATTCAACTGAGTCACACCCTGTACTTTTCCACGGCTTCGATTGGTTGGGGGGTGAAGGGCTTTTCTTCCTCGGCGATCGGCATGTTCTGGGCGGTGGCGGTGATTGCGGAAATCACCTGGTTCGCGCTCTCCAACAAGGTCCTGGCGCTTTGCGCGCCGTTGTCGTTGGTGATGTTTTCCAGCGTCTGTGCGGCGCTGCGCTGGGCGCTGTTTGCCAACAGCGACGCGGTGTCGCTGATCATTCTGGGCCAGTGCCTGCACGCGCTGAGTTTTGCCGCCTACCACGCGGCGATCATGCGCTTTATTCGCGACCAGGCACCGCCGGATATTCAGGTCTTTACTCAAGGGGTCTATTACTCCTTGGCAGTGGCCTTGCCCATGGGCCTGGCCACACCTTTTGCCGGCTACCTGTACCAGACCCAACCGCAGTGGTCCTACTACGTGATGGCGCTGTTTGCCTTGGTCGCAACAATGCTGGCGTTCATTGCTCATCAGAAAATGCGAAGTGCAACTCATGGCTCAACAAACGTTTACAGCCGTCTGCTTTGATATGGACGGCGTGCTCATTCAGTCCCGCGAGGTGATTGAACACGCCTGGACCACCGTGGCGCGGCAGTACGGGCTCAGCGTCGATCAGGCGTTCATCGACGAGCACATCCACGGCCGTCCCGGCGGTTACACCCTCAAGACCTTGTTCGCCGAGTTTGACGAAGCGCAGCAGGTGGCGATCAAGCGCGAAGTCGACGCCATCGAGCAGGTAACGAACTGTGCGCTGGTGCCGGGCGTCGCGACGTTGATCGCCCGACTGCGCGAGCACGCCGTGCCGCTGGCGCTGGTCACCAGCAGTTGGCGGGCGCGGGTCGAGCACGTTCTGCAGCAACACGACCTGATGTCGGCGTTCGACAGCATCATCTGTCGCGACGACGTGCGCAGCGGCAAACCGGCGCCCGATCCCTATCGCCTGGCGGCAGCACAACTGGGCCGGCAAAGTGATGAATGCCTGGTCTTTGAAGACTCTGTCAGCGGTGTGCAGTCGGCGGTCAGCAGCGGTGCGCTGTGTATCGGCATTGGCGACGACCCGACGCTGACCGCGCATGGCGCCGCAGGCGTGTATGCCGATTTCACCCGGCTTGCGCTCAGGCTGGACGGCAGGGGCGCCCACGGTTATGCCGATGGAGCGCTCCTCATCAACGCGCACCCGACCCAGAGGTTTGCCCGGTCATGACATTGACGTTGCAGCACGCCAGCGTGCTCTGGAAATTCCTCGGTGCGGGGCGCCAACACAGCGCTTGTGAACTGATCGTGGTCTGCGGCTCCTACGACTTGCGGGTCTGCGATTACGCCTGCCAACTGTTGAAAGACGGCGTGGCACCGCACCTGTTGTTCACTGGCAATACCGGCAACTGGACCCGACATTTGTGGGAACGCACCGAAGCCGATATTTTTGCCCAACGTGCCCTGGCGCAAGGGGTGACGGCGCAGCAGTTCACCCTGGAAACCCGCGCGACCAATTTTGCTGAAAACATCGCGTTCGCCCGAGCGATGTTTCCCGACGTGCGCCGCGCGACGTTTCTGACCAAGCCCAATTCGATCCGGCGCGTGGCGTTGACCTTGCCCGTGCAATGGCCGGGCCTGGAAGCCTGGGTCGATGCGCCGTCGTTCGGTTTTCCCGAAGAGGTCAGCAACCTGATCGGAGTATTGGGCCTGATCGACGAAATGGTCGGCGATATACACCGCATCATGGTTTACCCTTCGCTGGGATTTCAGGTCGAGCAGACCATCCCCGAAGAGGTTCAGGTAGCCTGGCGGTATCTGGTGGAGCAAGGCTTCGATCACCATTTGATCAAGGGCAGGAGTTGACGCTGACTCCCGCCGGGAGACAGACATGCAGTACGACACGCTGATCCGCAACGCCACCGTCATCGATGGCAGCAACACGCCCGGCTACCGCGCCGATGTGGCGATTCTCGACGGGCGCATCGAACGCATCGGCGACTTGCGCGATGCCCGCGCCACGGAAGAAATCGACGCCGCCGGCCGCGTGCTCGCCCCGGGTTTCATCGACGTGCACACCCACGACGACACCGAGGTCATCCGCCAGCCGCAGATGCTGCCCAAGCTCAGCCAGGGTGTGACCACGGTGATCGTCGGCAACTGTGGGATCAGCGCCTCGCCGGTCAGTCTCAAAGGCAATCCGCCGGACCCGATGAACCTGCTCGGCAGCGCAGCGGCGTTCGTCTATCCACGTTTCAGCGATTACCGCGCCGCCGTCGAAGCGGCGAACACTACGCTGAACGTCGCCGCACTGGTCGGCCACACCGCGTTGCGCAGCAATCACCTCGACGACCTGTTCCGCACCGCCACGCCAGATGAAATCACCGCGATGCGCGAGCAGCTGCGTGAAAGCCTTGAAGCCGGCGCGCTCGGTTTATCCACAGGCCTTGCCTACGCCAGCGCCTACAACGCCTCCACCGACGAAGTAAAGCAACTGACCGAAGAACTGACGGCGTTCGGCGCGGTGTACACCACCCACTTGCGCAGTGAGTTCGAACCGGTGCTGGAGGCGATGGACGAAGCGTTCAGCATTGGCCGCCACTCGCAATCGCCGGTGATCATTTCCCACCTCAAATGTGCCGGTGTCGGTAATTGGGGGCGCAGTCCGCAGTTGCTCGCGGCGTTGGAGGAAGCAGCGAAAACCCAGCACGTGGGTTGCGATTGCTATCCCTACGCGGCGAGTTCTTCGACGCTGGATCTGAAGCAAGTCACCGATGCTCACCGCATCACCATCACCTGGTCGACACCGCACCCGCAAGTCAGCGGACGCGACCTGATCGACATCGCCGCCGAATGGAACGTGCCACTGCTCGACGCGGCCAAACGCCTGCAACCGGCGGGCGCGGTGTACTACGGCATGGACGAGGCGGATGTACGAAAAATCCTCGCGCATCCGCTGTCGATGGTCGGGTCTGACGGACTGCCGGAAGACCCATTCCCGCATCCACGCCTGTGGGGCGCTTTCCCACGGGTGCTCGGACATTTCAGTCGTGATGTCGGGCTGTTTCCGCTGCACACCGCCGTGCACAAGATGACCGGTCTGTCGGCAGTGCGGTTTGGCTTGAAAGAGCGCGGCGAGATTCGCGAGGGAAACTGGGGGGATCTGGTGTTGTTCGATCCTTTGACGGTGCGCGATGTGGCAGATTTCACTGATCCGCAGCGGGCGGCACAGGGGATTGATGGGGTGTGGGTCAATGGTGTGTTGAGTTATCGCGATGGGCAGGCGAATGGTCGCCGGGAAGGGCGGTTTCTGGCGCGGGAAGGGGATTTGCGTGACAACTTTCGCTGACGTTTCGCGGAGTGCGTCACAGTGGTGGCACATTGCAATTAAAGAAAGCCACCGCCAAGCCGAATTGCTGACATCCAGCCCGTCTACACTTTTGGGCCAAACAAGTCAGGGAGCACCCCATGAGCTTCGGCAAAACCACCCCGATCCTGCGGATCTTCGATGAAGCCAAGGCTTTGGAGTTTTACGTCGACTTCCTCGGTTTCAAGATCGACTGGCAGCATCGCTTCGAAGCGAACTTCCCGCTGTATCTGCAGGTGTCACGTGGCGAGTGCGTGCTGCACCTGTCCGAACATCATGGCGACGCGACGCCGGGCTCGGCGTTGCGTATCGAGACCGATGAGCTGGAGGCGTTCCAGCAGCAATTGGTGGCCAAGGACTACAAGTTCTCGCACCCACAGATTCAGGCGATGCCGTGGGGCAGTCAGGACATGACCATTGCTGATCCGTTTGGTAATCGATTGGTGTTTACCAACGCGATCAGTGTTTGAGCTGAGAAGAGCCCCTCACCCTAACCCTCTCCCGGAGGGAGAGGGGACTGACCCTGGGATATTCGAGAAATACGCCGACCTGAACCTCCTTTACCGAATCCATAATCGACTCGGTCATTCAGGTCGATGTACGACGCCAGACACCTCGATCGGCCCCCTCTCCCTCCGGGAGAGGGTTGGGGTGAGGGAAAAAGATTCACGCCATACAAAAAAGCCCGCTGCCCAACCACTAAGGTTTTGCCGCGGGTTTTTTCGTTACTCGGTTGGCACTAACTGATCCAGCACCCGATTGACGGCGACTTCCGCCACCATCACCACCTGCGCGATGCCTTGCAGGGTCTTGCGGTGCGAGCCTTCCAGCAGCCCGGCGAAGTCGTTGAGCATCACGGTGGCCGAGCCAAGGGATTCGCAGGCATCGGCCAGCAACGGTTCGGTGCCGCTGGCCGGGTTGGCCATGTAGAGACGATTGGGCTGGTACGGGGTGGCCATGATCGCGGGCCTCGGTGGGCCGAGGTAGTGGTCGAGGGCGCGCTCGGCGGCTTCGTGGAATTTCCTTGATTCGGGGGATTCGTAGGGGGAGGCCGGACCGGTGTCCGGTGGGTTTGGCGTAACTTTGAACATAGGCTGTGTTCCCGTTATTGAGCGCCAGCCCCTTTGCTACTAAACGAAAGGGTGGCAGCTGTACGCAGGTTAGTAGACCGGGGAACTCAGCTTAAGCCGGCGCGCCGAAGCGCCCTACGTACAGCCACCATCAAGCTCAGGTATGCAGCACCTGTGATGAATGTACGACCAACCGAATTACCTCGGGCTACTAAACCCGATCACTGGAAATCAGTGACGGACTCAAGTTACCGACGGCCTCCGGGGCGCACAAGCCGGCGGATTCTGGCTTAGCCGTAGGCAGCGGCGCAAGGATTTGTAGGCATTAGGGCGTAACACTGAGTGTCTTTAAACACTGGGGCTGCAGTGGGTTTATCGGGTCGCTGAAATTAAGGAATTGTCTGTCGGTTTTTGGTGTGACCACTGACGCCTTCGCGAGCAAGCTCGCTCCCACAGTGGATCTTCAGTGAATGCAGATTTTGTGTACGACACAAATCCCCTGTGGGAGCGAGCTTGCTCGCGAAGAGGCCAGTCCCTTCACCCCCGATGCATCTGCCGAAACTCCCCCGGTGGCATCCCGCGCCTACTCTTGAACGTGCGATGAAACGACCGCGGCTCGGTAAACCCCAGATACTGCGCAATGTCCTGAATCGGCAACGTACTGTTGAGCAAATAATGCTCGGCCAGCTCCTGACGCAAGTCATCGAGAATCTGCTGATACGACGTCCCCGCCTGATGCAACTGGCGCTGCAACGTGCGCACCGACACCGCGAGCTGCTCGGCCACCTGTTCCTTGCGCGGCAAACCTTCCTTGAGCAACTGGCGCAGGATGCTTTTGACCCGCTGTTCCAGCGACGCATCCTCCAGCGTCGCCATCAAGCCCATCGCGTGTTCTTCCAGGGTACGCAGCAACTGCGCATCGGCCTGGCGCAGCGGTAACTGCAGATACGCCAGGGGCACGATCAGCGCCGAATACGCCTGCTCGAACAAAACCGGGCAATCGAAAAACGCTTCGTACTGCGCCTGCGTAGCGTCTGCCGGGCACGGGTGTTCCAGCCACACGGCGGCGGGCGACATCTGCGTGTCGGCAATCCAGCGTGCATATTGCAGCCACGAGCCAAGAACGTTTTCCACCAGGTGCCGACGAATTCGCGGACGCTCGTAGCGGCAAGTCCAGATCAGGTGCACGTGGCCGTCCTGCACCTCGGCGCGGCTGACGCCCATGTCGCCCACCAGTTTTTCGAACGGCATGATCCGGCTCATCGCATCGCCCAGGGTCGCGCAGTTCATGGTGATGTAACCGAGCACGCTCCAGGAATTGGGCAGGACGAAATTGGCCGCGTTGAGACCAAACAGCGGATCGCCCGATTGCTCACAGAAATAATCGAGCAGACGCTCATGAGTTTCGCCCGGCAGGCGCAGGCTGTTGTCGCTCAGTTGCTGCGCCTGCAATCCGGCTGCCGCCAGCGCCGGCTCGATGGCCATGCCCAGTTGCTCGGCATGGCGCACGTATTTGAGCAGCGGCGGAACCGAGGTGAAGCCGAGCGATTGCATGATCCGAATTCCTTGATCAAGGCCTGCGTGAGCGAATGAATGCCTGAAAGGTAATTTGAAACCCCGACTAAAGTAAATGGCTGACACTTGCGCGACGTTTGACTCAATTGGCTACTCGAACTGGCCGGATGCGACCGTGACACTTTTTGGCCGCTGACTAGTATGGAGGCCTGCCACATCACTGATCAGACTGCATAAGAAGGACACACGCATGCGACGCTGGAACGGCTGGGGGGATGCAACCACGGTGGTCGAACTGCCGGCCCAGGGCGCGAGTTTTCTCCATGAGCGACTGGGGGCCGGGCACGTATTGCCGGATGCCACGCTGGACGCGGCATTGGCGCGGGTGCCGCTCTCGCGGCTGGCGGCGCACACCTTGTACAGCGTCGACGCCCATGATCGTCTGCTGCACGCCCGGGGCCAGAGCCTGCCGGACTGGCTGGCGTTGCGCGAAGGCGCGCTGGGCAACTATCCGGACGCGGTGGCGTATCCCGAAACCGCCGCGCAGATCCGCCAATTGCTGGCGCTCGCCCATGAAAAGGATCTGTGCCTGATTCCGTATGGCGGCGGCACCTCGGTGGCCGGGCACATCAATCCGCCGGATTCGACGCGGCCGGTGGTGACCGTGTCGCTGGCGCGGATGAATCGTCTGATCGATCTCGACGAGCAGAGCCAGTTGGCAACGTTCGGCCCCGGTGCCAGTGGCCCGCAGGTGGAAAGTCAGCTGCGCGCTCGCGGCTACACGCTGGGGCATTTCCCGCAATCGTGGGAGCTGTCGACGCTGGGCGGATGGGTCGCCAGTCGCTCCAGCGGTCAGCAATCGTTGCGCTACGGGCGCATCGAGCAATTGTTCGCCGGCGGCACCCTGGAAACCTTTGCCGGCCCTTTGGAAATCCCGACCTTCCCAGCCTCGGCGGCGGGGCCTGATCTGCGCGAAGTGGTGCTCGGTTGCGAGGGCCGTTTCGGGATCATTTCCGAGGTCAAAGTGCGAGTCAGTCCGCTGCCAGCCGATGAGCGTTTTTACGGGGTGTTCCTGCCCAACTGGAGCAAGGCGCTGCAAGCGATTCGCCAATTGGCCCAGGCGCGAGTGCCGCTGTCGATGCTGCGCCTGTCGAACGCGGTGGAGACCGAAACCCAACTGGCGCTGGCCGGGCATCCGCAGCAGATCGCCTGGCTGGAGAAGTACCTGAACCTGCGCGGTGCCGGTGAAGGCAAATGCCTGCTGACCTTCGGCGTGACCGGCAACCGCCGGCAAAACGCGCTGTCGCTGAGCCAGGCGAGGCAGCATCTGAAAGCCTTCGGTGGCGTGTTCACCGGCACCTTGCTCGGCAAGAAATGGGCGCAGAACCGCTTCCGTTTCCCCTACCTGCGCGAGAACCTGTGGAACGCCGGCTACGTGGTCGACACCCTGGAAACCGCCACCGACTGGAGCAACGTCGACCATCTGCTCAACCTGATCGAAAACAGCCTGCGCGATGCCTTGGCGGCGCAGGGTGAACGGGTGCATGTGTTCACCCATCTGTCCCACGTTTACGGCGAAGGCTCGAGCATCTACACCACTTACGTGTTTCGCCCGGCGGCGGATTATCCGGCGACGCTGGCGCGCTGGCAGGCACTCAAGCACGCGGCCAGCCAGACCATCGTCGACAACCACGGCACCATCAGCCACCAGCACGGCGTCGGCAAGGATCATGCGCCGTACCTGCCGCGCGAAAAAGGCGCGCTGGCGATGGATACCTTGCAGGCGCTGAGCAGGCACTTCGATCCGGCCGGGCGCCTCAACCCCGGCACGCTGTTGCAGGAGTGACGGCCATGCACCCGGACTGGAACGCCGCGTGGCGCGAGCAAACCTTGCCGACATTGGCCGACGCAAACTGGGACCTGATCGTCATCGGCGGCGGCATCAGCGGTGCCGGCATCCTGCGCGAAGCGGCGCGACGTGGCTGGCGTTGCCTGCTGCTGGAACAACGGGATTTCGCCTGGGGCACCTCCAGCCGATCGTCGAAAATGGTTCACGGCGGTTTGCGTTACATCGCCAAGGGCCAGTGGCGGCTGACCCGTGATTCAGTGCGCGAGCGCCAGCGCCTGCTCGACGAAGCGCCGGGGCTGGTGGAACCGATGAGTTTCATGATGCCGCACTATCGCGGCGGCTTTCCCGGGCCGCGTGTGCTCGGTGGCTTGTTGTCGGTGTACGACGCGTTGGCCGGACGCCGCAGCCATCGTTTTCATGACGCGCAGCAACTGCGTTTTCTCGCGCCGGGGGTGAAGGAAAATCACCTGCTCGGCGGCACCTGTTTTGTCGATGCGCTGACCGATGACGCACGGCTGGTGATGCGCGTGTTGAGTGAAGCGCGGGCCGATGGTGCGGTGGTGCTCAACGGAGTGCGCGTCGAACACTTGCTGCGCGAAGACGGCCGGGTGTGCGGGGTGCAGATCGAAGATTGCGAAGCGGGTGGGTCGCTGCAGTTGCGTTGCGGCGTGCTGGCGGTGGCGACCGGGGCGTGGGCGGAGCGCCTGCGTTTGCCCGAGGCACCACGACAACTGCGGCCTTTGCGCGGCAGCCATCTGCTGTTGCCGGGCTGGCGTTTGCCGGTGGCGCAGGCCTTCACTTTTTTGCATGAGCGCGACCGTCGGCCGGTGTTCGTTTTTCCGTGGGAAGGGGCGACGGTGGTTGGCACTACGGATCTCGATCATCGCGAGAATCTGGACCAGAGCGCGAGTATCAGCGCCGACGAACTCGACTATCTGCTGGCGGCTTGCACGCAACAATTTCCAGGTGCGGAAGTGACGGCGAGCGATGTGCTGTCGACCTGGTCCGGCGTACGTCCGGTGGTGGGCAGCGCGGCGGGTGCACAGCAAGGCAAGCCGTCGAATGAAACCCGTGAACATGTACTGTGGCAGGAGCCGGGGTGCGTCACGTTAGCCGGCGGCAAGCTGACGACGTTTCGCCCGCAAGCCATCGAAGTGCTCAGGGCCTGTGCCGATATGCTCAGTCGCGATTTTGAAGATGACGGTGCATCTGTTTTCGCAGCCGTGCCGCCGCTGACCATTCCCGGACTCAGCCCCCAACAGTATCGACGTCTGGCCGGCAGGCACGGCCGCGATCTGTCGCGACTGGCGCAGTTGATCGCCGAGTTGGGTCAGGAAACGGTCGGCAACACCGACACCTTGTGGGCCGAACTGGCCTTCGCCTGTGAGGCGGAAATGGTGCTGCACCTCGATGATCTGTTGCTGCGCCGCACCCGTCTGGGCCTGTTGCTGGCGCGCGGTGGCGAAGCGCATTTCGCCGCCATCCGCCAACTCTGCCAGCCCCGCCTGGGCTGGGAGGATGCACACTGGCAGCAAGAGCTGCAGCGTTACCGGGCGTTATGGCAACGCCATCACGGTCTGCCGGATGCCACGCCTTGAGGCCCCTTGAAGAGAGCGCCATGGATAACCACCCGAACAAGCGCTACCTGCTGGCGATCGACAACGGCACCCAGAGCGTGCGCGCATTGCTCTTCGATTTGCAGGGCAATCTGCTCGGCAAAGGCAAGGTCGAGTTGCAGGCGTATTACTCGACGCAACCGGGCTGGGCCGAGCAGGACCCGGAATATTACTGGGCGAAACTCGGCGAGGCCTGCCAGCAGGTGTGGGCGCAAACCGGGATTGATCGCTCGCAGATTGCCGGGGTGTCGCTGACCACCCAGCGCGGCACGGTGATCAATGTCGATGCCGAGGGCAAGCCGCTGCGCCCGGCCATTTTGTGGCTCGATCAGCGCCAGAGCGAAGTCGAGGGCGGGATCAAAGGGCCGTGGGGCTGGCTGTTCAAACTGGTCGGCGCGCAGGCGACGGTGGATTATTTTCGCGCGCAGGCCGAGGCCAACTGGATCGCCAGACACCAGCCTGAAGTCTGGGCGGCGACCGACAAGTTTCTGCTGCTCTCGGGGTTTCTCACCCATCGCCTGTGCGGGCGCTTTGTCGACTCGGTGGGTTGCTGCGTCGGTTACCTGCCGTTCGACTTCAAACGCCTGAAATGGGCCGCGCCCAGTGACTGGAAATGGCAGGCGCTGGCGGTGCGTCCGGAGCAATTGCCGACCTTGCACAAACCCGGCGAAACCCTCGGCTACATCAGCGCTGAAGCGAGCCGTCACACCGGGATTCCCGAGAGCTTGCCGCTGATTGCCGCGGGCGCCGACAAGGCCTGCGAAGTGGTCGGTTCGGGCGTGGTCGATGCGAGCACCGTGTGCCTGTCCTACGGCACCACCGCGACGATCACCAGCACCCGTTCGCGCTACCTGGAAATCGTCCCGCTGATCCCGCCGTACCCCTCGGCGGTGCCGGATCAGTACAACTGCGAGGTGATGATTTATCGCGGTTACTGGATGGTCAGCTGGTTCAAGAACGAGTTCGGCCTGCGCGAAATGCAGCAAGCCAAAGAGCAGGGCATTGAACCCGAGCAACTGTTCGATGCGCTGGTCAACGCGGTGCCGCCGGGGTCGATGGGGCTGATGCTGCAACCGTATTGGTCGCCGGGGATTCGTGAGCCGGGTGTCGAGGCTAAAGGCGCGATGATCGGCTTCGGCGACGTGCACACCCGCGCGCACATTTACCGGGCGATTCTGGAAGGGCTGGCGTATGCGCTGCGCCAAGGCCTGGAGAACATCGAGAAGCGCTCGAAGGTGTCGGTCAAGCGTCTGCGGGTGGCCGGTGGCGGTTCGCAGAGTGATGCGGCGATGCAGCTCACGGCGAATATTTTTGGTCTGCCGGCGGAGCGCCCGCATGTGTACGAAGCGTCCGGGCTGGGCGCGGCGATCTGTTGTGCGGTGGGGCTGGGCTTGTATGCGGATTTCCCCACGGCAATCGCTGCGATGACGCGAGTCGGGACGGTATTCACCCCGCAACCCGAGGCGCAGCAGGTCTATGAGCGTTTGTACAACGAGGTGTACCTGCGCATGTATCGCCAGCTCAAACCGCTCTATCAGAGCATCCGCAAAATCACCGGTTACCCCGCCTAGCTGACCACCACCGTCCCCTGTGGGAGCGAGCTTGCTCGCGAATGCGGAGTGTCAGTCACTATTGTCTTGTCTGACCCACCGCTTTCGCGAGCAAGCTCGCTCCCACAAGGTTATGCGGTGGAGTCGGATCCTCTTATGTGGCGCTATCGGAGAACTTTTCTGGTGAGATCGGACAGTGTCAGCGCCGGGGGCGGTTGTTAGGCTCAACCCCCACAGCACCTCCAATAAGAATTAAAAGCAATGAAGCTGACATTTCTCCTGTTGCTGCTTTGTGCAACGGCCCCGACGGCGTGGGGCTGGTCGAACCACACGGTGGGCAGCTATCTGGCGTTGCAGGAATTGCCGACGCTGCGCGATGCGCCGCCGGTCGAGGTCGAGCCGCTGGAGCGTTTTCTCGCCGAGCAGTATCCGGCGGTGGTCGCGCTGCTGGAACAACAGGAACGCTTCGCCCGTGAACACTTCACCCAGTACCCGCCGTGCTCCGACAACCTGAAGCTGCCCGCCGTACCGAGCGACAATCTGCGCCACGATTTTCTCACCGCGCTGCGGCTCAATCCGCGCATTCATCTGGCGATGGTCATTCAGCCGCTGCCGGGAAAAGACCTGCCCGAACGCGAACATCTCAGCGCCGATCAGGTGATGGTCGAGCAGACGTTGTCACCGTGGAATCGTCAACGTTTCATTCGCGTGGCCGACGGCGAGAAAGTTGCACCGTTGGCGGTACTGGCAAGCGCCGCCGACGAGCCGGATTACGGTCACGACATCAACCTGTTCAGCGACAACCCCGGCGAGGTTGGCGCGTTGTATGGCTTCGGCCCGCAGCCGTTTGGCGATGCGCGTTTTCAGTACAGCTCGCAGGCGCCGTTTCACATGGGCTTCTTCCATGAAAGCGCGGTGGTGTATGCCGCTGCCGGATTTCTTCAGCGCAGTTGGCCGGACTGGCGCGCCTATCAGTACCTGGGGCTGGCGCGTTTGGCATTCGCCTCTGGTCATCCTTACTGGGGCTATCGGTTTCTCGGTTGGGGCGTGCACCACGTGCAGGACCTGACCCAGCCGTATCACGCCAAGCCACTGCCCGGGGTCGAGCTGCCCAGCCTGTTGCTGCTGGAAGGCAAGGCGCTGGCCGGTTTTGCCGATGATAAAAAAGCCTCGATCGAGCGCGTCGCCACCCGCCACATGGAAATCGAGAAGTACCAGTCGACCTGGCTGCGCCGCGTGCTGCGTGCCGGTCAGGCGCATCCGATGCTCGCGGCCTATGCCGATGTGGCCGAGGACAAACAGTATCCGCCGTACTCGGTGGACTACTTGCGCGAGGTGGTCAGCGCCGAGTCGGTCGAGGACTCGGCAGCGTTCGATGAAGCCATCGGCCAGTGGTTGGAAACGGCGCCGGTGACCAGTGATTTCAGCAGCGGCAATCAGTTGCAGCGCGAGACATTCGAGCATCCGGCACTCAATCAGCAGCTGTTCAAACTGCTCGGGCATTTCGGCGCGCACAGCCGGATTTATGTCCGTGCGGGGCTGGCACCGTAGCCATCGCGGCCACGCAAAAAACAATAAGAACAAGGAGGAATCCATGATCAACACTCGATTGCGCCTCACCGGCGTGGCACTTCCCGGTGTCGGCCTGGCAGGGCTGCTGCAACTCTGCGCGGTGGATGCGCTGCAGGCGGCCGAGTTCAGCGTGCTGGACAATCAGGTCACCGGCTCGATCGACACGACCCTGTCCTATGGCCGTTTGTGGCGGGTGCAGGGCCGCGACAAGAACAACGATGACGTCAACACCAACGACGGCAATCGCAACTTCGACACCGGATTGGTTTCCGAGGTGTACAAGATCACTTCGGAGCTGGAGGCCAACTACCAGAACTACGGGATGTTCCTGCGCGGCACGGCGTTCTACGACACCCAGTTGATGGACAAGCGCAACGATTACTACCGCAACAACAACCCGTCGCAGCCGAGCCAGAGTTACCCGCAGGACGACCGTTTCACCAGCCAGACCCGCGACATCGCCGGCAGCCGGATCGAGATGCTCGACGCCTATGTCTACGGCAACTGGGACGTGGCGCAGATGCCGGTGACCGCGCGGGTCGGACGTCAGGTGTTCAACTGGGGCGAGGGGATTTTCTATCGCGGCGGCGTCAACACCACCAACCCGGTGGACGCGGCCAAATACCGTTTGCCGGGGGCCGAGGTCAAGGAAGTGCTGATGCCGGTGGAGGCGGTGAGCTTCAACATCGGTCTCAGCGATTCGCTGACCCTGGAGAGCTTCTACCAGACCAACTGGAAGGAAACCCGCATCGACCCGGTCGGCACGTTCTACTCGCAGACCGACCTGTTCGCCGATGGCGGCAACACCGGTTACAACAACTTCAGCGGCACCGCGCTTGATACCCCGGTGCCGGGGTTTGGCAACGTCATTGGGCTGTACAGCGCACTGGGCAACAACCCATTGCTCGGCCCGGCGCTGAAAAGCACCGGCCTGTACGCCAACGGTGTGACCCCGGCCTACGGCAATACGCTGAAAGTGGCATCGATCGGCAAGGACTACAACGCGCGCAACGATGGTCAGTTTGGCTTTGCGTTTCGCTACATCGCCGAGGAGCTGAACAGCACCGAGTTCGGCCTGTACCTGGTCAATTATCACGCCAAGGAACCGACCATCGCCGCTGACCTCGGTGGCTACAAAGGCATCGACATGAATGCCCTGACCAACATGCTCGCCGGTGTCGCCGGCAGTCAGGCCGGGGCGCTGGCCAGCGGTCTGGCGACGGCCGATGTGATGGGCAACATTCAGGCGCATCGGCGTTACGCCGAAGACATTCGCATGTACGGGTTCAGCTTCAACACGACTTTGGGTCAGGCCTCGGTGTTCGGCGAGATCGCCTATCGACCGAACCTGCCGATCGGCATCGCTGCCACCAACGACCTGATCGGCGACCTGGCCAACGGCGCCGCTGTGGCGGTGACCGGCAAGCCCGTCAACGTCGGCGGGCAGATGGTCACCCTCGACAGCGAGATCAACAACGCCGAACGCGTCGAGGCGTTCAACACCTCACTGGGCAGCATCTACAACTTCGGCCCGACGCTGTCGTTCGACTCGATGTTCGGCATCTTCGAACTGGCCTCCGAACACCTGCGCGGCAGCAGTCTGCAATACACCGCCTACGACGGCAGCACGCGCTATTACGCCGGTACCGGCAACACCTCTTATGTGTCCGGCGGTGATCGTGACGATCAGGTCAACCGCAATTCCTACAGCTACACGGTGATGTTCAACGGCACCTGGAACGACGTGTACGCCGGGGTCAACGTCTCGCCCTACGTCGTCTACAAGGACGACTTCAAGGGCAACAGCTATCAGGCCGGCAACACCATCGACGGGCGCAAGGCCTACACATTGGGGATCAAAGCCAACTACCAGAACAAGCTCGAAGCCGAGGTGCAGTACACCAATTTCTGGGGCGGCGGGCAGAACAACGGGATTCGCGACCGCGACAACGTCGGGTTCAATCTCAAGTATTTCTTGTGAGTACCAAACACAATTTTTGCGGCAGCTCATCCCCTGTGGGAGCGAGCTTGCTCGCGAAGAGGCCGGCATATTCAACACAGATGTCGCCTGACAAACCGCTTTCGCGAGCAAGCTCGCTCCCACAGGTTTTTGTACTTCGGAGAAGATCATGTTCCACACTTCAAGACTGACCAAGATCTCGCTGGCACTCGTTCTCGGCCTTGTCACCGGCAGCACGCTGGCCGCCATCTCGCCTCAGCAAGCCGAACAACTGAAAATCACCCTCACACCCATGGGCGCCGAGCGCGCCGGCAACGCCGCCGGCACCATTCCGGCCTGGACCGGCGGCATCACCCAGGCGCCCGCCGGCTACAAACCGGGCCAGCATCACCCGGATCCATACGCCGCGGACAAGCCGCTGTTCACCATCACCAAGGCTAATCTCGACCAGTACAAGGCCCACCTCAGCCCCGGTCAGATCGCGCTGTTCAACAGCTACCCCGACACGTTCCAGATGCCGGTCTATCCGTCGCGTCGTTCCGGTTCGGCGCCGCAATGGCTGTATGACAACACCCTGAAGAATGCGACCTCGGCCAAGCTGCTGGAGGGCGGCAGCGGATTCGCCGATGCCTACGGCGGTGTACCGTTCCCGGTGCCCAAGGACGGTATCGAAGTGCTGTGGAACCACATCACCCGTTATCGCGGAATCTATGTGGTGCGCCGCGCGTCCGAAGCTCCGGTGCAGCGCAACGGCAGCTTTGCGCTGGTGACTTCGCAGCAGGAAGCGCTGTTCAACTTCTACCGCCCGGGCGGGCAGTACGCCGACCTGAAAAACATCCTGTTCTATTACCTCGCCTTCGTGAAAAGTCCGGCGCGCTTGGCCGGTGGCGCGGCGCTGGTCCACGAGATGCTCGATCAACTCAAGGACCCGCGCCAGGCCTGGGTCTACGACGCCGGCCAACGCCGCGTGCGCCGTGCGCCGAACCTGGCGTACGACACGCCGATTGCCTCATCCGATGGCCTGCGCACGGCAGACGACACCGACCTGTTCAACGGCGCGCCGGACCGCTACGACTGGAAGCTCAAGGGCAAGCAGGAAATCTACATTCCCTACAATAACTACAAGGTCGGCAGCCCCGACGTGAAGTACGCTCAACTGCTGACCCCCGGCCACCTCAACCCGCAATTCACCCGCTACGAGCTGCACCGTGTGTGGGTGGTCGAGGGCAACCTTAAACCGGGTGCACGGCATGTCTATTCCAAACGCGTGCTGTTCCTCGACGAGGACAGCTGGGGCGCGGCGCTGGTCGATCAATACGATGGGCGAGGGGAGTTGTGGCGAGTGTCGATGGCCTACCTGAAAAACTTCTACGACCTGCCAACCACCTGGAGCGCACTGGACGTGTTCCACGACCTGCAGGCCCGGCGTTACTACGTGCAGAACCTCGACAACGAAGAAGCTTCCACCGTCGACTTCTCGCAACCGGTGCCGGAAGACGCGTATTTCATGCCGTCGGCGTTGCGCCAGCGCGGGACGCGCTAAGGGGCACCGGACTGCTGATCGAACGCAACCCCTGTAGGAGCTGCCGAAGGCTGCGATCTTTTGACTTTGATTTTAAAAACAAGATCAAAAGATCGCAGCCTGCGGCAGCTGCTACACAAGGCGGGTTGTCTGGGACATTGGGTTGACTGGTCTGACGCAATCGCGGGCAAGCCCGCTCCCACAGGTTTTTCGGTCGTTCACATATTCCGTGTTCGACTCGTTTCCTGTGGGAGCGGGCTTGCCCGCGATTCGATTTACGCTTTGGCGCTGACTGAAGATCAGACGCGGAAGTGGCTGACCATCTGCTGCAACTGACCGCCCAGGCGCGCCAGTTCAACGCTGGACGCTGCAGTTTCATCACTGGCTGCGGCGGTCTGTTCCGACACGTCACGCACGTTGATGATGCTGCGGCTGATCTCTTCGGCCACGGCGCTTTGCTGTTCGGCTGCGGCGGCGATCTGCTGGTTCATCGACTGGATGTTCGACACCGTGCGGGTGATGTTTTCCAGGGAGTCGCCAGCCTTGCGGGTCAGGGCCACGCTGCTGTCGGTCAGGGCGCGGCTGTTGTTCATCACGGCGGCCACTTGCTGGGTGCCGTTCTGCAGACCGGCGACCAGGCCTTCGATTTCTTCGGTGGATTTCTGCGTGCGCTGGGCCAGGCCACGAACTTCGTCGGCGACCACGGCAAACCCACGCCCGGCTTCACCGGCACGCGCCGCTTCGATCGCGGCGTTGAGCGCGAGCAGATTGGTCTGTTCGGCCACGGCCTTGATCACGTCCATGACGCTGCCGATCTTGTCGCTTTCCTGCTGCAGCACGCTCATGGCTTCGGTGGAACGCACCACTTCGCTGGCCAGACGCTCGATCTGCGCGATGGCTTCGTTGACCACCTTGTCGCCTTCACGGGCTTCGCCATCAGCGGCGGCAGCGGCTTGCGAGGCTTCTTCGGCGTTGCGCGCGACTTCCTGCACGGTGGCGGTCATCTCGTGCATGGCGGTGGCGACCTGATCGGTCTCGACCTTCTGGCTGTTCACACCAGCGCTGGTCTGCTCGGTCACGGCGGAGAGTTCTTCGGCGGCGCTGGCGATCTGGGTGACGCCGTCGCGGATACCGCTGATCAGGTCGCGCAGGGTCACGCCCATGCGCGCGATGCCTTGTTGCAGCACGCCGAGTTCGTCGCGGCGGGTAACGGTGACGTTCTGGGTCAGGTCGCCGCTGGCAATGCGCTCGACCACGGCCAGGGTGTCTTGCAGCGGACGGGTGATCTGACGGGTGATGATCACCGCGGCAATCACACCGACCAGCAGCGCCAGCAGGGTGCTGATCAGCTGGAAAGTACGGGCCTGGGCGCTTTCGATGTCACGGCGGTCGAGCTGGATCTGATACAGCTGCTCGCTGGTGGTGACGATGGCAGCGCCCTGATCGGTCATCTCTTTACGCGCCTGCACCGCTTCGCTGTTGGCGTTCTTATACGCCTGCAACGCACTGCGGTAGTTGCTCAGGGCGGTTTCCAGCTGACGAAGCGTGTCTTGCTGAGTCGCCGAGAAGTGCGTGTTCAACTGCTTGAGGCTGTCGATGGCCACGTTCAGTTGGCCGACGGCTTTCTGCTCGGTTTCGTTATTGGTGGTGGCGGTGTAGCCGCGCACTTCATAGCGCGCGAGGATGAACGCTTCCTTGGCTTCGGTGATCGCCTGGAACTGTTCGAAGCGCTGCTCGCTCATGTCCATTTGCTGCACGCGCTTGCTGATCGCTTCGATCAGGTTGTAAGCGGTGTCTGCGTTAGTGCCCATCACGTCGCGGGCACTGTTGCCGGTGCGGTAGGCGTTGCGCATCTTGTTCAGCGAAGTCTGGTATTCAGCGATTGTTGCCGCCTGCTCTTTCAGCAGTTTGACGTTTTCCGGGCTCTTGAACTTGTTGATCAGCGCCTGTTGCTGCGCGGCGAAGCTTTCGAGGGTGGTCTGTACATTCTGCGCGGCGGTTTCGTCGCCGTTTGTCAGCATGTATTGCAGGCGCACCACGCGCAGCTTGGTCAGACCGGCATTGAGCTGGGTGATGTCGCTCATCCAGTTGCTGCGGTCAATCAGGCCGCCGAGGCTGGTCCAGCCCGTCAGGGCCAGTACGCAGGTCAGGGCCAGGACCAGGCCGAAGCCCAGGCCCAATTTCATGTTCACGCTGATGTTGCCGAACCAGCTATTCATCACAATTCCTCCAGGAACGTAGAGCTACTTGATCGTCGGTCAGGCTGGAAGATTGTTGTTTTTTTGAGCCAGCAAGGGTGTTAGCAGGTCTGTATCGGCCGCAAACACGAGAGCTGAAAGGATTTTGTCCGACGGAATTTGTAACAAGGGCACTTCAAGACTTTTTTCACATACGTTTCACCGACCGCTTACGCCGGCTTCACTAACCTCGCCGCATCGAATTGACTGTGATGGATGCCGACGAGGCGGCCCGATGTGGAATTGAGACTGAGTCTGTTCGGCGTCAAACGCTCGATATCCCTGAGCGGATTGGCCCGCTATCGCAATACCTGGGCCGTGCTTGGCGCATCGCTGCTGGTGATCCCGTTGACCCTGTGGCTGCTCGCCCCGGCGGCGGTGCCGGACCTGGCCCATGGCAATGTGTCCGGTGCCAAGGCGCTGGCGGCCGGGTGGGCCAAGGGCGAGATGATTGTGCTGGTGCGTCACGTCGAGCGCTGCGATCACTCGCCGGCGCCGTGCCTGAGTGGCGATGATGGCATCACCGACCGCTCGCGCAGTGTTGCGGTTGGTGTCGGCGCACAGTTCGAGCATCTGGGCCTGAATAACGCCGACATCTACAACAGCCCGATGCTGCGCACGGTGCAGACCGCCGGTTACATGTTCAACCGCGCGGCCACGGGTGAAGATTGGCTGATCAGTTGCAAGGGCCACATCCTGCAGGAAGCGCTGGCGCACAAGCTTCCGGGGCGCAATCTGATTCTGGTGACCCACAGCGAATGCATGGCGGAGCTGGAGAAGGACTTGAATTCACCGATTTCTGATCCTGGCTACGGTTCCTCACTGTTTGTGTCTGCCGCAAACAAAGCGGACCCGCGCGTGCTTGGCTTCATCGAAGCCTCCGACTGGCACTCAGTGAGCACTCGATGAACTGACGTTTGCCAAGCGTCAGCGCAAACAAAACCCGCCGGTGACGGCGGGTTTTTTATTGTCTGGCGTGAGGGTTGTCAGTAGCCGACGAAGTAGTACGCCTGGCGCCCGACCATCATGGTCTTCAGCACTTTGAGCGGTGCGACGGGTTCGCTGTCCGCCGAGATCACCGCGACATTGGAGGGCGAGGCACTGAGGAAGTCGTGCAATTGCGCGTCGGTGTCCAGACCCTTGAGCACACTTTGCGTGTAGAACACGCTGGCGCCGCCGACCCGTTCATTGGCCTGGAACAGTGCGACCTGCTGACCATTGGCCTGCAAGCTCTGAATGTGTTCGGTCAAAGGCAGGAACGACAACTCCTTGTCGGCGTTGGGCAGTGCCCACTGGGCCGCGCCGAGGTAGCTGGCGATCACCACCGTGAGCAGGCCAGCGGCAAGTGCCTGACGATGGCGCGCGACTTTTCCGATAAACCGATCGGCGGTTTCACGCGCCTGCAAGCGCTCGAACAACACGCGCGCGTACTCAGCAGCAATCACCGCCGCAGCCGGGGTCATCGACATCAGGTACACCGTGCGTTTGCTCGAGGCCAGGGTCAGCATGATGAACTGCGCAACGATCCACAGGCTGAAAAACAGCAGATAACGGTTGGCCTTCAGTTCCTTGCGGAAATGCCATAGGCCCAGGTACACCAGAATGTTCCAAGGCAGAAACGCTTCCGGCAGTTTGGCCAGATAGTAATAGAACGGCTCATAATGCCCGGCCTCGACGAACGAGCCGCTGAAGCGCCCGACGCTGTTGGTCAGCAGCACTTCAGCGACGGCGTGCGAACCACCGCGCTGATAGAGCACGGCGAGCCAGATCAGCAACGGAATCAGGCCCACTACCGTGAGCAAACCGGGACGCAGCCAGGCGCCGATCTTCAGGCGTTTGTCGATCAGGTTGTCGGCCAGCAGATAAGCGAAAATCACCACCCCCGGCATCGCCAATCCCAGCACGCCCTTGCTCAACGTGGCGATGGCGATGCCGACGATAAACAGCAGCGAGTTAGCCGCGTTCGGTCCACGTTGCGCCTGAAAGAACGCCAGCAGCGCCATGGTTACGCCAAGCGCCAGCAGCGCATCTTCGCCGACCCCGCGCACGTTGCTCCAGTAACTGGCCATGGTCGCCAGCAGAATCCCCGCCGTCCAGGCGACGGCTTTCGGCCGACCGAAGCGGCGCAGCATGCCATACAGCACCATTACACTGAGCAACCCGGCCACCGCCGACGCCAGCCGCACCGCCCACGGCGAAACACCGAACACGCGCATGGCGCCGGCGTCCAGCCACAGGCTCAGCGGCGGTTTTTCCAGAAACGGTTCACCGAACAGGCGCGGCGTCACCCAGTCATCGTCCAGATGCATCTCCATGGCGATCCCGGCGACGCGGGCCTCGGTGGAGCCTTGCAACTGGTGGTTACCCAAAGCGAAAAAAAACAGCAGGGCGGCGAGTAGAAACAGCGAAGTGGCGGCACGCGGCATGGATTTCAGGCAACCGGAAAGGGCAGGAGCCTTGAGCATACTTCGCCAATGCTTAACAAATTGTGAAACTCACGCCAGTTGTCGCGACCAGCGCTTCTCCTGCGTCTCGAACAACGAATTGACCAGCGCCGTCAGCACATGGTCCTGCCAGCGCCCGGCGATGTTCAGATAAGCCTTGGCGTAGCCTTCGCGCTCGAAACCCAGACGCTCCAGCAACCGCGCACTACGCTCGTTACCGGGCATGTAATTGGCCATGATTCGGTGCAGGTTCTGCGTGTCGAACATGTAGCCGATGCCAGCCTCCAGGCCCTCCTGCATCAAACCCTGACCCTGATGCGCGTGGTCGATGTGATAACCCAGATAACAGGCCTGAAACGCCCCGCGAATGATCCCGCTGAAATTGCACGCACCGATCATCTGCTGGCTGTCCGGCGTCAACAGGGCGAAATGCATCGCCAGCCCGGCCTCGTAGGCACTGGCCTGAATCTCAAGGCGTCGACGAATCTGTTCGCTGGAGAAATATTCCGTGGTGCGGATCGGCGACCACGGGGCGAGGTGGCGCTGGTTGCGTGCATAGAAATCACTTTCCAGTCCGGCCTGTTCCGGGGCGAGGATGGCGAGCGTCAGGCGTTGGCAGGGCAGGCTCAGCAGTGACATCGGCGGCTCCGGTTGGCAGGGTCGAGGGACAGGATTGCCCACGAAATGGAAAAAAACAAACCGGGTGTATCGCTTCGGCAGCAAACGACAGGCAAAAAAAAGCCCGCGGGAGAGCGCGGGCGAACCGTAGTTTCTTGAATGAGCGAGCGGACTGTACCGTGTTGATCGAACGGGGGCAGTGAAGAAAAATTCATCTCGATAGCGACCGTTCTGCAACGCGTCATGGCAAGTGATCCGCAGCGAAATCGGCTTCCGAACGTGCCCGCAGCCGACCCTTGCGACAGGCCTGCTGAAAGCGTTCGAAGTCGCGCTCGTTCTGCGCGGTGTAACTGCGGGCGTATTTGAACAAAGCGTCAGCCAAGGCATCGCCCTTGCCGATGTAGCCGCTGATGACCGCCGCATTGCCCGAGGCTTTGGCGTGGGCGCGGGCCAGTGCGCGGCCGCAGACCCGGGCATAGGCGGCGAATGTTTCGGCGTCGAAGTTTTCCAGCTCGGCCGAGATCTTCATGTCGCGCAACTGCCGCACATAGAAATGCCGACCGTTGGGACCAGTGGTCCAGCCGAGAAACAGATCGCTGGCCGACTGCATCAAGCGCTGCCCTTCGACCACCCGTTGGCCCTCATGACGCGTGCGGGACTTGGCCTTCACATAGTCGGCGAGTACCGAGCGCCGCGCCTCTTTGAACTGCAGGAACAACGGAAACTCCTGATCGTCGGTCAGCAGCGCCACCAGACACCGGGTGCCGACACTGCCCACGCCGACCACTTTGAATGCAAGATCCTGCACGTGAAACCGCGAGAGCAACTCCCGCCGGTCAGCCTGCAGCGTGGTGCGATAGTCACGCATGAACGTATCGAACAACGGCCGCCAATCCGCCAGCCGCAACCAGTCATCATCGGCGTCGAGCAGCGTGGTGTTCTTGTGCAGGTGGAAAATCTCCGGCAAATCGTCACGAATGATCAGTCGCCCATTCGCATCGCGCTCACTGATTTTCGGCAGCAACTCGGCGTGGGTGCGCCGTTCGGCCTTATCGACGGCGCGCTGCACATGCTCCAGCGCACTCTTGCGCGCCTGATCGAGCAAGTCTTCGTACTTGATCGATTCATACCAGGTTTCCAGCGCGCTCTGTTCGGCGCACTCCAGCATCGTCGCCTGATAGGCGCCGACCATTTGCCGACACACATCTTCCTCAACCGACTCGCCATGGCGCAAATCCCGCGCCGCCACCACAAAACTCGCCGCCAGCCGCTTCACATCCCATTCCCAGGGACCGGGATGCGCCTCGTCGAAATCATTCACGCTGAACAGCAGATTGCGCTCCGGCGTGGCAAACCCGCCGAAATTCATCAAATGCGCATCCCCACAGGTCGGCCCGACCAGCCCCATGTTCTCGGTGCTCGACAGATCATGCGCCTGCAGCAATGCATTGCCACGGAAGAACGTGAAGGGCGACACCAGCATGCGTCCGTAACGCAGTTCCACCAGCGAGGCAACGCGGCCCTGACTGGAGGCCTTTATCAGCGGGATTGGATCGCGGTTCATTTTGCCGGTGGTGGAGTGGGCGCTGCGGGAGCAATGCTTGCGGGCGTCCTTGCCTTGCTTCATGCGGGTTTGGAGGGTGGTCATCAGCGCTCGCTCTGGGAAGGGGCGCTGTGAGTGTAGAAGGGGATTTAGGGGTTTATCTGGCAAGGCGTTGATGTCTGTCAGGGACTTTTTGTTGCCGGTTTTTTCGCGTCCGTCGGGGCGTTGTCGGAAAGCCACAACGACAACGAATAACTGGCCACCGCCTGCCGCCGCGCCGCGTTGCGCATCAGATACACCTGAACCGTGTACTCGCCATCAGCAGGCACGGCGTCGGCAAAGTGATCGCCCATGATCGAACCATTGAACAGTGCTTCGTCAGCACCCTGCGCGGTGATATTGAAATAGGCGGACGTGTTGGATGATTTGAGATCGACAGTCAGTGTCTGACCGGCCTTGGCGACGAGTTTGTATTCGGCAGTTTGATAGCCTTTGATCTTCTGTTTGAACTGCACGCTGCCGACTGCGCTTTTGAACGTGACCTGTTGCACACGTGGGGGAGGGGCGTCTGCGGCGATGGCGGGGAGTGACATCAACGAGGCGAGGGCGGCGGCGATCCAGGTGTTCATGGTGGGTAATCTCCGTGATGTTCAAGCCGTAGCTTGGAGCTTCCAGTCACTGTGACAGTCGGATTTTGCTGGAGTGCGGCCTTTGCTAAAGGTGTTGCTCCGGTTGGGGGAACGTCAGATGCGATAAGGCCCGCACAAGGCGGGCTTTATCGTGGAGAGTTGATGGGCTGGGGTAATTTGAAACAAGTCGGTATCTAACTTTTTTTAATTAATAATTTATCGGTCAACTTGCGTGGAATACCAGTTGGAACGCTGCGTAGTCTGGATTTCGATGGACGGTGCTTTTTGAGCTCCGCCCAAAAAGCGAATCGGGATTGAGTCTATCAAGCAAATCATCGCGCTGTTGATTGTTGCCCCTGCGCGTACGGTGTCCCCACTCGCAGGTACAGGGGTTCCTAGCAAACGATACCGTCAATGATTGCCGTGTTGGCTGAGCCGACTCTCGAAGTACTGCGCAGTCTCTTTGTCGGTGCAGTACAGGTAGCAGCCCTTCATCCCGCGTGTCATCAGAGTTCGGTATGTATTTTTGATGATCAGGTCTGTTTCTTTTTTCGCGAGGGTAGGTTGCTCTTTCATCATTTTTTTCCAGCCACGAATCGATTTATCGTGCTTGTCGCGCTCGTCCGGGGATGTCAATACCTTACCGTCACGTACGACTAGGTCTGGCCCGATGATCACCCCGATGTAGTCGACTTCCAGACCTTGGCAGGTATGAATGCAGCCAACTTGCTCAATGGAGTTCTCAGCGATGATCCATAGGCTGCCATCCTGATCCAGGTTCCATTGGCGTTTGTAGTCTCCAATGACGATATCAGCAGCGGTGGAGTCTTTCTTGCTCAGCCAGGGCCAACAATAGCCTGCGACCACACGAGCTTTGTTTCCGTGGTTTTTCTCGTTGATTGCTTCATGCATCGCCTGAGGTGAGTCGAACACCTTAAACTCGTACTCTTGAGTCTCAAGCGTCGGATTTGCCGTCGAGCGAATGCCTAGCATGTCATCCAGCCATGCCAGGTAACCGTCAGAACCACTGCAGCGAAACTGCGAAGAGAGCACGTATTCTTCAACCACAGCACCCTTGGCTTTTGCAAAGGCGCGTATCGCCTGCTTGCTGCCGATATCGCTCAAGGTTACACGCTGGTCTTCATCAATGAAGAAAATTGAGCATTTCGCTGAATCAATCAGCTCCTTGATCTGGTTTTCCCCAAGGTTTCCATAAAGCCCGCTTTTCTCATTCAGCCGGTGAGCTTCGTCCACGATAAGCGCATCGAATGTGTTGGGCTCAGTGTCGATGAATGCCCCAGAGCCTGAAAAGAAATTCGAGAAATGGCTGCGCTTGATGGTGCCAACCAGTTTGCTCTCGTAGACCTTGCGCGGGGCTGCGTTCTTGGAGACGTATTTGCTCATCAGCTTCAATTCGGTGAGCCTCACCAGCAGATTGATAGCCAGAACGGTCTTCCCGGTACCCGGTCCACCTTCAATGATAATCACCTTTGGGGCTTGGTCCGAGGCCTCGCCTGCCGCCGCCAGCGCCGACTCAAAAATTGCTTTCTGATCGTCAATCAATACGAACTCGGGTTTGCCTTTCATCAATCCACCGAGCGCTTCGGCTAGCGCCTTGGACGGGCGAATTTTTCCTTCAGACAGCTCGTAAAGAACCTCTTTGTTGTCGCCATGACTTATATGCTTTTTCAGAAAGCTTCTGAGTTTACTGAGCTCTTCCGGGCCTTTCAGAAACAGCGGAGCCTTGCTGATGTGGGGCTCATAGTGAGCTGAATCTATGACGCCGTCGCTGACGTAGTTATGGAGGTAGGCACACGGACGGATTTCGATGCTTTTGTCATACACCGCCTCGTTGAAGCCTTCCAGCAGCGCTGCATAGGACCATACCTGATAGGACGGGTGAATGGTCTCGATGAGGCCGCCACCCAACGCCGTTTTGACGATGGCATCCTTGGTTGTGGCGTTGGCCTTACTCCATTGCTTCAGCTCTATCAGTACGGCCTTTTTTGCCTGGTTTTCGTCGCGACCGGTGAGTAGAAAGTCGATTCGCTTCGACGACTGCGGAATGTGCAATTCAATGGCCAGGCCTGCGTCGCTCGGCAGGCCCTCATCTCTAAGAACCTTGGCCATATACGTTAGGGATCCTTGCCACGACCTGATTTCCGAGGTGCCAACGTTCTTGCCGGTAGCTTCCTTGTAATGCCTGAGGATCACTTCCTCAATGTCATCGTTATCGTTGTCTTTAAGAAATTGCTGTTTGGTCGCAGCGTAGACGATCACGGGCTGTCCTTAGATTGGAATTATTCAGAGTCGGTCGTACTTTTTGCTGCTGCTTTTGGCTTTATCCACGGGGTATTTCTGGCCGTTCGAGGCGAGTTTCCGTGTCACCGCCTCGTTGAGGTCGATGCCGAGCACGCTGCTCAGGCGAACCAGATACATCAGTACGTCCGCCAATTCGTCTTTTACGGCTAGACCAATTTCGGGATCATTAGCTACGGAGAGCGAATCGGCATCGTTCATCCATTGGAAAATCTCGCACAACTCTCCTACCTCGCCAGTGAGCGCCAAGATGAGATTTTTTGGGGAGTGGAACTGCTGCCAGTCGCGATCATCTGCGAAACGCTGAAGGGAGGCGGCAAGCTTCACTACGTCAACCAGTGGCGCGGATGAGGTGTCTGAATCACTCACGGGGCTATCTCTTGGGTATCAGTGGGAAGGCAAAAATGTGTAGGAAATCCGGCTTTGGATTGTAAGGGTTTTCTCTGTTTGGGCAGATGTTTTGTTTTTCTCCCATACCTATTCGCGCATTCTGAGGGGGAGCCCCCGAGCATATGCATAAGCAAATAGGTGAGGCGCATAAGTACTTCAAGCTTTGAGGTCCGCCGAGGTACTGCTACGTCAGGGAGGTTGTAGCTCGGCGATGCTTATATTTATGGCAACGAATTGCTCGTCTACCTTGAGTGCTGAAGTTGGGCGACATAACTTTCTAATCTGTGAATTTGGGAATATGCATGGGATATAACGAAGAGTGGAAAGCAGCTGTTGAGAGGTCCGAGCGCTACGGTTTAGCCGTTCCGATGCAAGCAGATGTGACGCAGCAGCGATATTTGACAAAAGAGGTATACGATCGCTTTCCATATGTGGTCAGCGACGCATTTGGCGATCTTGGCTACGAAGACGTGGTAGCTCAGTGCATGTCAATTCACTACCGTCTTCTCCCCGTAATCGAGGATCTACTTGAGTGCCCAGTCTTTTTTACCATCGGTTGGGTTGATGATGGGTCGGAAAAAGGGATGTTCCGCTTCGATGAGGATTTCATTCAAGATCGGCTGCAGAAGCCGAGTGTGGCTTTAGGGGGGGAAACCAACTTGCATGCGTGGCTTACATTACCAAGCATGGAAGTTATTGATGTTTCGCTCGTGACGACCATTGCAGTGGTTCAGAAGCTCGAAAAGGGGCATGGAGGAGTATTGGCGGGACCAGCAGATGATTTCAAAGGGTTCGCATATAAGCCGATGCTCGTCGGAATCGATTTTCTGAAAAGGGCCGGAATGCTGTTCGAACTTTGATGTCGCTGGAGCGCGAAGACTAGCGCTCGGATGCATCTTGAACCAGATCATGAAAGTCGATGCGTGCTGCGGGAAGTTTCCTGGGACGCCTGCAGGCAGGAGCTAAGCTCACTCGACGTCAGCGCCGCGCTTGAAGTGATGCTCCCATAACCGCACACCCAGCCTGCCCGAACGATCCAGCTACGAACCTCCCATCAAATTCGTGAGCGAAGTCGGCTGTAACCGGCATCAAACAACGCAAACCCGTCGGCAAGGCAGCAAGTCTCGGTCTGCAGGCCACAAACCAGCACGTGATCCAGGTTCAGGCTTTTCAGATAATCGATAGTGTTCGGCGACGGCGTATAACCGTATTTGATGAAAATGCGATCTGCAGCGACGAGGCTGTCATCGTCCGGCGCTGGGTGCCTGCCGAGCTGACGCTGGAAAGGCGTGCGGCTTTTGTCATGACGTTCAACCGTGGCGACGCTGGGGCAGCGTGCCGATGAGCGACCGGAAGCCTTCGACAAGCCAAGGCGGCGGGGAAAAGCAGGGTTGTACGTCGATGATCAGCAGTGCCTGGCGCATGAGCTTTCCGGATACAAATCCCCAGATACAACAAGGCCCGCACTTGGCGGGCCTTGTCGTTGAGAGTTGGTGGAGCCGGGGGGATTTGAACCCCCGTCCGCCAGTGCTCCGCTGTCGGTACTACATGCGTAGCCGTGTCTATTAAGTTAACCCTCAGCGACCCGACGGGCAGGGTGCTTTGGGCGAGTTGTGTAAGTTTTAGCCGCTTCGTCCACAACGTACTGCACGGCGATTCTGTTCTATATGACAATCATTTCGGGTTTACAGACATCCCCTGATGATTGCTGGGCCCGAAGGCACCAGGAGTGCATGTCAGCTGCAATTAAGCAGCGAGAGCAGCACCGTATTGGTCGTCATTGGCAACTATAAGAAGTTGCAACAGTGGATTTACGACTTCTGTTACCAAGTCGGCATGCACCTAAAGTTTCGTCACCGGCGTCGAATCCTAATCGGCCCCGAACTCATTGCCTCTTACATCAGGTGAGGCAACAAGCCTGCGCAGTGTACGCCAAACGGCCCCCGAGGCCAACCCGAAGGTTGGCCGGGGCCTGAATCAGTTGTTGGTGCCGGTGGATTTACGCAGTTCTATGATGGTTTGCGAGGTTTCCGCTACGCAGTCATCAATCTTGCCCTGGGCTTTCAGCGCCTGTGCCTTGCTGACACTGGCTTCAGCGCGCTGGCTGAGTTCCGGGTTCGCTGACAACTGCCCCTTGGCATTGTTGATGGTCTGGATATTGGCATCGCACAGGTCGGCAGGCTTGTCGGCGGCGAACGAGGTGGAGGCCATCATCGAGGCAGTAACGAACAGACCTAACAGTACAGAACGTTTCATGTGTATCTCCTTGAACTGAGGGATCCAGACTGCGCTGGCCGTCAGGACGGGCAACCGAGTGGAAGAAAAACCCCGATTTTCGGGGTCTGTTCTGTGGACTACGGTCGCACGCAAGGGTTCTATTTTTCTTCAGCCGGCCTTGGCCCGGGTCACCCGATCCACCAGATAGACCAGTCCGTGATAGTCGATGCCGCCGTGTTGCGTCAGGCCGATCTCACAGGTGCGGCTGGTGGAAATGCCTTCGCTGCAATGCTGCACCGCATCCTTGAGGGTGCGCAGCGAATGGCCGTTCAGCTCCGGGGTAGTGAAGCCCTTGTCGCCGGCAAACCCGCAGCAATGAATGCCTTCCGGAATCACCACGGTCTTGCTGCATTTGCGCGCCAGATCGATCAGCGCCTGGCTTTCGCCAAGATGCTGGGTGCTGCAGGTCACGTGCACCGCAATCGGTGACTCTTGCGGGGTGAACTCCAGTCGATCGAGAAGATGCGTACGGATGAAACGCACCGGGTCGTATAGATCCAGGCGAACATTTCCCACGTCCTGCACCAGGCGCAAGGTGCAGGGGCTGGTGTCGCAATAGATCGGATCGAGTCCACCGCGACTGGCGTGCAGAAGCGCGCTGATCAACTCCTGACGCTTGTGCTCAGCCTGTTCGGCATAGCCTTTGGAAGCGAAGGGCTGACCGCAGCAGAGGTTGTCCTGATTGTCCGGGAACACCACTTGGTAACCGGCCTTTTCCAGTAAGCCTCGGGTTTTGTCGTACAGCGACATCTGCTCCTTGTCACCGGCTGACGGGCCCATCACCCGTGAGACGCATGCCGCCAGATACACCACGCGCGGGCGTTGATCCGACACGCTCGGGCTGAAGCGAATGGCTTTTTCCGGCTGCGGCATCGCGTTGGTCCACAGCGGCACCTGGCCTTTGGACAAACGCGTCAGCGTCGCCGACAGCTTCGCCAGGCGTGGTGCGCCAAGCAGCATCCCTGCGCCGTTGGCCACGTGCAAGGTGAAGCGTGCGCCTTGCAGGGTCTTGGCGAAATTTCCTTCGATCCAGTCAGCGGTTTTCTGATGCGTGGCGTTGCGGGCGCGGAGCTTTTTCACCAGTTCGCCGGTATTGATGCCCACAGGGCAACGCTGAGCGCACAAACCGGTCGCGGCGCAGGTTTCGATGCCTTGGTAGTCGTAGGCTTGTTCCAGCTCGGTGGTGTCAAAGCCGGCGCGTTTTTTCGCCTGAATATCACGCCAGATCACGATGCGCTGGCGCGGGCTGAGGGTCAGGCCTTTCGACGGACAGACCGGTTCGCAGAAGCCGCATTCGATGCATTTATCGACGATCTCATCAGCTGCCGGCAGCGGCTTCAGGTGTTTGAGGTGGATCTGCGGGTCTTCGCTGAGCACCACGTCCGGGTTGAGGATGCCGTTGGGATCGAGCAGACGTTTGAGCTGCCACATCAACTGATAGGCATCGCTACCCCATTCCAGCTCAACGAACGGCGCCATGTTGCGCCCGGTGCCGTGTTCAGCCTTGAGCGAGCCGCCGAACTCCACCGCCACCAGTTGCGCGACGTCGTCCATGAACGCCTGATAGCGTGCGACTTCTTCCGGACTGTTGAAGCCTTGGGTGAAGACGAAGTGCAGATTGCCTTCCAGTGCGTGTCCGAAAAGGATCGCTTCGTCGTAGGCATGTTTGTCGAACAGCTCGATCAGGCGATTGACGCCGATAGCCAGTTGTTCGACGGGGAAGGTCACGTCTTCGATGATCACCGTGGTGCCGGTTTTGCGCACAGCGCCGACGGCGGGGAAGGTGTCCTTGCGGATCGCCCAGAGCTTGGCGTTCTCGGCCGGGTCTTCGCTGAAGTCGACCTGTTTTTCCACCGGGAAACTGCCCAGCGAAGCCATGATCTGCGCCAGTTGTTCTTGCAGCAGATTGGAAGAGGCGGCGCGGGATTCGATCAGCAGCGCGCAGGCATTGTTCGACAGGTGCTGTACGAAATCCGGCATGCCCGGTTTGTCCTGCACCGAGCGCAGACTGCGTCGATCTAGCAATTCCACCGCCGACACTGGTTGGCTTTTCAGCACGGTGACCGCGTTGCAGCAAGTTTCCACATCGGGGAAAACGATCAGCGCCGAGGCCTTGTTCGGGTGGTCGATCACCGTGTCATACGTCACCGCGCTGATGAAGCCGAGGGTGCCTTCGGAGCCGACCAACAAGTGGCTCAAGATATCCACAGGCTCATCGAAATCCACCAACGCGTTGAGTGACAGGCCGGTGGTATTTTTCAGACGGTATTTGTGGCGAATTCTCGCCGCCAGTTCGGCATTGGCGCGTGTTTCGCGGCCCAATGTCGCCAGACGTTCCAGCAGATCGCCGTGGCTGGCGCGAAACGCGGCGACACTGGCGGCGTCTTCGGTATCGAGGCGCGTGCCGTCGGCAAGAACCAGACGAATCCCGGCCAGGGTGTGATAGGTGTTTTGCGCGGTGCCGCAGCACATGCCGCTGGCGTTGTTGGCGACGATGCCGCCGATCTTGCAGGCGTTGATCGACGCCGGGTCCGGGCCGATCTTGCGCCCGAACGGTGCCAGCCACGCGTTGGCTTGCGCGCCGATCACGCCCGGTTGCAGGCGAATCTGCATGCCCTGGCCGCGAATCTCGCGAGCGTTCCAGTTATCCCCCAGCACAATCAGCACCGAATCGCTGATCGCCTGCCCGGACAAACTGGTGCCGGCGGCGCGGAAGGTCACCGGGACTTGATCGCGCTGCGCCAGTTTCAACAGCGCCACCACTTCGTCTTCGGACTCGACGCGGATCACCAGTTTGGGAGTCAGCCGATAAAAACTGGCGTCGGTGCCGAAGGCCAAGGTCGACAGCGGATCGTCGAAACGGCGATCTGCTGGAATCAGTTGCTGCGCATCACGCAGGAAATTCACCGGAAGCGTCATTGGTCCTCCAGGATCAGTACCACCAGATCTTTCGGGCCGTGGGCGCCATAGGCCAGCACTTGTTCGATGTCGGCGGTTTTCGACGGGCCGGACACCAGCAGCGCATTGGTCGGCATGCCTTGGGCCCACTCGAATTCCTGTTGCACCTGATAGAAGTTGTCGCGGATTTCGCTGGCCTTGAGCAGCGCGAAATGTACCGGCGGCACCAGACTCATCAGCCTTGGTTCTTCGCGAGTTGGCCAGAGGATCAGGCTGCCGGTCGCGGCGATGGCGCCAAGGGTGCCGGTAACGCTGGCCGGGGTGTCGTTGAACAGCTCGGCTTTCCATTCTTCCATCGGCCGGTCGTAGGACTTCAGTGCCGGCAGATCAGGATTGTTCGCCCAGTGTTGTGAGATGCGCTGCCCATGAGGCGTCGTCGGTGCGATCAACAGACTTGGCAGTTGGCGATCGCGCAGCAATTGGGCGAGCAGCGCCGGCCAGTCTGCGCCGGTCGTCAGATGGATCTCGGTGTGCACGGCTTCCATCAGTTTGCGCAGCTGCGGGATGCGTTGCTCGGCGCTGTAGGTGTAAGGCTGCGTCACCAGATCGACATCGAAGTCGTCGGCAATCGGTGTGGCACCAGTCAGACTTTTCCGTAGCTTGGCGAGGATATTTTGCTTGGCGCTCATCAGCGGTCTCCCTGTTTGCCCAGATGCTCGCGGGCCATGTCGTGCAGTGAGCGGGCGGCGGGTTTTGGTGCGCTGTGGTTTTGCGTCCACGGGCCGACGTTGCTCGGCGTTAAAGCACGCAGGCGCGTGGCGAAGAAACCGAACAACCGATACAGCGTCGGCGAGCTGTTGAGTTTCGCCCAGGCGTTCCAGATAAAACGTTCTTTGCGCGAATACTTGCTGCCCTGGCCGCGCATCACTTGGTGTGGAGCGTCCGGGGCTTTGACGTTTTCTTCGCGCAGTCGTCGCAGCAGGGCAGGGATCGGAATTTTCACCGGGCATACTTCACCGCAGGCGCCGCACAGCGACGAAGCGCTCGGGTGATCCGGGACTTTCGCCAGACCGACCATGTGCGGCGTGATGATTTTGCCGATCGGTCCCGGATACACCTCGCCATAGGTGTGACCACCGACGCGGGTGTAGACCGGGCAATGGTTCATGCAGGCGCCACAGCGGATGCAGTTCAGGGTCTGGCGCAGTTCGCTGTCGGCAAAGGCCTGGCTGCGACCGTTGTCGAGCAGGACCAGGTGTACTTCCTGTGGGCCGTCGAGTTCGTGTTCCTTGCGCGGGCCGGAGATCATGTTGACGTAAGTGGTGATCGGAATACCCAGCGCCGAGCGGGTCAGCAGCGACAACAGCGGCACCACGTCGCGCAGGTTTTCCACAACCTTTTCGATACCGGTGACGGCGATGTGCACCGGCGGTACGGTGGTGGTCATGCGCCCGTTGCCTTCGTTTTCCACCAGCAGCAAGGTGCCGGTTTCGGCGACGGCGAAGTTGACGCCGGAAACGCCGATGTCCGCTTCGAAGAATTTCTGCCGCAGGACTCTGCGACCGATCTGAATGAGTTGGTCAACGTCCTTGGTGTACTCCACGCCAAGTTTGTCGTGGAACAAGGACGCGACCTGACCGGCATTCTTGTGGATCGCCGGCATGATTATGTGTGAAGGCTTCTCGTGGTCGAGCTGGACGATGTATTCCCCCATGTCGGACTCCAGGCATTCAACACCCTGAGCCTCGAGGAAATGGTTCATCTCCATCTCTTCGCTGACCATCGATTTGCCCTTGATCACTTGCCGCGCCTCGTGAGCGCGGATGATCGAAAGGACGATGCCATTGGCCTCGTCCACCGTTTCCGCCCAGTGCACTGTCACACCGTTGCGGGTCAGGTTTTTTTCCAGTTGCTCGAGCAGGTCGGGCAACTTGGAGAGCGCACGCGCCCTGATCGAGTTGCCCAGGGCGCGCAAGTGTTCTCTTTCGTGGGCATCGCTGAAAGCCGCTGCCCGCTTGGTCATCAGTGAATCCATGGCAGTGCGGAAGTTGTTCCGTAACTGCGCATCGCCCAGGGCGTTATGTGCCCGGGTGCGGAAATCTTCTTCTACGGCAACCGTAGGAATAATCGTCGAGGTGCTCATTGCGCACCTCCGGTTCGTTGCCACAGAAAACTGGCGAGATGTTGCCCGCGCAGCGCTTCTTTTTGTTTCTCCAATGCGCCGTTGATGTTCATCAAACAACCACAGTCGGCGCTCAACACCTTGTGCGCGCCGGAATCCTTCAACGCCCGGGTCTTGTCAGCCACCATCGCGCCGGAAATGTCTGGCATACGGACGCTGAATGTCCCACCGAAGCCACAGCATTCGCTTTCGTGATCGTGGTTGACCCGCTCCACGTTGCTCAACTGCGCCAACAGCTCGCGGCCGTGCAGGTGGGTATTCATTTCGCGGCGTGCCGAACACGAAGTGTGCAGCGCCACTTTGACCGGTTCGCCGCTGTCCTTGAGCTGCATCTTGCAGACAAACAGCAGAAACTCGGCCAGTTCATAGGTGCGGGCCGCGAGGGCCTGCACCTGTTTCAACGTCGCCGGCTCGTCCTTGAACAAGTCGGCGTAATGCTCGCGCAGCATGCCCGCGCAGGAACCCGACGGCACCACCACTGGATAATCCCCGGCAAACAACGCCAGTTGCGAGCGCGCGACCGTCCGCGCCTGCTCGGTGTAACCCGAGGTGTAGGCCGGTTGCCCGCAGCAGCTCTGCCCTTGCGGGTACTCGACCGTTATCCCTTCGCGCTCCAGCAAGTGGATCGCGTCCATTCCGGCTTCGGGGTAGAACAGATCGACCACGCAGGTACCGAACAGGTAGACCCGCGACGGTTTCTCGCTGGGGTACTGCCGAGGTTCGGGCAGTGGCGGTGCGACGCGGGTGGCGTTGGGCACAGCGTTGTAAAAAAGCTCGCTCATCAGGCGTGTCTCCGGGTGGGCCCGGTTATCCGTCTGTTGCGGCTGCTGAATATAAAGAGCCTTGCTTTCAGCAGCCTTACAGACCGGGGTGTGAATTGCTGACGCCGGAATCACGAACCGGCGTCGGTTATTTCAATGTCGCTTGTAGTCTTCTTCTTGGTTTAGTGCACCAGCATGCCGGTGAACCAGTAGGCCTGGGCCAGAGTGATCAGGCCGACAATCGTGGCAAAGAATAGGCTGTGCTTGAGGGTGAAGCGGAACAGATCCGATTCCTTGCCCACCAACCCGGTCGCAGCGCAGGCCACGGCAATCGATTGTGGCGAAATCATTTTGCCGGTCACGCCGCCGCTGGTGTTGGCTGCCACCAGCAAGGTGTCGTTGACGCCGATCTGGTGTGCGGTAGTCGCCTGCAGCGAACTGAACAGCGCGTTGGACGAGGTATCCGAGCCAGTGAGGAACACGCCCAGCCAGCCGAGGAACGGCGAGAAGAACGGGAAGGCTGCGCCGGTCGCGGCCAAGACCAGGGCCATGGTCGAAGACATGCCCGAGTAGTTGGTGACGAAGGCAAACGCCAACACCATGCCGATCGACAGAATCGGCCAGCGCAGTTCGTAGAAGGTCTCTTTCAAAGTGGTCAGACCAGTTTTGAAGTTGATCTTCAGCACCAGCATCGAGATCAGCGCCGAGAAGAAAATCGCCGTGCCTGTCGCCGAAATAGGGTCGAGTTTGAACACTGCCGGAATCGCAGTCGGGGTGGCGACGATCGGAGCAGTCTTGATCACCAGTTGATCAAGGTGCGGGATGGCAAAGTTGAACACCCAGGCGTACATCGAGCCGCCGGCGGCGAACATCGCTTTGAACGGCTTGAGGGTCCAGATGGTGACCAGCACGGTGAGGATCAGGAATGGAGACCAGGCGATGAAAATTTCCCAGAGGCTGTAAGGCGATGCCACGGTGCTGCGCTTCTGGCCGAAACCTCCTGCGCTGGCGGTTACCACCGAGGCCGAAACGGCGCCGGCGATGTGTTGGCCGGCGGCGCGTTTTGGCTGCCAGACTTTGAGGAACAGGGTCAGGGAAATCAGGCTGGCCAGGGCCGAGGTGATGTCCGGCAGCTCCGGGCCGATGAAGTTCGAAGTGAAGTACTGGGTCACGGCGAAGCTCAGGCCTGCAACCAGCGCTGCCGGCCAGGTTTCACGCACACCGCGCAGGCCGTGCATCATGAACACCAGCCAGAACGGCACGAACAGCGACAGCAGCGGCAGTTGGCGACCGGTCATGGCGCCGATCTTGAACGCGTCGATGCCCGTCACTTGCCCGGCAACAATGATTGGAATGCCCAGTGCGCCAAACGCTACTGGCGCGGTATTGGCAATCAGGCACAGGCCAGCGGCGTACAGCGGGTTGAAGCCGAGACCGACCAGCAGCGCAGCGGTGATCGCCACGGGCGCGCCGAAACCTGCGGCACCTTCCAGAAACGCGCCGAAGCAGAAACCGATCAGCAACACCTGCAGGCGCTGGTCGTCAGTGATCGACAGTACTGAGCTGCGGATGACCTCGAACTGACCGCTCTTGACCGTCAGTTTGTAGAGGAACACCGCCGCGACAATGATCCAGGCAATCGGCCACAGACCATAGGCAAAACCGTATCCGGCGGCGGCGAAGGCCATGTCCACCGGCATGTGGAAGGCGAAAATCGCCACGGCAATCGACAGCGCGAGCGTGATGCTGCCGGCCACATGCCCCTTGAGGCGGAACACCGCCAGCGCGAGGAAGAAGAAAACGATGGGGATGACGGCCGCAAGTGCGGAGACGCCGAGACTGCCGAGCGGGGTATAGAGCTGTTGCCAGGTTTGCATATGGGGTGGCCCCTAATTGTTGTTGGTCAGGCACTGTCAGCGTTCTTGGATAATTGGTAATACCAATTTACAATCGCTGTTGGCTAGGGTAAAAGCCTTGATGACGGTGTGTCAATTTGTCGCCCTGAAACTTTTGTCGAGCAAGCGGTGCAGAGCGCATCTGATCCGGTCGGGCGAATGTGTGCTGACAGGTGTCGGCGGGGCGCCGATAGGCCAGAATAGAGAGCCCGGCGCGCGGTCGGGATCGTGGAGAAATGAGTTATGGGGTTTGATCAGATTCGTCAGCGCCGTTTGTCTGACGATATTGTCGAGCGACTCGAGGGGATGATCCTCGAGGGCACGCTGAAGTCGGGCGAGCGGCTTCCGGCCGAGCGCGCCTTGGCCGAGCAGTTCGGCGTATCGCGTCCGTCGTTGCGCGAAGCGATTCAGAAACTGGCGGCCAAAGGCTTGCTGGTCAGTCGCCAGGGCGGCGGCAACTATGTGGTGGATACGCTCGGCTCGACCTTCAGCGATCCGCTGCTAGTGCTGCTGGAAAGCAACCCCGAAGCCCAGCGTGATTTGCTGGAGTTTCGGCACACTTTGGAGGCATCGTGTGCCTATTACGCAGCATTGCGCGCCACCGATGTGGATCGCGAGCGGCTCACTGTGGCGTTCAACGAGCTACAGGATTGCTATACGCGGCATGACGAAGTGAGCCGGGCGGAAGAGGGCGCGGCGGATGCGAAGTTTCATCTGGCAATCGCCGAAGCCAGCCACAACGCGGTGCTGCTGCACACCATTCGCGGTCTGTTCGATCTGCTCAAGCGCAACGTGGTGACCAACATTGGCGGCATGTACAAGCAGCGCACGGAAACCCGCGACATGCTGATCTCTCAGCACCGGGAATTGTATCTGGCGATTATCGAAGGTCGGGCGGAGCAGGCGCGCGAGGTTTCCAGTCGGCACATTCTGTATGTGCAGGAAGTGCTGGAGGAGGTGCGGCAGGAGGTTCAGCGCATGGCTCGGGCGGAGCGGCGTAAAGGAATGTGACGGCAGTTTAATTGTGGCGAGGGAGCTTGCTCCCGCTCGCATGCGCAGCAGGCGCCTTGGCTCTCGCCACTACCTGTAAAGCGAGGGCCGCTTCGCGCCCCGGCGGGAGCAAGCTCCCTCGCCACAGGGTCAGGCAGAAGAAATTACTCTTCCTTGCCCTTGTTGCGCACGGCGCGCTGCAACTCACGACCGGCGTCGCGTTCGCGCTCGGTGTCACGCTTGTCGTATTCCTTCTTGCCCTTGCCCAGAGCGATCTCGCACTTGACCATGTGCTTGCTCCAGTAGAAGGACAGGCACACGCAGGCGTAGCCTTTCTGTTGCACGGCAGCGGCGAGTTTTTCCAGCTCGCGCTTGTTGAGCAGCAGTTTGCGGGTGCGGGTCGGGTCGGCGATGACGTGGGTGCTGGCGGTCATCAACGGTGTGATGTGACTGCCGAGGAGCCAGGCTTCGCCGTCCTTGAGCAGCACGTAACTGTCGACCAGTTGCAGCTTGCTTGCCCGCAGACTTTTTACTTCCCAGCCGGCCAGGACCAGACCAGCCTCGAACCGATGTTCGATGAAGTAATCGTGTCGCGCCTTTTTGTTCTGCGCGATGGTCCCTGTTGGGTGTTTCTTCTGTTTAGCCATAGGGGCGGCATTATATGGAGATAAACGGTCCTCGGCTACGGTGATGCTGCGTGCTTGAGCACGTTGAGTGAATCCCGGACAATGCGGCCTCTTTTTCTAACGCTTGGGCGTGATATTCAATGTCGACAGACAAGGTTTCTGTCCACGGCAGTTGGGCTAGCCGCTGGGTTTTCATATTCGCCGCGACCGGTTCGGCCGTGGGACTGGGCAGCATCTGGAAATTCCCCTATATGGTCGGGGTCTACGGTGGCGGTGCCTTCGTGCTGATGTTTCTGGCCTGTATCGCCCTGATCGGAATCCCGGTCATGCTGGCCGAAACCCTGATCGGCCGCCGCGCACGGCAGAGTCCGGCGAACGCCCTGAAGGTGCTGGCGCTGGAAGCCGGGCACTCGGGCAAGTGGTCGTGGGGCGCATTTGCCGGGATGATCACGGCGCTGCTGATCCTGTCTTTCTATAGTGTGGTCGGCGGCTGGTCGCTGGATTACATCATCGACATGGGGCGCGGCGACTTTCAGGGCGCTACGGCGGAGCAGGTCGGCGCTTATTTCGGCAATGTCATCTCCGATCCTTGGCGCCTGACACTTTGGCACACGGTTTTCATGCTGTTGTCGGCTGTGGTGATCGCCAAGGGCGTGGTCGCCGGGCTTGAGCGCAGTCTGCGGATCATGATGCCGCTGCTGTTCGTGATGGTGCTGGTGTTGCTGGGTTACAGCATGACCACCGGGCATTTCATGGAAGGCGTGCATTTCATGTTCGATTTCCACCCGGAAAAAGTCCTCGACGGCTTGCTGCCCGCCATGGGCCATGCGTTCTTTTCCCTGAGCGTGGGCGTCGGCTCGATCATGATCTACGGCGCTTACATGACCAAGGAAGCCTCGTTGTCCGGCACGGTGGTCGGTGTGGCACTGCTCGACACCTTCGTGTCGCTGGTAGCCGGTCTGGCATTGTTTCCGATTGTGTTCGCCGGTGGTTTGAACCCTAGCGAAGGCCCGGGCCTGATGTTCGTCAGTCTGCCATTTGCCTTCGGTAACGTGGTTTTTGGCCAGTTGATGGGCGTGGTGTTCTTTGTGCTGGTGGCGATTGCCGCCTGGAGCTCGGCGATTTCCCTGCTCGAGCCGATGGTTGCTTATCTGGTTGAACGCACGAAAATCAGCCGTGGCTGGGTGACTTTCTGGCTTGCCTTCATATGCTGGTTCGTTGGTCTGGGTACGGTTTTCTCGTTCAATATCTGGAAGGAAGCCAAATTTTTCGTGAACGATGGCGGCCTGTTCCACCTCTACCAATGGGGTGCGGCGGGCGGTCTGGACTTCTTCGGAGTGATCGATTTCTTCACCTCGCGGATCATGTTGCCGCTCGGTGGCCTGTGCTTCGTGCTGTTTGCCGGTTGGGTAATGGGGCGTGAGGCGGTGCGTGACGAGTTGTCGATTCGTAACCCGGCGCTGTTTGCCCTGTCCCTGTTCTTGATGCGCTACGTGGCGCCCATCGGCATTCTGGTAGTGTTTGCCGCTCAGCTCTGGAAGTAACGCTTACATGACGACACATATTCAACGTTCGGCGTTGCTGCCATACCCGGCGCAATTCCTCTACGACCTGGTCAACGACGTCGCGCGTTACCCGGAATTCTTGCCATGGTGCTCGTCCGCCGAGGTGCTGGAGAGTTCGCCCGAGCACATGCGTGCCAGCGTTGGCGTGGCCAAGGGCGGTCTGAGTCAGCACTTCGTCACGCGCAATACGCTGGTGCCGGGGCAATCGATCGAGATGAACCTGGAGGAAGGTCCGTTCAATCAGTTGCATGGTGTCTGGGTGTTCAAGGCGTTGAACGAAAAGGCCTGCAAGATCAGTCTTGACCTGTCGTTCGACTACGCCGGCCCACTGGTGCGTGCGACACTCGGCCCGCTGTTCAATCAGGCGGCGAATACGTTGGTGGATGCGTTCTGCCAGCGTGCCAAGCAGATGAATGGTTGAGCCGGTGATCGAGATTGAGGTGGTGTATGCCGCCGTGGATCGCCAGGTTCTGCGCACTTTGCGCGTCCCTCAAGGGACGACAGTGCGCGAGGCGCTGCTCAAGTCAGGTATCAGCGATGAATTTCCTGAGCTGGATCTGAGTGATTGTCCGCTGGGGATTTTCGGCAAAGTGGTGGCTGATCCGCAGGTTCGCTTGATTCAGGCGGGGGATCGCATCGAGATTTACCGGCCGTTACTGGCGGATCCGAAAGAGGTTCGGCGCTTGCGGGCGGCCAAGGCTGCCGAAGCTAAGGCGCGAAATCAGTAGGCTGAGCAAGTCGCAGGCAATAAAAAACCCGGAAATTCCGGGTTTTTTATTGCCTCGCACATTACTGCGGCGAGGTGTCCAGCGGCTCAGGCGTCGGAACCGGAACGGTTTCAACACCGTCCACGTCCTTCTGGATCGAATCCAGCAAGGAGCCTGGTTTGGCTGGTTCTTCCGGCTTCGGCTTCTCGGCGTTTTCAGCAGGGGCGGTCACGCTGGTGCCACTGTCCTTGCCCAGAATGGCTTCGTCACGGCTTACACCCGGCATGAAGTCACCGGACAGGCTGACAAGCTGGTCGTTGGAGTTGAAGTTAACACTCACGCGCTCCTGCTGGCGTTCACCGCCACCAGGTTGCAGGCTGTACAGATAATCCCAGCGATCGGCATGGAACGTGTCGGTCAGCAGAGGGTTACCCATGATAAACCGTACTTGCCGACGGGTCATTCCCGGGCGTAACTGGTCTATCATGTCCTGCGTGACGACATTGCCCTGCTGGATGTCGATTTTGTAAACCCCGGGGAATGAACAACCGGCGAGTGCGAGCAGTCCCACAAAGGTGAAACTGGTTAGCAAGAGCTTGGTGTTTTGCATCGGTGGGCGACTTCCACTATCTTGGCTGGGACAACGTAAACGCCGATCATACCCGCATTAAGAGAAGCTGCGAAGCAGCATCGCGAGAAAGCTGACCATGGTTGAAAATAGCGAACTACGCAAAGCCGGCCTCAAAGTGACCCTGCCACGGGTCAAGATCCTGCAAATGCTCGACTCTACCGAGCAGCGTCACATGAGTGCCGAAGACGTCTACAAGGCGTTGATGGAAGCGGGCGAGGACGTCGGTCTGGCCACGGTTTACCGTGTTCTGACCCAGTTCGAAGCCGCTGGCCTCGTGGTCCGTCACAACTTCGACGGTGGCCACGCGGTATTCGAACTGGCCGACGGTGGCCACCACGACCACATGGTCAACGTGGAAACCGGTGAAGTCGTCGAATTCGTCAGTCCGGAAATCGAAAAGCTCCAGAAGGCAATTGCCGAGGAGCACGGTGTTGATCTGGTAGATCACAATCTGGTGCTGTACGTACGCAAGAAAAAGTAAGCATGTCGCGCGAATTTCAGGTTCGCGAAACGAACGAAGGCGACCCAAGGGTCGCCTTCGTGCTTTCTGCTGCTCTTAAACTTTTGCGGTGACCACCATTTTTTTCGCGTGGGCCAAAGACTCTTTGGTCAGGTCGATGCCGCCCAGCATCCGCGCTACTTCCTCTATACGGTCGTTCTTGCTCAGCTTGGACACGGCGGTGTGAGTCGCCTGTTCACCACGCACCTTGTGCACGAACAAATGCTGATGACCCTGCGCCGCCACTTGCGGCAAGTGCGTCACGGTCAGCACCTGCCCGCGATCGCCAAGTCGCCGCAACAACTGGCCGACGATTTCGGCAGTCGGCCCGCCGATGCCCACGTCTACTTCGTCGAATACCAACGTCGGCACCCGTGAGGTCTGCGCGGTGATCACCTGAATCGCCAGGCTGATCCGCGACAGCTCGCCACCGGAGGCCACTTTGGCCAATGCCTTCAGTGGCTGACCGGGGTTGGCACTGACCAGCAATTCGACCTGTTCCAGGCCGTTGGGCAATAACTCGTCGCTGCTGTTCGCGCGCAATTCGATGGTGAAGCGCCCGCCCGGCATGCCCAGGCGCTGGATTTCCTGTTCCACGGCGCTGGCAAGGCTGCCGGCGGCCTGATGCCGCAAGTCGCTCAGCTCGCGGGCCTTCTCTTGATAATGGCGCGCATAAGACGCCAGTTCTTCACCCAGGCGCTCGATGGATTCGTCATTGGCGTTGAGGGTTTCGATTTCATCCAGCAGCTTTTGCTGCATCTCGGCGACTTCGGTTGGCTGGATCCGGTGTTTGCGGGCCAGGGTGTAAATCGCGTCGAGGCGTTCCTCCAGATATTGCAGGCGCGCCGGGTCGGCATCGAAGTTGTCGAGGAAGCGATTGAGTTCGCCCACGGCTTCTTCGACCTGGATCTGCGCGCTGGTCAGCAGGCTGCTGGCTTCGCCCAGTGCGCCAACCGAGTTGTTCACGCTCGACAGGCGATTGAGGCTGGCGGTCAGTGCGTTCAGTACGTTGCCGGAATCGCTTTCGCTGCACTGCTCGACCACCTGTCGGCAAATGCCGAGCAGGGTTTCGGCGTTGGTCAGGTTTTTGTGTTCCTGCTCCAGCTGTTCCAGCTCGTTTTCGCCGAGGCCGAGGTTTTCCAGTTCTTCGAGCTGGTAGCTGAGCAATTGATGACGCGCGCGTTGTTCGTCGCCAGAATTGGAGAGGCGCTCCAGCTCCTGGCGGGTTTGACGCCAGCGCTGCGCGGCGAGTTGGACCTGACGGGCCAGGTCGGTAGCGCCGGCGTATTCGTCGAGCAGGCGGCGATGGGTATCGGTTTTCAGCAGCGATTGATGTTCGTGCTGGCTGTGGATATCGATCAGCAGTTCGCCGAGGGCCTTGAGATCGCCGAGCGGGCAGGGCGTGCCATTGATATAGCCGCGTGAACGGCCTTCGGCGGTGATGACCCGGCGCAGGATGCACGGACCATCGCTTTCAAGATCGCGCTCGGCCAGCCAGGCATGGGCTTCAGGGATGTCGACCAGGTCGAAGGTGGCCAGAATGTCGGCCTTGTCGGCGCCCGGGCGGACCACGCCGCTGTCGGCGCGATCGCCGAGGGTCAGGCCCAGGGCGTCGAGCATGATCGACTTGCCGGCGCCGGTTTCCCCTGTGATCACGCTCATCCCGCGATCGAGTTCGAGATCGAGATGTTCAACGATGGCGTAGTTGTGTACGGACAGGTGCACCAGCATAAAGGCCGCTCCCAGGCTTTAGGTCTGGTTATTTATACAGTGTTTTGTTTCGGCCTGACAATGCCCTCGCTTAGCTCGATTTGCTTGATCCGATCAAATGCTTAGTCCGAGCGGGAATGACAATGCAGCACTTTTTTGTAGGGTTAATCATTGCAGGCCCTTGAAGCCTGATTTTGCGGCCCCATATATCGGGGCAGAAGCGCGAGTACAGCTCGCGGACGTAATTGAAAGGAGAATTCTATGGCTGACGAACAGACAGTAGATACGCAAAATCCAGAAGCCAATCAGGCGCCCGAGACTTCGGGTGACGACCTGGCGACCCGTGTACAAGTGCTCGAAGAGCAGTTGGCCGCCGCGCAGGATCAGTCGCTGCGCGTAGCTGCCGATCTGCAGAACGTCCGCCGCCGTGCCGAGCAGGATGTCGAGAAGGCGCACAAGTTTGCGCTGGAAAAATTCGCCGGTGACCTGCTGCCGATCGTCGACAGCCTGGAGCGCGGCCTCGAGCTGTCGAGCCCGGACGACGAAAGCATCCGCCCGATGCGCGAAGGCATCGAGCTGACCCTGAAAATGTTCCACGACACCCTCAAGCGTTATCAGCTTGAAGCGATCGATCCGCATGGCGAACCGTTCAACGCCGTTCACCATCAGGCGATGGCCATGCAGGAAAGCGCCGACGTCGAACCGAACAGTGTTCTGAAGGTGTTCCAGAAGGGCTACCAGCTCAACGGTCGCCTGTTGCGTCCGGCCATGGTCGTGGTCAGCAAGGCGCCGGCGCCAATTTCGCCTTCGATTGACGAGAAGGCTTGAAATTAACCGCAAGGCCCCCATTTAGAAGTCAAGCGTTTAAGTATTACCGCAGTTAGCCACCACTGCTGCGGCAACAAAATCCAAAGTTTCGGGAGAGTGAACATGGGCAAAATTATCGGTATCGACCTGGGGACTACCAACTCCTGCGTCTCCGTGCTGGAAAACGGCGTAGCCAAAGTTATCGAAAACGCCGAAGGCGCGCGTACCACGCCGTCGATCATCGCTTACGCCAACGATGGTGAAATCCTCGTTGGTCAGTCGGCCAAGCGTCAGGCAGTGACCAACCCGCACAACACCCTGTACGCGGTGAAGCGTCTGATCGGTCGCAAGTTCGACGAAGAAGTCGTACAGAAAGACATCAAGATGGTCCCGTACAAAATCGCCAAGGCTGACAACGGCGACGCTTGGGTTGAAGTGAACGGCCAGAAAATGGCGCCGCCACAAATCTCGGCTGAAATCCTGAAGAAGATGAAGAAGACCGCCGAAGACTACCTCGGCGAGCCTGTGACCGAAGCGGTGATCACCGTTCCGGCCTACTTCAACGACAGCCAGCGTCAGGCGACCAAAGACGCCGGCCGCATCGCCGGTCTGGACGTTAAACGTATCATCAACGAACCAACCGCAGCGGCTCTGGCTTACGGTATGGACAAGGCCAAGGGCGATCACACCGTGATCGTTTATGACCTGGGTGGCGGTACTTTCGACGTTTCCGTGATCGAGATCGCTGAAGTTGACGGCGAGCACCAGTTCGAAGTGTTGGCCACCAACGGTGACACCTTCCTCGGCGGTGAAGACTTCGACATTCGTCTGATCGACTACCTCGTTGACGAATTCAAGAAAGAAAGCGGCATGAACCTCAAAGGTGACCCGCTGGCCATGCAGCGCCTGAAAGAAGCCGCTGAGAAAGCCAAGATCGAGCTGTCGTCCGCTCAGTCGACCGACGTCAACCTGCCGTACATCACTGCAGACGCTACCGGTCCTAAGCACCTGAACGTGAAGATTTCGCGTGCCAAGCTCGAAGCACTGGTTGAAGACCTGGTTCAGCGCACCATCGAACCTTGCCGTATCGCCATGAAAGACGCCGGTATCGACGTTGGCGCGATCAACGACGTGATTCTGGTCGGCGGTCAGACTCGTATGCCGCTGGTACAGAAGCTGGTTACTGATTTCTTCGGTAAAGAAGCACGTAAAGACGTGAACCCGGACGAAGCGGTTGCTATGGGTGCTGCGATTCAGGGCGCCGTTCTGGCTGGTGACGTGAAAGATGTTCTGCTGCTCGACGTCAGCCCGCTGACCCTGGGTATCGAAACCATGGGTGGCGTGATGACCGCGCTGATCGAGAAAAACACCACGATTCCTACCAAGAAATCGCAAGTGTTCTCGACTGCCGACGACAACCAGGGCGCCGTGACCATTCACGTCCTGCAAGGTGAGCGTAAGCAAGCTGCACAGAACAAATCGCTGGGCAAGTTCGACCTGGCCGACATTCCACCAGCTCCACGTGGCGTGCCGCAGATCGAAGTGACCTTCGACATCGACGCTAACGGCATCCTGCACGTTGGTGCGAAAGACAAGGCGACCGGTAAAGAGCAGAAGATCACCATCAAGGCCAACTCCGGTCTGTCGGATGAAGAAATTCAGAAGATGGTTCGCGATGCCGAGTTGAACGCCGAGGAAGACCGCAAGTTCGCTGAGCTGGCTGAATCCCGTAACAAGGGTGACGCACTGGTTCACTCGACTCGCAAAATGGTCACCGAAGCGGGCGACAAGGTCAGCGCTGAAGAGAAGACCGCGATCGAAGCTGCCGTGGTTGCACTGGAAGCCGCTGTGAAAGGCGACGACAAGGCTGCCATCGAAGCGAAGATCGAAGAGCTGTCGAAAGTCTCGGCTCCGGTTGCTCAGAAGATGTACGCCGAACAGGCTCAGCCTGCTGAAGGCGCGGCACCGCACGACGAGAAAGCTGAAAAGGCTGACGATGTTGTCGATGCCGAGTTCGAAGAAGTCAAAGACCACAAGTAAGTTGTTGGTCGGCCGGTTGACTGCCTTGCGGCGGTGACTGGTAGGATGTCGCCGCGCGGGAGCTTGCTCCCGCGTTGGCGTATCTGGAATACACGAATTTTTACAGCATGCGACAAGGTTCGCCTGCTGCTGGTATGGCCGGGAATGCTCCTGCTTTTCGCGCCGCAAGTACCAAATGAAACAAAGACCAGGATCGTTGAATTGACGTGAGTTGGGTCCGGGCCTGTATTGGGGCTCAACGAGTTTGGCCATCCTCAGGAGGGGTTTGCCGAACGTCCTCAAGAGTGCAAAAGACTTATGGCAAAGCGTGACTATTACGAAGTATTGGGTGTAGAGCGTGGTTCAAGCGATGCAGACCTGAAGAAGGCCTATCGTCGTCTGGCGATGAAGCATCACCCGGACCGTAATCCCGATGACAAAGCGTCGGAAGAACTGTTCAAAGAGGCCAACGAGGCCTACGAAGTATTGTCCGATTCGAGCAAGCGCGCGGCGTACGACCAGTACGGTCATGCTGGCGTCGACCCAAGCATGGGTGGCGGTGGCGCCGGTTTCGGCGGGCAGAATTTCTCGGACATCTTTGGCGATGTCTTCAGTGACTTCTTCGGTGGTGGTCGCGGCGGTTCCCGTGGCGGCGCCCAGCGTGGCAGCGATCTGCGCTACACCCTGGAGCTGAATCTGGAAGAAGCGGTACGCGGTACCACCGTGAATATTCGCGTTCCGACACTGGTCAATTGCAAGCCATGCGATGGTTCCGGCGCGAAGAAAGGCTCGTCGCCATCGACCTGCCCGACCTGCGGCGGCATTGGTCAGGTGCGCATGCAGCAGGGCTTCTTCTCGGTGCAGCAGACCTGCCCGCGTTGCCATGGCCAGGGCAAGATCATTTCCGATCCGTGCGATTCCTGCCACGGCGACGGTCGCGTCGAAGAGTACAAAACACTGTCGGTCAAAGTGCCGGCTGGCGTTGATACCGGCGACCGCATTCGTCTGTCTGGCGAGGGCGAGGCGGGCACCCAGGGCGGCCCGACCGGCGACCTGTACGTGGTGATCAACGTGCGCGAGCACGACATTTTCCAGCGCGATGGCAAACATCTGTTCTGCGAAGTGCCGATCAGCTTTGTTGATGCGGCGCTCGGCGGCGAGCTGGAAATCCCGACCCTCGACGGTCGCGTCAAACTGAAAATCCCTGAAGGTACACAGACCGGCAAGCAGTTCCGCGTGCGTGGCAAAGGCGTGGCGCCAGTGCGGGGCGGTGGGGCGGGCGACTTGATGTGCCGTGTAGCGGTCGAGACCCCGGTCAATCTGAATCGTCGTCAGCGCGAATTGCTCGAAGAGTTCCGCAGCTCGCTGGCGGATGACAACAGCCACTCGCCAAAAACCACCGGTTGGTTCGATGGTGTGAAGCGCTTCTTCGGCGATCTGTAAGGAGTCGGCATGCGACGTATAGCTGTGATGGGCGCCGCCGGGCGCATGGGCAAGATTCTGGTCGAGGCCGTGCAGCAGCGCGCGCCGCTGACCGGCCTGACCGCGGCGATCGTTCGTCCCGGCAGTACGCTGATCGGGGTTGACGCCGGTGAGCTGGCTTCGCTGGGCCGCATCGGTGTGCCGTTGTCCGGCAATCTTGAGTCGGTGGCTGAAGAGTTCGATGTGCTGATCGATTTCACCCTGCCGGAAGTCATGCTGAAAAACCTCGCGTTCTGTCGCAAGGCTGGCAAGGCCATGGTTATCGGCACCACCGGGCTCGACGCTGCGCAGAAGCAGTTGCTGGCCGAGGCGGGCAAGGATATTCCGATCGTGTTCGCGGCCAACTTCAGCGTCGGGGTCAACCTGTCGCTGAAGCTGCTCGAAATGACCGCCCGGGTGCTGGGCGATGATGCCGACATCGAGATCATCGAAGCGCATCACCGGCACAAGATCGATGCGCCTTCGGGTACTGCGCTGCGCATGGGCGAGGTGATTGCCGATGCGCTGGATCGTGATCTGCAGAAAGTCGCGGTCTATGGTCGTGAAGGCCACACCGGTGCGCGCGAGCGCGAAACCATCGGTTTCGCCACCGTTCGCGGCGGTGATGTGGTTGGTGATCACACCGTGCTGTTCGCCTGCGAAGGCGAGCGCCTGGAGATCACGCATAAAGCTTCCAGTCGCATGACTTTTGCCAAGGGCGCGGTGCGTGCGGCGTTGTGGCTGGATGGTCGCGAGCCGGGTCTGTATGACATGCAGGATGTGCTCGACCTGCATTGATTGACTGTTTTACCCAGCGCAAACGCCCGGTTTGCGCTGGTTTTTCTGCACCGCGCGACGCCCTGTCGCATTCTCCGGCCTTTTAGGCTCTTTAGCGGTGGACCAAAAAAGCCTTTTTCTGTAAGCTACAGCTTTAGTGTGTCCACTAAAAGCGCGCAGAATAATTCAGTGAAGAAGCGGGGTGACGTGTCCATACGTCACTCCGCTTTTTTACAACCTGCGATTGCCCTTTCATGCGTTATTTACGGGAGGTCTTCTTGACTAAGCCAGCCATACTCGCCCTTGCTGATGGCAGCATTTTTCGCGGCGAAGCCATTGGAGCCGACGGTCAAACCGTTGGTGAGGTGGTGTTCAACACCGCAATGACCGGCTATCAGGAAATCCTTACCGATCCTTCCTACGCCCAACAGATCGTTACCCTGACTTACCCGCACATCGGCAACACCGGCACCACGCCGGAAGATGCCGAGTCCGACCGCGTATGGTCCGCTGGCCTGGTCATCCGTGACCTGCCGCTGGTAGCGAGCAACTGGCGTAACACGATGTCCCTGTCCGACTACCTGAAAGCCAACAATGTTGTGGCAATCGCCGGTATCGACACCCGTCGCCTGACCCGCATCCTGCGTGAAAAAGGCGCACAGAACGGCTGCATCATGGCGGGCGACAACATTTCCGAAGAAGCGGCAATTGCCGCCGCGCAGGGATTCCCGGGCCTGAAGGGCATGGATCTGGCGAAAGTCGTCAGCACCAAGGAAAAGTACGAATGGCGCTCGACTGTCTGGGACTTGAAGACCGACAGCCACTCGACCATCGAAGCGTCCGAGTTGCCGTACCACGTGGTTGCCTACGACTACGGCGTCAAACTGAACATCCTGCGCATGCTGGTCGAGCGCGGCTGCCGCGTCACCGTGGTGCCGGCGCAAACCCCGGCGGCCGACGTGCTGGCGCTCAAGCCGGACGGCGTGTTCCTGTCCAACGGCCCTGGTGACCCGGAACCTTGCGACTACGCAATCAAGGCGATCAAGGAAGTGCTGGAAACCGAAATTCCGGTCTTCGGCATCTGCCTCGGTCACCAGCTGCTGGCTCTGGCGTCCGGCGCCAAGACCCTGAAAATGGGCCACGGCCACCACGGTGCCAACCACCCGGTACAGGATCTGGACACTGGCGTCGTGATGATCACCAGTCAGAACCACGGTTTCGCGGTTGACGAAGCGACCCTGCCGGCCAACGTGCGTGCGATCCACAAATCGCTGTTCGACGGCACCCTGCAAGGCATCGAGCGCACTGACAAGAGCGCGTTCAGCTTCCAGGGCCACCCTGAAGCGAGCCCGGGCCCGAACGATGTGGCGCCCCTGTTTGACCGCTTCATCAACGAGATGGCCAAGCGACGCTAAGCGCTCGCCTTGAGACTGTAGCGAGAAGCCCTCGAGGGCGGCCCTGGAACCGGCGGCCCCCTCGGGACTTCAGAAATCGATCAAGACGGCTTGCCGACTGACCTGCGGATTTGAGTGACAAACCCATGCCAAAACGTACAGACATTAAAAGCATCCTGATTCTCGGCGCTGGCCCGATCGTTATCGGCCAGGCCTGCGAATTCGACTACTCCGGCGCCCAGGCCTGCAAAGCCCTGCGCGAAGAGGGTTACCGCGTCATCCTGGTGAACTCCAACCCGGCCACCATCATGACCGACCCGGACATGGCTGACGCCACGTACATCGAGCCGATCAAGTGGCAGACCGTGGCCAAGATCATCGAAAAAGAGCGTCCGGATGCGGTGCTGCCAACCATGGGCGGCCAGACTGCACTGAACTGCGCCCTGGACCTGGAGCGCGAAGGTGTCCTGGAAAAGTTCGGCGTGGAAATGATCGGCGCCAACGCCGACACCATCGACAAGGCTGAAGACCGTTCGCGTTTCGACAAGGCCATGAAGTCGATCGGCCTGGAATGCCCGCGTTCCGGTATCGCCCACAGCATGGAAGAAGCCAACGCCGTCCTCGAGCGTCTCGGCTTCCCGTGCATCATCCGTCCGTCCTTCACCATGGGCGGCACCGGTGGCGGTATCGCTTACAACCGTGAAGAGTTCGAAGAAATCTGCGCCCGCGGTCTGGACCTGTCGCCGACCAAAGAGCTGCTGATCGACGAATCGCTGATCGGCTGGAAAGAATATGAAATGGAAGTTGTCCGCGACAAAAAGGACAACTGCATCATCGTCTGCTCGATCGAAAACTTTGACCCGATGGGCGTGCACACCGGTGACTCGATCACCGTTGCTCCGGCACAGACCCTGACCGACAAGGAATACCAGATCCTGCGTAACGCCTCGCTGGCGGTACTGCGCGAGATCGGCGTCGAGACCGGCGGTTCCAACGTGCAGTTCGGTATCTGCCCGGACACCGGCCGCATGGTCGTGATCGAGATGAACCCGCGTGTATCGCGTTCCTCGGCACTGGCTTCGAAAGCCACCGGTTTCCCGATCGCCAAGGTCGCGGCCAAGCTGGCTGTGGGCTACACCCTCGACGAACTGTCGAACGACATCACCGGCGGCAAGACCCCGGCGTCCTTCGAGCCGTCGATCGACTACGTCGTGACCAAGCTGCCACGTTTCGCTTTCGAGAAGTTCGCCAACGCTGACGCACGCCTGACCACTCAAATGAAGTCGGTGGGTGAAGTCATGGCCATCGGTCGCACCTTCCAGGAATCCCTGCAGAAAGCCCTGCGCGGTCTGGAAGTCGGTGTTTGCGGTCTGGACGAGAAGCTCGACCTGAGCAATCCGGAAAGCATGAGCATCCTCAAGCGCGAGCTGACCGTGCCGGGCGCCGAGCGTATCTGGTACGTGGCGGACGCATTCCGCGCCGGCATGACCGTCGAAGACATCTTCGGCATGAACATGATCGACCCGTGGTTCCTGGTGCAGATCGAAGATCTGATCAAGGACGAAGAGAAGGTCAAGACCCTTGGTCTGTCCGCCATCGACCGCGACCTGATGTTCAAGCTCAAGCGCAAAGGTTTCTCCGATCAGCGTCTGGCCAAACTGCTGGGTGTGACCGAGAAAAATCTGCGTACTCACCGTCAAAAACTGGAAGTGTTCCCGGTCTACAAGCGCGTTGACACCTGCGCTGCCGAGTTCGCCACCGACACTGCTTACCTCTACTCGACGTACGAGGAAGAGTGCGAAGCCGCGCCGTCCGGTCGCGACAAGATCATGATTCTGGGTGGCGGTCCGAACCGTATCGGCCAGGGCATCGAGTTCGACTACTGCTGCGTACACGCCGCCCTCGCACTGCGCGAAGATGGCTACGAAACCATCATGGTCAACTGCAACCCGGAAACCGTTTCCACCGACTACGACACCTCCGACCGTCTGTACTTCGAGCCAGTAACCCTGGAAGACGTGCTGGAAATCTGCCGCGTCGAGAAGCCGAAAGGCGTGATCGTCCAGTACGGCGGCCAGACGCCGCTGAAACTGGCGCGTGCCCTGGAAGCCGCTGGCGTGCCGATCATCGGTACCAGCCCTGATGCCATCGATCGTGCCGAAGACCGTGAGCGCTTCCAGCAAATGGTTGAGCGCCTGAACCTGCGTCAGCCGCCAAACGCCACCGTGCGCAGCGAAGACGAAGCCGTTCGCGCTGCCGCGAAAATCGGTTATCCGCTGGTGGTGCGCCCGTCCTACGTATTGGGCGGCCGCGCGATGGAAATCGTTTACAAGGAAGACGAGCTCAAGCGCTACCTGCGTGATGCGGTGCAAGTCTCCAACGACAGCCCGGTGCTGCTCGACCACTTCCTCAACTGCGCCATCGAAATGGACGTGGATGCGGTCTGCGATGGCAAGGACGTAGTGATCGGCGCGATCATGCAACATATCGAACAGGCGGGCGTTCACTCCGGTGACTCCGCGTGCTCGCTGCCGCCGTACTCGCTGCCGGCACACATCCAGGACGAGATGCGCGAACAGGTCAAGAAAATGGCCCTGGAACTGGGCGTTGTCGGCCTGATGAACGTGCAACTGGCGCTGCAGGGCGAAGACATCTACGTCATCGAAGTCAACCCGCGCGCTTCGCGTACCGTGCCGTTCGTGTCCAAGTGCATCGGTGTTTCCCTGGCAATGATCGCTGCTCGCGTCATGGCCGGTAAGACCCTGAAGGAAATCGGCTTCACCAAGGAAATCATCCCGAACTTCTACAGCGTGAAAGAGGCGGTGTTCCCGTTCGCCAAATTCCCTGGCGTTGACCCAATTCTCGGCCCAGAGATGAAGTCCACCGGTGAAGTGATGGGCGTCGGCGACACCTTCGGTGAAGCGTTCGCCAAGGCCCAGATGGGCGCGAGCGAAGTGCTGCCGACCGGCGGTACCGCGTTCATCAGCGTGCGTGACGATGACAAGCCGCTGGTTGCAGGTGTGGCCCGTGATCTGATCAACTTGGGCTTCGAAGTGGTCGCCACTGCCGGCACTGCCAAGCTGATCGAAGCCGCAGGTCTGAAAGTGCGCCGTGTGAACAAGGTGACCGAGGGTCGTCCGCACGTGGTCGACATGATCAAGAATGACGAAGTCACCCTGATCATCAACACCACCGAAGGCCGTCAGTCGATCGCTGATTCCTACTCCATTCGTCGTAATGCCCTGCAGCACAAGATCTACTGCACCACCACCATTGCTGCGGGCGAAGCTATCTGTGAAGCGCTGAAGTTCGGTCCCGAGAAGACCGTGCGCCGCTTGCAGGATCTACACGCAGGATTGAAGGCATGATCAAATACCCAATGACCGTCCAGGGCGCGAAAGCCCTGGAAGAAGAACACGCTCACCTGACCAAGGTCGTTCGTCCGAAGCTCAGCCAGGACATCGGTACGGCTCGCGAGCTGGGTGACCTGAAGGAAAACGCCGAGTACCATGCCGCCCGCGAACAGCAAGGCATGGTCGAGGCGCGGATTCGTGACATCGAAGGCCGGATCCAGAATCAGGTCATCATCGACGTCACGACTATCCCGCACACCGGCAAAGTGATCTTCGGTACCACCGTCGAAATCGCCAACGTCGAGACGGATGAAAGCGTCACTTACCACATCGTGGGTGAGGATGAGGCTGACTTCAAACTCGGCAAGATTTCGGTCGGCTCGCCTTTGGCCCGTGCCTTGATCGGCAAGGAAGAGGGTGATGTGGTCGCCGTGAAAACGCCGAGTGGCGTTATCGAGTACGAGATTGTCGAAGTCCGTCACATCTGAAGGCAGGCGCCCGCTACGTGCGGGCGCCATGCTTTGGCAGCTGACCCAGATGTTGTGGGTCGGCGGCTTCTGGTTGATTCATCTCGGTTTGCGAGCGGTGTTGGGCAAGATTGGCCTGGCCCCGTTGCTGATCGATGAGATTGCCGATGCGTTCGAAATGCCGGTGGTGGGTTTCGCCGCCGCATGCGTGATTTTTCAGGCTTTGGTGCTGGTACAGGCCGATGGCCTTGCCAGTCTATGGCGGGATTTTCGCGGGCAGGTGTTGCTGATGGCGTTGTATGCGTGTGCAATGTTTGTCGCCGTGCGTGTCGGCTGGCCGCAAGCGCAGCGCTGGCAGGAATTCAGTTTTCTGGTGTTGGGCTTCTCCGGGCTGGTGCTGGTGTTGCAACCGCTGCCGGGATGGAGTGGCAGGGTGCGCGAAGCACACCCTTGACCCTTGTCATCACTTGAAGCGATGAACGTTCGACAGCTGCTTGTTGACGCTGAAGTTCTTGCGGTAAACCAGTGCCATCTTGCCGATGACCTGCACCAGGTCCGCTTTGCCGACCTTGCACAGTTCTGCAATGTGCGCCAGGCGCGACTCGCGATCGAGGATATTGAGCTTGATCTTGATCAGCTCGTGATCCGCCAGTGCGCGTTCGAGTTCGGCTAATACACCTTCAGTCAGACCGTTGTCCGCCACCGTCAAAACCGGCTTCAGGTGGTGGCCAATGGATTTGTACTGTTTCTTCTGCTCTGGAGTGAGCGGCATAATCTGACCCTTTCGTCTGGATTCTGTAAAATGGCGGCCATTTTACCCGAGGGTTCGTGGATCCGCCCAATTAATCACGACCCTTATCATCGAGGTGCCCAATGGCGCGTTCCAAGACAAGCCTTGGTTGGCTGAAACGACATGTCAACGATCCTTATGTGAAGCAGGCGCAGAAGGATGGCTACCGCTCGCGTGCGAGTTACAAGCTTCTGGAGATCCAGGAGAAATACAAGCTGATCCGTTCCGGCATGAGTGTTGTCGATCTGGGCGCGGCGCCCGGCGGCTGGTCGCAGGTCACCAGTCGGCTGATCGGAGGCCAGGGGCGTCTGATCGCCTCGGACATCCTGGAAATGGACAGCATCCCGGACGTGACTTTCATCCAGGGCGACTTCACCGAGGACGAAGTGCTCGCGCGGATCCTTGAAGCGGTGGGTAATTCGCAGGTTGACCTTGTGATTTCCGATATGGCCCCCAATATGAGTGGTACGCCTGAAGTGGACATGCCCAAAGCCATGTTCCTTTGTGAGCTGGCGCTTGATCTGGCGGAGCGGATACTCAAGCCGGGCGGTAATTTCGTGATCAAGATTTTTCAGGGCGAAGGTTTTGATGTTTACCTGAAGGATGCTCGCAAGAAATTCGACAAGATCCAGATGATCAAGCCGGATTCGTCCCGTGGCAGCTCTCGCGAGCAATATATGCTGGCTTGGGGCTACCGCGGCGGCAACGAGTAAAACGAGTTTTTTGGCCGGGGTGATAGGTTTTTCGTATTTTGCCCCGCGTGCATAAGCGAATATTGTGTAGAAAGTGTTTCACAAAGGGTTACAGACGGCGCCTGCCAGAGTTGTAGGTAATGTAGTAAGTTAGGCCGGTGAATATCATGCGAAGCGCGCGCCAGTAGCGGAGCTTGCTTCAGAGGGTAGTTAATTGAACGATATGGCAAAGAATCTGATCCTGTGGTTGATCATCGCGGCAGTCCTCGTGACGGTGATGAACAACTTCTCCAGCCCTAACGAGCCGCAGACCCTCAACTATTCCGACTTCATCCAGCAGGTCAAGGATGGCAAGGTCGAGCGCGTAGCCGTTGACGGCTATGTAATTACCGGCAAGCGCAATGATGGCGACAGCTTCAAGACCATTCGTCCGGCGATCCAGGACAATGGCCTGATCGGCGATCTGGTCGACAACCACGTTGTGGTCGAAGGCAAGCAACCTGAGCAGCAAAGCATCTGGACTCAACTCCTGGTGGCCAGCTTCCCGATCCTGGTGATCATCGCGGTGTTCATGTTCTTCATGCGCCAGATGCAGGGCGGTGCCGGCGGCAAGGGCGGACCGATGAGCTTCGGCAAGAGCAAGGCACGCCTGCTTTCCGAAGATCAGGTGAAAACCACCTTGGCTGACGTTGCCGGTTGCGACGAAGCCAAGGAAGAGGTCGGTGAGCTGGTTGAGTTCCTGCGTGATCCGGGCAAGTTCCAGCGCCTGGGTGGTCGTATTCCTCGCGGCGTATTGATGGTCGGTCCTCCGGGTACCGGTAAAACCTTGCTGGCCAAGGCGATTGCCGGCGAAGCGAAAGTGCCGTTCTTCACCATCTCCGGTTCCGACTTCGTTGAAATGTTCGTGGGTGTTGGTGCAAGCCGCGTTCGCGACATGTTCGAGCAGGCCAAGAAGCACGCGCCGTGCATCATCTTCATCGACGAAATCGACGCCGTCGGTCGCCACCGTGGTGCCGGCATGGGCGGCGGTCACGACGAGCGTGAACAGACTCTCAACCAGTTGCTGGTAGAGATGGATGGCTTTGAAATGAATGACGGCATCATCGTGATCGCTGCCACCAACCGACCTGACGTACTCGACCCTGCGCTTCTGCGTCCGGGCCGTTTCGACCGCCAGGTTGTTGTAGGTTTGCCGGATATCCGTGGTCGCGAGCAGATCCTCAAGGTCCACATGCGCAAAGTGCCAATGGGTGATGACGTGGCTCCTGCCGTTATCGCGCGTGGTACTCCTGGCTTCTCCGGTGCTGATCTGGCCAACCTGGTCAACGAGGCGTCGCTGTTCGCTGCACGCAGCGGCAAGCGCATCGTCGAAATGAAAGAATTCGAGCTGGCAAAAGACAAGATCATGATGGGCGCCGAGCGCAAATCCATGGTCATGTCCGAGAAAGAGAAGCAGAACACCGCTTATCACGAGGCCGGTCACGCTATCGTCGGTCGCGTCGTACCTGAGCATGATCCGGTCTACAAGGTCTCGATCATTCCTCGTGGTCGTGCGCTGGGTGTGACCATGTTCCTGCCGGAAGAGGATCGCTACAGTCTGTCCAAGCGTGCGTTGATCAGTCAGATCTGCTCGCTGTACGGTGGCCGTATCGCTGAAGAAATGACCCTTGGTTTCGACGGTGTGACCACCGGTGCTTCCAATGACATCATGCGTGCCAGTCAGATAGCGCGGAACATGGTGACCAAGTGGGGTCTGTCGGAAAAACTTGGTCCGCTGATGTACGCCGAAGAAGAGGGTGAAGTGTTCCTCGGTCGCGGCGGCGGTGGTCAGGCTGCAAGCTTCTCCGGTGAGACGGCCAAACTGATCGACTCCGAGGTGCGCAGCATCATCGATCAGTGCTACGGCACCGCCAAGCAGATCCTCACGGACAACCGTGACAAGCTGGATGCGATGGCCGATGCGCTGATGAAGTACGAAACCATTGATGCCGAGCAGATCGACGACATCATGGCGGGTCGTACGCCTCGCGAACCGCGTGACTGGACAGGTGGCACGGGTACGCCTCCGCCTCCAGTGATTCAGGATGAGCGTCCGGAAACACCGATCGGCGGTCCGGCTGCTGACGTTTAAGGTTTGAAATGACTTCTGCACAGTCCCTGACCCGGTTGCCTTGCGGCAACCGGGTTCTTGATTTGGCCCGGACGCATGTCATGGGCATTCTCAATGTCACTCCCGATTCCTTTTCCGACGGCGGCCGGTACAACCAGCTCGACGTGGCCTTGCGTCACGCCGAAGCCATGGTGGTTGCGGGCGCGACGTTGATCGACGTCGGTGGCGAATCGACCCGGCCTGGCGCGCGCGCGGTCTCACCGCTGGAGGAGTTGGAGCGCGTAGCTCCGATCGTGGAGCTCATCAATCGCGAGCTGGATGTGGTCATCTCGGTTGATACTTCGACACCTGCGGTGATGCGTGAAACGGCGCGCCTGGGTGCCGGGTTGATCAATGATGTGCGTTCGCTGCGCCGCGACGGCGCCTTGGATGCCGCAGCCGCGACCGGATTGCCGGTCTGTCTGATGCACATGCTCGGTGAGCCGGGTGACATGCAGGACAATCCGCATTATCAGGACGTTACCCGGGAAGTGGGTGAGTTTCTGGCGGAACGAATGGCTCAATGTGCGGCGGCGGGCATTCCTGCCGAGCGGATCATTCTTGATCCCGGTTTCGGCTTCGCCAAAACCCTGCAGCACAATCTAAGCTTGTTCAAGCATATGGATGCCCTGCACGCGTTGGGGCGTCCGCTATTGGTCGGTGTCTCACGCAAAAGCATGATTGGCCAGGCGCTGAATCGCCCAGTGGGCGAGCGTCTGCACGGCGGTCTCGCACTGGCGGCATTGGCATCGGTTAAAGGCGCACGTATCTTGCGTGTCCATGATGTGGCGGAAACGGTAGACGTGGTGCGCATGCTCGCAGCCGTGGAATCAGCCGAATAAGAATGATGGAGCACTTATGAGCAAGAAATACTTTGGTACTGACGGTATTCGTGGTCGTGTCGGTGAATACCCGATCACTCCTGACTTCATGCTCAAGCTCGGCTGGGCGGCGGGTATGGCCTTTCGCAAGATGGGCGCCTGCAAGGTGCTGGTCGGCAAGGACACGCGCATCTCTGGCTACATGTTCGAATCGGCGCTTGAAGCAGGCCTGACATCGGCGGGCGCCGATGTGATGTTGCTCGGTCCGATGCCGACGCCGGCGATCGCCTATCTGGCGCGCACGTTCCAGGCCGAGGCGGGGATCGTGATCAGTGCCTCGCACAACCCGCATGACGATAACGGCATCAAGTTCTTCTCCGGCAAGGGCACCAAGTTGCCTGATGAGCTGGAGCTGATGATCGAAGAGCTGCTCGATACCCCGATGACAGTGGTCGAGTCGAGCAAGATCGGCAAGGTGTCGCGCATCAACGACGCCTCCGGTCGCTACATCGAATTCTGTAAAAGCAGCGTGCCGACCGGTACCAGTTTTGCCGGTTTGAAGATCGTGATCGATTGTGCGCACGGTGCTACCTACAAGGTTGCTCCAAGTGTTTTTCGTGAGTTGGGTGCGGAAGTGGTTGTGCTGTCGGCTCAGCCCAATGGGCTGAACATTAATGATAATTGCGGTTCGACTCATATGGGTCAGCTGCAAGCCGCCGTTCTCGCCGAGCATGCTGATCTGGGCATCGCCTTTGACGGTGACGGTGATCGGGTGCTGATGGTTGATCATACGGGGGCCATCGTTGATGGCGACGAGTTGCTGTTCATCATTGCCCGGGATCTGCACGGGCGCGGTAAATTGCAGGGCGGCGTAGTCGGCACGCTGATGAGTAACCTCGGTCTGGAGCTCGCTCTGGCAGAACTCTCGATCCCGTTCATTCGCGCCAACGTAGGCGACCGTTACGTGATTGCCGAGCTGCTCGAGCGTAACTGGCTGGTCGGTGGTGAGAACTCGGGGCATATCGTCTGCTTCAATCACACCACCACGGGTGATGCGATCATTGCAGCGCTGCAGGTGCTGATGGCGCTTAAAAGCCGGAACGAAGGGTTGGCGCAAACGCGTCAGGCCTTGCGCAAGTGCCCTCAGGTGCTGATCAATGTGCGTTTTGGGGGCGGTGAAAGTCCGCTTGAGCATCCGGCTGTCAAGGAAGCCAGTGCGCGTGTCACCCAGGCAATGGCCGGGCGTGGCCGGGTACTTTTGCGCAAGTCCGGTACAGAGCCTTTGGTGCGTGTGATGGTCGAAGGCGAGGATGAAACTCAGGTTCGTACCTATGCCGAGGAACTGGCAAAACTGGTAAGTGAAGTTTCTGCCTGATTCGGCTTGCCAGCCATGATTGTGTTGGGTAACATCTGCGCCCACTTTGACCGACGAGGTACAGCATGCGTCGCCCTATGGTAGCTGGTAACTGGAAGATGCACGGTACCCGCGCCAGCGTCGCTGAGCTGATCAACGGCCTTCGTCACCTGGCCTTGCCAAGCGGTGTTGATGTCGCGGTATTCCCGCCTTGCTTGCATATCAATCAAGTGATTGAAGGCTTGAAAGGCAAATCGATTTCGGTCGGTGCGCAGAATTCTGCGGTGGAATCCATGCAAGGTGCATTGACCGGTGAGATTGCACCGAGTCAGTTGGTGGATGCAGGTTGTTCCCTGGTGCTTGTCGGGCACTCCGAACGCCGCCAGATAATGGGCGAGCGAGACGGGATGCTGAATCGCAAGTTCGCAGCGGCACAGGCATGCGGCTTGATTCCGGTGTTGTGTGTAGGGGAAACCCTCGAGCAGCGCGAAGCCGGAAAAACTCTTGAAGTTGTCGGGCGTCAGCTGGGCAGCATCATCGAGGAGCTGGGTGTTGGTGCCTTTGCCAAGGCAGTCATTGCTTACGAGCCTGTCTGGGCCATTGGTACCGGACTGACTGCAACGCCGCAACAGGCTCAGGATGTGCATAAAGCCATTCGCGAGCAGTTGGCGGCAGAGAATTCTGAAGTCGCACGAGGTGTGCGGCTTCTATACGGCGGCAGCGTGAAGGCGGCCAATGCGGTCGAACTGTTCGGCATGCCGGATATCGATGGGGGGCTCATTGGTGGAGCTTCCCTGAATGCAGATGAGTTCGGTGCGATTTGTCGCGCCGCGGGAAACTGAAAAAATGCTGGAAACAGTCGTAGTCGTTTTTCATCTGCTGGGTGCATTGGGCGTAGTTGCTCTGGTTTTGCTGCAGCAGGGTAAAGGTGCGGACGCTGGCGCGTCTTTCGGAGCAGGTGCTTCAAATACTGTGTTCGGAAGCCAAGGTTCCTCTACCTTTCTTAGTAAGTTTACTGCTATACTTGCCGCCGGTTTCTTCATAACCAGCTTGGGGTTAGGTTACTTTGCTAAAGAGAAGGCTCATCAGCTGACTCAAGCAGGTTTGCCAGATCCAGCAGTGTTGGAAGTACCTAAGCAACAACAACCGGCTTCTGATGATGTCCCGGTGCTTCAAGAGCAAAAGTCGGCTACTCCAGCGACTGACGTACCTCCAGCTCAAGAGCAGAAGTAAGAAGGGTTTCAAACGTAGTTTTGCCGAGGTGGTGGAATTGGTAGACACGCAACCTTGAGGTGGTTGTGCCCATAGGGTGTAGGGGTTCGAGTCCCCTTCTCGGTACCAATTAGTCAGGAGAGCCCGCTGTTGCGGGCTTTCTTGCAGGTGGAAGGTTACATTGACCCTATAAGGGATCGGTCGTATACTTCCGCCCCAGCTTTGTCGCGGGGTGGAGCAGTCTGGTAGCTCGTCGGGCTCATAACCCGAAGGTCGTCGGTTCAAATCCGGCCCCCGCAACCAGTTTTAGGAGCCCCTTTTCAGGGGCTTTTTGTTAGCTGGACACTTTCTACGCCGATGTTCGACGGCGTTTCAAGGATGGGCGTTTCGCCCATTTTTTTATTTTGCAGCGCATGCATTTACATGCACGAGGGGGTTCAGGTGTCGAGCAAGCTAGAAGAGTTGCAGGCCTTGTTGGCCCCGGTGGTCGTGGCCCTAGGCTATGAATGCTGGGGTATCGAGTTTTCGGCTCAGGGTCGTCACTCGATGTTGCGCGTTTATATCGATAAAGAGGGTGGCGTGCTGGTGGACGATTGCGCCATTGTCAGCCGTCAGATCAGCGGTGTTCTGGATGTTGAAGATCCGATCTCCGTTGAATACACCCTCGAAGTTTCCTCGCCTGGCATGGAACGCCCACTGTTCACTCTTGAGCAGTTTGCAAAATTTGCCGGTGAACAAGTGAAGATCAAGCTGCGCTCGCCTTTTGAAGGTCGACGCAACTTTCAGGGCCTTCTGCGCGGTGTAGAAGAACAGGATGTCGTGGTGCAGGTAGAAGACCATGAATTCCTGTTGCCGATCGATATGATCGACAAGGCCAACATTATTCCCAGTTTTGACTGAGACGCGGATCCCGCGGATCCAATGGCTTGCGAAAGGCGAGGCGTACGATGAGCAAAGAAGTACTGCTGGTTGTTGAGTCGGTATCCAATGAAAAGGGCGTACCGGCAAGCGTGATTTTTGAAGCGCTGGAGCTGGCTCTGGCCACTGCTACCAAAAAGCGTTTTGAAGACGAAGTTGACCTGCGTGTGGAAATCAACCGCCACACCGGTTCCTACGAGACTTTCCGTCGCTGGACAGTCGTCGAAGAGAATGATCTCGACGATCCTGCGATCGAAACCTGGCCAAGCAAGGTTGCCGAAACGCATCCGGGCGCCAAGGTCGGCGACGTCGTCGAAGAAAAGATCGAATCCATCGAGTTCGGCCGCATTGCTGCACAGACCGCCAAACAGGTCATCGTGCAGAAAGTGCGTGAAGCCGAGCGCGCTCAAGTGGTCGACGCCTATCGCGAGCGCCTGGGAGAAATCATCTCCGGCACCGTGAAGAAAGTCACTCGCGACAACGTGATCGTCGATCTGGGCAACAACGCGGAAGCGTTGCTGGCCCGTGAAGACATCATTCCTCGCGAAACCTTCCGTGTCGGTGTGCGCCTGCGTGCACTGCTCAAGGAAATCCGCACCGAGAACCGCGGTCCGCAGTTGATCCTGTCGCGTACCGCGCCGGAAATGCTGATCGAGCTGTTCCGTATCGAAGTGCCGGAAATCGCTGAAGGCCTGATCGAAGTGATGGCGGCGTCCCGTGATCCGGGTTCGCGTGCCAAGATCGCTGTCCGTTCCAAGGACAAACGCATCGACCCGCAGGGCGCGTGCATCGGTATGCGCGGTTCGCGCGTCCAGGCCGTGTCGGGCGAGTTGGGTGGCGAGCGTGTCGATATCGTCCTGTGGGACGATAACCCGGCGCAGTTCGTGATCAATGCCATGTCGCCGGCAGAAGTGGCGGCCATTATCGTTGACGAAGATGCCCATGCAATGGACATCGCCGTTGGCGCAGACAATCTGGCTCAAGCCATCGGTCGCGGTGGTCAGAACGTGCGTCTGGCGAGCCAGTTGACTGGCTGGACCCTGAACGTGATGACCGAATCGGACATCCAGGCTAAGCAGCAAGCAGAAACCGGCGACATCCTGCGCAACTTCATCGACGAGCTGGAAGTCGACGAAGAACTGGCTCAGGTGCTGGTAGATGAAGGCTTTACCAGCCTGGAAGAGATTGCCTACGTACCGTTGGAAGAAATGCTCAACATCGACGGCTTTGACGAAGATATCGTCAACGAGCTTCGCGCTCGTGCCAAGGATCGTTTGTTGACCAAAGCCATCGCTACTGAGGAAAAGCTGGCAGACGCCCATCCGGCCGAAGACCTGCTCTCGCTTGAGGGTATGGACAAGGATTTGGCGATGGAACTGGCGGTGCGCGGCGTAATTACCCGCGAAGACCTGGCCGAGCAGTCTATTGACGACCTGCTCGACATCGACGGCATTGACGATGATCGTGCCGGCAAGTTGATCATGGCCGCCCGAGCCCACTGGTTCGAGTAATTAGGCGCGGCCTGAGGAGAGAAGTGCATGACGCAAGTCACGGTGAAACAACTGGCCGATGAGGTCAAAACACCGGTAGAGCGCCTGTTGCAGCAGATGCGTGAGGCAGGTCTGCCGCACACCGCCGCCGAAGAAAATGTGACTGACAGTGAGAAGCAATCCCTGCTGACTCACTTGAAGAGCAGCCACAAGGCGAAAGTGGAAGAACCACGCAAGATCACGCTGCAGCGTAAAACCACCAGCACCCTGCGTGTGGCTGGTAGCAAGAGCATCAGCGTTGAAGTTCGCAAAAAGAAAGTTTTCGTACAGCGTAGCCCGGAAGAAATCGAAGCCGAGCGCAAGCGTGAACTGGAAGAGCGTCGCGCAGTAGAAAATGCTGCTCGTCAGAAGGCTGAAGAAGAAGCCAAGCAGCGCGCTGAAGAAGAAGCGCGTCGCCAGCCTGCTGCTGCGCCGTCCGCTCCTGCCGAAGCTGTTGCAGCACCTGCGCCAGTTGCGGAACCTGTGCGCGACGCCGCGCCGGTTGCTGCTGCGCCAGCTGCCGACACTCGCAAGCGTGACGAACAGCGCCGTCCGGACAAACCACGTGCCGACGATAACAATCGTCGCGGTGGTGGCGATGGCGAGCGCAAAAACGCTCCGCATCGCGCATCGGTCAAAGAAAAAGCGCCGGCTCCACGTGTGGCGCCACGCACTACCGACGAAGAAAGCGATGGCTTCCGTCGTGGTGGTCGCGGTAAGGCCAAGCTGAAGAAACGCAACGCTCACGGTTTCCAGAACCCTACCGGTCCTGTCGTGCGTGAAGTGAAGATCGGCGAGACCATCACTGTTGGCGATCTCGCCCAGCAGATGTCGGTCAAGGCTGCTGAAATCATCAAGTTCATGTTCAAACTGGGCACTCCAGCGACCATCAACCAGGTACTCGATCAGGAAACTGCTCAACTGGTAGCTGAAGAGCTGGGCCACAAAGTGACCCTGGTCAGCGACACCGCCCTGGAAGATTCCCTGGCCGAGTCCCTGAAGTTTGAAGGTGAGGCAGTTTCCCGTGCCCCCGTCGTGACCGTAATGGGCCACGTTGACCACGGTAAGACTTCCCTGCTCGACTACATCCGTCGTGCCAAGGTAGCCGCGGGCGAAGCCGGCGGTATCACTCAGCACATCGGTGCGTACCACGTTGAAACCGACCGTGGCATGGTGACGTTCCTCGACACCCCGGGTCACGCTGCGTTTACCGCAATGCGTGCCCGTGGTGCCAAGGCGACCGACATCGTGATCCTGGTGGTTGCGGCGGACGACGGCGTGATGCCGCAAACCATCGAGGCTGTTCAGCACGCTCAGGCGGCTGGCGTTCCTCTGGTGGTTGCGGTGAACAAGATCGACAAGCCGGGTGCCGACCTCGATCGCATCCGCAGCGAACTGTCGGTTCACGGCGTGACCTCCGAAGACTGGGGTGGCGACACTCCATTCGTACCGGTCTCGGCGAAAATGGGTACCGGCGTTGACGAACTGCTCGAAGCCGTTCTGCTGCAGGCCGAAGTGCTCGAACTGACCGCCACGCCATCGGCTCCTGGCCGTGGTGTTGTCGTTGAATCGCGTCTGGACAAGGGCCGTGGCCCGGTGGCCACCGTGCTGGTTCAGGACGGTACGCTGCGTCAAGGCGACATGGTGCTGGTCGGCTCGAACTATGGCCGCGTGCGCGCCATGCTCGACGAGAACGGCAAGCCGATCAAGGAAGCAGGCCCGGCCATTCCGGTCGAGATCCTGGGTCTTGACGGTACCCCGGACGCTGGCGACGAGATGAGCGTGGTTGCCGACGAGAAGAAAGCCCGTGAAGTGGCTCTGTTCCGTCAAGGCAAGTTCCGCGAAGTCAAACTGGCTCGCGCTCACGCCGGCAAGCTGGAAAACATCTTCGAAAACATGGGCCAGGAAGAGAAGAAGACGCTCAACATCGTCCTCAAATCCGACGTCCGTGGTTCGCTGGAAGCTTTGCAGGGCGCTCTGAACGGCCTGGGCAACGACGAAGTGCAAGTGCGCGTAGTCGGTGGCGGTGTCGGTGGTATCACCGAATCCGACGCCAACCTGGCACTGGCTTCCAACGCTGTACTGTTCGGCTTCAACGTGCGTGCCGATGCTGGCGCACGGAAGATCGTCGAGCAGGAAGGTCTGGACATGCGTTACTACAACGTGATCTACGACATCATCGAAGACGTCAAGAAAGCCCTGACCGGCATGCTCGGCAGCGATGTTCGCGAGAACATCCTAGGTGTGGCCGAAGTGCGTGATGTGTTCCGTTCGCCGAAGTTTGGCGCGATCGCCGGTTGCATGGTGATCGAAGGTGTTGTTCACCGTAACCGTCCGATCCGTGTACTGCGTGAAGACATCGTTATCTTCGAAGGCGAGCTGGAATCCCTGCGCCGCTTCAAGGATGACGCTTCCGAAGTACGTGCCGGCATGGAATGCGGTATCGGCGTGAAGAGCTACAACGACGTCAAAGTCGGTGACAAGATCGAAGTCTTCGAGAAGGTTCAGGTTGCTCGCAGCCTCTGACTCGCGCACTTCAAGGGCCACGCCGAGCCGCCGCATGCAGATGCGCGCCACGGCGTCAGGACTCTAAACGCAACGCCCGGTCTGGCTTTTGTCAGGCCGGGCGTTTGCCGCTTTCAGACCTTGCGGGTTTCACCGCGGGGCAGTAACAGGTAACAAAATCATGGCAAAAGAATACAGCCGTACCCAACGTATCGGCGATCAGATGCAGCGTGAGCTGGCCCAACTGATCCGTCGTGAAGTCAAAGACCCGCGCGTCGGCCTGGTCACCATTACCGCTGTGGAAGTCAGCCGTGACGTCGGTCACGCGAAGATCTTCATCACCGTGATGGGGCAGGACAACGCCGAAGACATCGCGCAAAGCATCAAGGTGCTCAACGCTGCCGCAGGTTTCCTGCGCATGCAGCTGGCCCGTGAAATGAAGCTGCGCAGCGTGCCGCAATTGCACTTCCACTACGACGAAAGCGTCGTGCGTGGCGCGCATCTGTCGGCCCTGATCGAGCGCGCCGTGGCTGAGGACAATCAGCACGTGGCCGCTGCACCTGAAGACACCAAGGAGTAATTCGGTGGCTCAGGTCAAACGTATCCGTCGTAATGTCAGCGGTATCATCCTGCTCGACAAGCCGCTGGGGTTCACCTCCAACGCCGCGTTGCAGAAGGTTCGCTGGTTGCTCAACGCCGAGAAGGCCGGTCACACCGGCAGTCTCGACCCGCTGGCCACCGGTGTCTTGCCGCTGTGCTTTGGCGAGGCAACGAAGTTCTCGCAATACCTGCTCGATTCCGACAAGGGTTACGAAACCCTGGCGCAACTGGGCAAGACCACTACCACGGCGGACGCCGAGGGTGAGGTTTTGCAGGAGCGTCCGGTGACCGTTGGTCGCGCCGATGTCGAAGCGGTTCTGCCGAAATTTCGTGGGCAAATCAGTCAGATACCGCCGATGTACTCGGCACTCAAGCGTGACGGGCAGCCGCTGTACAAGCTGGCCCGTGCAGGCGAAGTAGTGGAGCGCGAACCGCGTTCTGTTACTATTGCGCGCTTGGAATTGCTGGCCTTCGAAGGCGATACTGCGCGTCTTGCGGTGGATTGCAGCAAGGGCACCTATATTCGCACCCTGGTGGAGGATCTCGGTGAGCAACTCGGTTGTGGTGCGTACGTCGCGGAACTGCGTCGTACCCAGGCCGGGCCTTTCACCCTGGCGCAGACCGTGACCCTCGAAGAGCTGGAAGCGGTACATGCCGAAGGCGGCAACGAAGCGGTCGACCGCTTCCTGATGCCATCGGACAGCGGCCTGCAGGATTGGCCGCTGCTGCACTTCTCCGAAGCGAGTGCGTTCTACTGGCTCAACGGCCAGCCGGTACGTGCCCCGGATGCTCCGAAGTTCGGCATGGTACGGGTACAGGATCACAATGGTCGCTTCATCGGTATCGGTGAAGTGAGCGAAGACGGGCGCATCGCGCCGCGTCGACTGATTCGGTCAGAATGACCGAACGAGTGTGGCTGTTAACAGGCACGGTCACTACTCATTTATAGATACAGGGATTTGTCCCTGGCCTGTTGAAACTGTTTTTGAAACAGTTTCCTGATAAAAGGATTGCCTCATGGCTCTCGACGTTCAAGAAAAAGCTCAAATCGTTGCCGACTACCAGCAAGCTGTTGGTGATACTGGTTCGCCAGAAGTGCAAGTTGCACTGCTGACCGCCAACATCAACAAACTGCAAGGTCACTTCAAGGCCAACGGTAAAGACCACCACTCCCGTCGTGGTCTGATCCGCATGGTAAACCAGCGTCGCAAGCTGCTGGACTACCTGAAAGGCAAGGATCTGAGCCGTTACAGCGCTCTGATCGGCCGCCTGGGTCTGCGTCGCTAATCAGCGATTGCGCTATGAGGTTGGTTGTCTGTCAGGCATCAGCGGTTTTCCGCTGGTGGCTGGCAGGCTCCCAGCCTCAAGTTTTATCTGCACTACCGTTTTACCCGGACAGTCAGCGGGCCGATTCCCGACATTGCCCAAGAATTTCGCAAGAAACCAGTTCCCCCAAGAGCCACAAAGAAGGTAGGACACCGTGAACCCGGTAATCAAAAAATTCCAGTTCGGTCAGTCGACCGTTACCCTCGAGACCGGCCGTATCGCCCGTCAGGCCTCCGGCGCAGTATTGGTCACCGTTGACGACGACGTCAGCGTATTGGTGACCGTAGTCGGTGCCAAGCAAGCCGATCCAGGCAAGGGCTTCTTCCCTCTGTCCGTTCACTACCAGGAAAAGACTTACGCTGCCGGTAAGATCCCTGGCGGTTTCTTCAAGCGTGAAGGCCGTCCTTCCGAGAAAGAAACCCTGACTTCCCGACTGATCGACCGTCCGATCCGTCCGCTGTTCCCGGAAGGCTTCATGAACGAAGTGCAGGTTGTCTGCACCGTCGTTTCCACCAGCAAGAAGACCGATCCGGACATCGCTGCGATGATCGGTACCTCGGCTGCCCTGGCCATCTCGGGCATTCCGTTCGACGGCCCGATCGGCGCCGCTCGCGTTGCTTTCCACGAAAGCACCGGCTACCTGCTGAACCCGACCTACGAGCAGCAAGCTGCCTCGAGCCTGGACATGGTGGTTGCCGGTACTTCCGACGCCGTACTGATGGTTGAATCGGAAGCCAAAGAGCTGACCGAAGACCAGATGCTGGGCGCGGTACTGTTTGCTCACGACGAGTTCCAGGTGGTGATCAACGCCGTCAAAGAACTGGCCGCTGAAGCTGCCAAGCCAACCTGGACCTGGGCTCCGGCTCCAGAAGCCACCGAACTGCTGGGCGCGATCCGTGCCGAGTTCGGCGAAGCGATCTCCCAGGCTTACACCATCACCGTCAAGGCTGACCGCTACGCACGTCTGGGCGAGCTGAAAGACCAGGTCGTTGCCAAGCTGTCCGGCGAAGAAGGCCAACCTTCGGCTGCTGACGTCAAAGCCGCTTTCGGCGAAATCGAATACCGCACCGTTCGCGAAAACATCGTTAACGGCAAGCCACGTATCGACGGCCGCGACACCCGCACCGTACGTCCGCTGAACATCGAAGTCGGCGTTCTGCCGAAGACTCACGGTTCGGCGCTGTTCACCCGTGGCGAAACCCAGGCTCTGGTAGTCGCGACACTGGGTACTGCCCGTGACGCACAGCTGCTGGACACCCTGGAAGGCGAGAAAAAAGACCCGTTCATGCTGCACTACAACTTCCCTCCGTTCTCGGTGGGCGAGTGTGGTCGCATGGGTGGCGCCGGTCGTCGTGAAATCGGTCACGGCCGTCTGGCCCGTCGTTCGGTTTCGGCCATGCTGCCGGCCGCTGACGTGTTCCCGTACACCATCCGTGTGGTTTCGGAAATCACCGAATCCAACGGTTCGAGCTCGATGGCTTCCGTTTGCGGCGCTTCCCTGGCCCTGATGGACGCTGGTGTTCCAATGAAGGCGCCGGTTGCCGGTATCGCCATGGGTCTGGTCAAGGAAGGCGAGAAGTTCGCTGTTCTGACCGACATCCTGGGTGACGAAGACCACCTGGGCGACATGGACTTCAAGGTAGCCGGTACCGCCAAAGGCGTTACTGCGCTGCAGATGGACATCAAGATCAAGGGCATCACCGAAGAGATCATGGAAATCGCTCTGGGCCAGGCCCTGGAAGCGCGCCTGAACATCCTCGGCCAGATGAACCAGATCATCGGCCAGTCGCGTACCGAACTGTCGGCCAACGCTCCGACCATGATCGCGATGAAGATCGACACCGACAAGATCCGTGACGTTATCGGTAAAGGTGGCGCGACCATCCGTGCGATCTGCGAAGAAACCAAGGCTTCGATCGACATCGAAGACGACGGTTCGATCAAGATCTTCGGCGAAACCAAGGATGCCGCAGAAGCTGCTCGTCAGCGCGTTCTGAGCATCACTGCAGAAGCTGAAATCGGCAAGATCTACGTCGGCAAGGTAGAGCGCATCGTCGACTTCGGCGCATTCGTCAACATCCTGCCGGGCAAGGACGGTCTGGTACACATCTCGATGCTGAGCGACGCTCGCGTAGAGAAAGTGACCGACATCCTGAAAGAAGGCCAGGAAGTGGAAGTGCTGGTACTGGACGTGGACAACCGCGGCCGTATCAAGCTGTCCATCAAAGACGTAGCAGCAGCCAAGGCTTCGGGCGTTTAATCACCCCACAGCTTTAGCGCAATGAAAATGCCCCGCCGTGAAAACGGCGGGGCATTTTTTTGTCAGCCATAAACGCATTTGTGGCGAGGGATCTTGCCCCCGCTCGGCTGCGCAGCAGCCGTAAAAAACATCAGCCTCAGAAAGCTTGGGGTCGCTGCGCAACCCAGCGGGAGCAAGCTCCCTCGCCACAAGTTATGATCAGTAGAAACACGCTCAAATTTGCCGCCGCCCGAGACCGGTGCTAGGTTTAGCCCACCGCCCGTGTAGCTCAGCCGGTAGAGCAGCGCACTCGTAACGCGAAGGTCGCAGGTTCGATTCCTGTCTCGGGCACCACTTCCCTTATTTCACCTTGCGGCTCAGATCCTCGACGGTACGTTTGAGCTGGTCCATGGCGCGATCCTGATCATTGATTTTCTGCTTCAGGCTGGAGATCTCGCTGCTGGCGGAATTCGAGCTCGAGCCGCTGTTGCGCTTGAGGTCTTCGACCTGGCGTCCGAGGGTGTCCAGTTGCCGTTCCTGATCCTTGACCTTGCTCTTCAGGTCATCGATTTCCTTGCTGCTGGAGTTCGAACTCGAACCGCTGCTGCGTTTAAGTTCTTCAATCTGGCGTGACTGATCGCGGACGGTATCGCGGATCTTTTGCAGTTCGTCGATGCTGATATCGCTTTCGATCACAACATTCTTGCCGTAGTCATTGTGAATCAGCGAAACCTTGTCGCCATAGGATGAGCTGCTGTTGCTCAATTCAAGCGCCATGGCGCTGGCCGGCAACAGCATGGCGGCGAGCAGAGTACTGGCAGACGCAACGGTACAAATCTTCGAAAAGCTGCGCATCACGGTTTTTCCTTGTGGACAGCGAGGGTGAGTGCCGTTATGGCACATCGCTATGACTCGAAAACCGTATTTATGTTCCGCAGGTCAACTTTTTGTGCGAGAGATGTAAAGAGCCGTGTAATTCGTCATGCAAACGTCCTATATTCGGTGCCTGCATGAGCATCGCTTAGCAGTTTTCAGATGATCCCGAATGGTTCCGAAGGCCGGACAATCCGCGTCAGAGAGATCCTTGATGATCCAGATCCATCCTCCATTCTTACGATCAGCGAGAACGCCATGACCGAATTAACTCAAGAGCAACGTCACGAACAAGCGCTGGCAAAGTACATTCTGGACGTACCGGACTTGAAAGAAGAGATCAAGGACCTGAGCCCTGATGATCAGAAAGATCAGATCCAGTGGGCGTTCGAGGACGAAGCCGAAGCCCAGGGCTTGCAGCCGTGGGAGCTGACGCTCAAGTACACCAGCACCCCGGAGGAGTTCGAGGCCAAGCGTCTGGAGCTGCACAAAGAGGCGGCCGAAGTATTGGGTGTCGACTGGGAAGAGTACTGCGAGATGAACAATCTGGTGGTCTGAAACAAAAACGCCAGCCTCAACCGGGCTGGCGTTTTTTATTGTGTGACGGTCTCAGAGGCTGAGACGCATCGACAGATCCACTGCCTTCACATCCTTGGTCATCGCACCGATCGAGATGTAATCCACCCCGGTCTCGGCGATCGGCAGCAGCGTGCTTTCGTTGATGCCGCCGCTGGCTTCCAGTTTGGCCTTGCCGCCGTTCAGACGCACGGCTTCGCGCATGTCGTCCAGGCTCAGTTCATCAAGCATGATGATGTCGGCGCCGGCTGCCAGCGCCTCCTTCAGCTCCTCCAGGCTCTCCACTTCGATTTCCACCGGTTTGCCCGGGGCGATCTTGTGCGCGGCGGCGACGGCCTGCGCGATGCCACCGCTGGCGGCGATGTGGTTTTCCTTGATCAGGAACGCGTCGTAGAGGCCGATGCGGTGGTTGTGGCAGCCGCCGCAGGTCACCGCATATTTCTGCGCCAGACGCAGTCCCGGCAGGGTCTTGCGGGTATCCAGCAGTTTGACCTGGGTCTGGGCCACGAAGTCCGCCAGATACTGCGCACGCGTTGCCACGCCGGACAGCAGTTGCAGGAAGTTCAGCGCGCTGCGTTCGCCAGTCAGCAACGAACGGGCCGGGCCTTCCAGATGAAACAGCGGCTGATTGGGTTTGACCCGTTCGCCGTCCCGCACCTGCCAATGCACCGCGACCCGCGGATCGAGCTGGCGAAACACCGTGTCGACCCATGCCGTGCCGCAGATAACTGCCTCGTCGCGGGTGATGATGGTGGCTTTGGCCAGACGTTCGGCCGGGATCAGTTGTGCGGTGATGTCGCCGCTGCCGACATCTTCGAGCAACGCACGGCGCACGTTGGCTTCGATTTCGGCGGTCAAATCGGCGAGACGTAAATTCGGCATAACGGGCTCCACAAACTAAGTGCGCCGATTATAGGGGCATGGCAGGAGCCAACCCAAGGCGAGAACGCGCGTGCCAGACTGCAACTGGTCGATTTTCTGTGAGCAAAGCGCCGTTTTTTGTGGTCACTGGAAGGGGTCGTGGACATAGGGGAAACCCTGACGGCTATAGCATCGGGGACAAGTTTTGCAAGATAATCCGCCTTGGGTTTGACGTCATAGCTTTGACGCCGATGTGGGAGCGGGCTTGCTCGCGAAAGCGGTTTGTCAGTGACAGTTTTGGCGAACGACACACCGCTTTCGCGAGCAAGCTCGCTCCCACAGGGAATTGCGCGGTAAATGCCCAGTGGAATCACCGTTTCAGGAGGCTTGGATGCACAACGACGGGAATGTAGTGCCTTTGCACAAGGCCGCTACCGATCAGGCGAATCACTCGCCGCTCGCCCGCCTGCCTGTGATTCTGCTTCAGGTTCGCGACAAGGCTGCCCAGCAACTGCGCCACGGTTTGCAGGAGTTGTTCGATAACGCCGACGACACCCTGTTCGAAATGGCTGACCGGGCGCGCAATGACGTCGAACAGAACATCTTTTTCGAAGCCATGCGCGACCTGCGCCTCAAGCGCAAAAACATCGAACGGGGTTTTCTCGAGCAATTCTTCGAGGCCTTTGTCGCGCTGATTCAATACGAAGTCGTGCAACCCACATTGCCCGGCACGCTGATATTCGAGGATTCGGCACCGCGTACCGATGACATGGAGCGCAGCGTGGCGGTCGAAACCATGGTCGGCCGGGTGCTCAAGCGTGACGGCTTTGCCCTCGATCAACTGACCGCGCGGCTCAACGTGTTGCTGGGCAAGGATTTCGATAACCAACACAACCCGCTCGGCCCGGCGATGCTCTGCGAGTTTTTTCTGCAGGCCGGACGTAACCTGGGCGTGGAGATCAAGGTCAAGCTGATCCTGCTCAAACTGTTCGAACGCTACGTGCTGGCCGATACCGAGCAGTTGTATGCCGAAGCCAATCAATTGCTGGTCGCCACCGGCGTGTTGCCTGAGTTGAAACCGGCCCCCGCACGCCGCGCAATCGAGCGTGCGGCAGCAAGCATCAGCAGCGAAGAAAGTGACGAACCGGCGCCCGCCGACGAAGGCGTGCAGGAAGTCTTCGCCGCGTTGCAGGAACTGCTGTTGCACGTGCGCGGCAGCGTCGCGCCGACCCTGGAACCGAGTGCGGCGGCGCAACCGATCAGCACCCGCGATCTGCTGCGCCTGCTCTCGCACTTGCAGCAATACGTCCCGGCACTGGCGGCGCAGGACGATTTCGATCTGCGCAATCAGCTTGAGCAGCTGCTGACGAGGGTCAGCGTGAGGAGCGGCAAATCGCGCATTGTCGACGGCGCGGATGAAGACGTGATCAACCTGATCGCCATGGTCTTCGATTGCATCCTCGAAGACCGTAATCTGCCGGATTCGCTCAAGGCTTTGATCGCCCGTTTGCAGATTCCGATGCTCAAGGTGGCAGTACTCGACAAGAGCTTCTTTAGCCGCAGCAGCCACCCGGCGCGGCGCCTGCTCAATGAAATCGCCGATGCCGCCATGGGCTGGGGCGATTGCAATGGTGAAGCGCGTGACAGCCTGTATCTGCGCATCGAACAAGTGGTGCAGCGCCTGTTGAGTGATTTCGTCGACGACCCGGCGATTTTCTCCGAGCTGCTCGCCGATTTCCTGGCCTTCACCAGCGATGAGCGGCGGCGCAGCGAATTGCTCGAGCAGCGTCTGCGCGATGCCGAAGAGGGGCGGGCGAAAACCGAACTGGCCCGCCAGCGCGTCGAGCAAGCGTTGAATCAGGCGCTGTTGGGCAAAGTCCTGCCGCCGTCGGTAGTGACCTTTGTACGTGATGCGTGGAGCAAAGTCCTGCTGCTGACCTGCCTCAAGCATGGCGATCAGTCCGCCGAATGGCAGGCCGATGTGCAGACCATGGAACAACTGATCTGGAGCGTGCAGCAGCATGACGAAGCGGACGCCGGCCTGCGTTTGCTGGCACTGGTGCCGGGCCTGCTCAAGTCACTGCGTGACGGCCTGAGCAGTGCAGCGTTCGATCCGTTTGCCACCAGCGAGTTTTTCAGTGAGCTGGAAGCGTTGCATGTGCGGGCACTCGACCCTGCTGCCGGGCAGGAACCGGCCGACCCAGCGACGCTGGTCGAGGTGTCGCAGCACATTACCCTGCGATCCGCCGACGAGAACTCAGGCAGCCTGAATCCGACTGGCCTTGCCCATGACGACGTCGGGTTGCGACAGGTGGAGCAATTGCGCCTGGGCAGTTGGGTCGCATTCCAGGAGGACGACGAGCACGTTCTGCGCTGCAAGCTGGCGGCCATCATTGAAACCACCGGCAAGTACGTTTTTGTCGACCGCACCGGGATGAAAGTGCTGGAGCGCAGCCGCGTCGATCTGGCCCTGGAGTTCCGCCGTGGCGCGGTGCGGGCACTGGATGACACCTTGCTGTTCGACCGGGCGCTGGAGTCGGTGCTGGGCAACCTGCGGCGACTCAATCGCGGCAAGTGATCGCGCGCCGGGGGTCGATCACGGCATACTGGGCGCCAACACAGTCGGCGTTGAAGGAATCGGTATGCAGTTGGATCCCGCTAGCGGGTGGTGTCACGGGGTGCAGGTCTGCCCATCGCCCAACTTCAATGAACGCCCTGCGGGCGAAATTTCCCTGTTGGTGATCCACAACATCAGCCTGCCGCCGGCGCAGTTCGCCACCGGCAAGGTGCAGGAATTTTTCCAGAATCGTCTGGATGTCACCGAGCATCCCTATTTTGCAGGGATTGCCGACCTGCGCGTCTCGGCGCATTTTTTGATCGAACGTGACGGCAGCGTCACCCAGTTTGTCTCCTGTCTTGAGCGGGCGTGGCATGCTGGTGTGTCGATGTTCGAAGGCCGGGAAACCTGTAACGATTTTTCCGTGGGCATCGAGCTCGAAGGCACCGATGATCTGCCCTTTACCGATGCGCAATATCAGGCGCTGATCACGCTGACGCGTCAGCTGCAAACAGCATTTCCGGCCATCACCGGCGCCCGTATCTGCGGGCACAGCGACATCGCACCCGGGCGCAAGACCGATCCTGGCCCGGCATTCGACTGGGCGCGTTACCGCGCAGCCCTGGCACAAGAGGAAGGACAATGAGTTTTCTGGTGTTACTGCTGGCGGTCTGGATCGAGAAATTCTCGGCCCTGCGCCATCGGGTTCAACGCGATGGCGGATGGATCCGCGAACTGCACAAACTCGAAACCAGCGAGCGCCTGGCCCAGCGACCATGGCTGGTGCTGACGATTCTGGTGTTGCTGCCGGTGGCACTGCTCGGCTTGTTGCTGGTGGTACTGGAACCCGTCGCGTACGGCTTGCTGGCCTTGCCGGTGCACTTGCTGGTGGTGATTTACGCCTTGGGGCGCGGTGATCTGCTCGGTGGCCTCGGGCCGTTTCGTGACGCCTGGCGCCGTGAAGACCTGCAAGCGGCCGCGCATGTGGCCAAGCGTGATCTGGATATCTGCGCCGACAGTGGTGAGCAATTGCTGGATCGGGTCCAAGGACACCTGTTGTGGCAGGCCTATCAGAGCTTCTTCGCGGTGATCTTCTGGTACTTCGTGCTCGGTCCGGTCGCGGCGCTGGCTTATCGTTTGCTCGCATTGGCCGAAGAAAACAGCCAGAACCCGGCGCTCGCCGAACGCGCCGGCCAGTTACGTCACGCCTTTGACTGGTTACCGGTGCGCCTGCTGGCTGCCAGCCTTGCGCTGGTCGGCAACTTCGTTGCGGTCAGCCGGGTGATGTTGCATGAGCTGCTGAACTGGAACATCAGCGCCGCGCAGCTGATCAACAAGGTCGGGCTGGCAGCGGGTGAGATCCCGCCGCCAGTGGTCGGGCCTGAAGGCATCAACACCCTCGATTGCCTGTGGGAACTGCTGCTGCGCGCGGCGGTGTTGTGGTATGCCGGGTTTGCCTTGTGGACAGTGCTGATCCATTGAACCCTCGGTAAAATTCATTGTGGCGAGGGAGCTTGCTCCCGCTGGGTGGCGAAGCCGCCCTCGCTGTTCATCATAAACGACGCGTCCAAGCGATTTGCGTCTGCTGCGCAGCCGAGCGGGAGCAAGCTCCCTCGCCACAGGGTGAGCGATCTGCCCCAGATAGTCGTTAACCTTAAGTTACAAAACCTCCCCCCGATTTGAGCTATACAGAGACAGCGCCCGATAGTGGCTATCTGCTGTCGCCCCGCGCCTGCCAATAAAAACAAGAAAAGCCAAGGGAGACCTCCAGTGAAGAGCTTGCTCTATCCCGCCGTCTCGCTGATGAACCGTCTGAGCTTCGGCATGAAGTTCAGCCTGATCAGCGTGCTGTTCCTGGTACCGATGCTGGTGACCAATTTCTATCTGGTGCGCGATTCCTATCGCGAATTCCAGGGCACCCGGGTCGAATTGCAGAGCCTCGACCTGCTGGGCAGCAGCCTGACCCTGCGCCGGGATCTGGAAACCCTGAACAATCGGGTGCAGATCAACGTGGTCCTCGGGCAGTCCGGCAAGGCCGACAACCTCGAAGCGCAGATCAGCACCCTGGAACAAGCCGTATTGGCCCGTCTGCAAGGTCTGCAGGCTATGACCGACGATCCCGAGCAGATCAAGTTGTTCGACGGCAAACGCGACGAAATGATAAGCGCGTTCAAGGCCCAGCAAGCGGAAAGCTCCCTGCAAAGCAAAAGCGGGATGATCGGCAAACTGCTCGGCAACGCGCAGATTTTCAGTCAGATTATCGCCAGTCAGGCCGGCCTGAGCCGCGACAACCAGAGCGACATCCGCCAGCTCAGCGAACTGCTCACCAACATCACCCCTGCGGTGACCCAGACCCTCGGCGAGGGCCGGGCCATTGGTGCTTATTCACTGGGCCAAGGTTTTTTGAACAGCTCGTCGAGTACCCGGTTTGACGAGTTGCTGGCGCAGATCGAAAAACTCCAGGCCGAATACGCGCTGAAACTGACCGACGCCCTCGACTCCAGCCAGGCCGCGCGCGCCGGCCTCAGTGCCCAGGCCGACAGCAGCAAAACCTCGCTCAAACAGGCCAGCGAACTGTTCGAAGAGAAAGTCGTGGTGGCCGAGACTCTCGATACGCCGTGGCAAGCGTTCTACGACCAGGTCACCGGGCTGATGGACAAGACTTACCAGCTCAACGACGCGACGCTGAAATTCCTCGATACCCAATTGCAACAGCGCCTGGCGCAAAACCGCACGCACATGGTGTTGCAGGCTGTGGCGCTGTCGGTGGTGTTCGTGCTGATTTTCTATCTCTACGGTGGTTTCTACGCCTCGACCCGCACCACGCTCAAGCGTCTGGGCGCGATGATGGACAAGGTCGCAGCCGGTGACATGACGGTCAATTTCAAGGCCAACAGCCGCGATGAGCTGGGCGAGTTGGGCGAAGTGTTCAACGGCACCGTGAGGAAAATCCACGACCTGATCGAACGAGTCGGGCAGACCGTGGCTGAGGTCGAGCGCCAGGCAGGGCAGGTGGAAACTGTCTCGGCGCAAAGCAATCAGGCAGTGGCCGGGCAGCGTACGCAGATCGAGCAAGTGGCGACCGCGATGAACCAGATGTCGGCGACCTCGCTGGAAGTTGCACGCAGCGCGGCGGCAGCGGTGAGCAGCGCGCACAGCGTCAACGATGAAACCGTCAGCGGCCGCACGCTGGTGGAGTCGCAGCAGGGCAGCATTGCCGCGCTGGCCAGCGAGATCGATCAATCGGTGCTGGTGATCAACCAGTTGGCCAGCGACAGCCAGTCGATCAGCCGCGTGCTGGAAGTGATCAAAAGCATTGCCGAGCAGACCAACCTGCTGGCGCTCAATGCCGCCATCGAAGCGGCCCGGGCCGGTGAGCAGGGCCGGGGATTTGCGGTGGTGGCGGACGAAGTGCGAACGTTGGCCAAGCGCACCCAGCAATCGACCGAAGAAATCGAGCAGATGATCGCCAAGCTGCATGGCGGCGTCGGCGCGGCGGTGAAAGCCATGGGCGTCAGCCATCAGATGGCCAACGGCACGGTCGGGCAGTCGGAAAAGGTCCAGCAGGCGCTGGAAAACATCCTCGGCGCGGTCGGCATGATCGTCGATCAGAACCAGCAGATCGCCGCCGCCGTGGAGCAGCAGACCGCCGTGGCCCATGACATCGACCAGAACATCGTCGAGATCAACCGCGCTGGCGAGCGCACGGCCCAAGGGGCGCACCAGACGGAGGACGCCAGCCGGGCACTGTCAGCGCAGGTGGTGGAACTCAAGCAACTGATCAGCGCGTTCCGCGTCTGAAGCCGGCCGCGCCACCCCTTTTCAGAAACCTGTGGCGAGGGGATTTATCCCCGATGGGACGCGAAGCGTCCCCAATACCCAGTCAGTGATGAGGGACTGCTGCGCAGCCCATCGGGGATAAATCCCCTCACCACAGGCTTCGATCCTGCAGAGGGGCGTGGAAATATCAGAACATTTTGTAATGCATTGATACTTACGCTTGTAAGCCAATTCCTGTTTTCTTCCGGCGGCTGGCTTTTCGTCATTAATGAGCCAGTATCCGAGTTCCGCTGATTGCGTCGAGGAGGCCGCTCATGTCCGTTGCAACCCTGGGAATCCAGGGCCGTTGTGCTCATTGCCAGACCCTACAGGTACTCAAACCCTGGCAACTCAACGCCATCGCAATCAACGAACCGTTCACCTGCGCACACTGCCAGAAAGCGCTGGAGTTGCGCTGCCCCAGACAGATCAAACGCTTAAAATCCCTCGATTCACTGGGATTGTTGCGCTTCAGCGCATCGGTCACCGTGTGCACTGCGCTGCTGGTGGCGTTGGTCATGGAATGGATCGGCCTGCTCAGCGTGACTGAACAGTTGAATGCGTCGTTGATCGTGATTTTTATCTACTTCGCACTGGCACGCTTTGTCCGTCAACGTCAGCACATGACTCTGATCCTCGAGGCGGCCAAGGCCCACGGCGACTGATTACCAACCGAACACTTCGCAGCTGTTGGCGGTGCTGGCGGCGGCCAGTCGTTCTGCACTGATATTCATCAACTCGGCGAGCGCCGCACAGATCGCCGGCAAGTGCGCCGGGGTATTGCGTACTCCGGGAAACATCGCCGGCGCCATGTCCGGGGAGTCGGTTTCCAGCACGATCGACTCCAGTGGCAACTCCGCCAGCACCCGATGCATGCGCAACGCCTGCGGCCAGGTCGGCGCGCCGCCCAGACCTAATTTGAAACCGAGCTTGATGTATTCGCGGGCCTCTTCGCGGCTGCCAGCGAAGGCGTGGATGATGCCGGCGCGTTTGAGCTTGAAGCGCTTGAGTGTGGCGATCACCGCCGCGTGGCTGCGGCGCACGTGGATCAGCGCCGGCAGTTCGAAATCTGCCGCCAGTTGCAGTTGGGCCTCGAACAGCGCCTGCTGGCGTTCGCGGTCGAGGGTTTCGATGAAGTAATCCAGACCGATCTCGCCCACCGCACACAGTTGCCGATGGCCGCGCAGCCGCGTCAGCCAGTCGCCGAGTGCGCGCAGGTCTTCGGGTTGATGCTGATCGAGGTACACCGGGTGCAGACCAAATACTGCGTACAGATCCGCATCGCTCTGCACCAGATCCCACACCCGCTGCCAATTACCTTCATACACTCCCAGCACCACCATCCGCCGCACCCCGAGGGCGCGGCTTTCGGCGAGCAACGCTGAGCGATCGGCGTCGAAGTCGGGGAAGTCGAGGTGGGTGTGGCTGTCGATCAGCTCCACGGCTCAGTCCCGGTGAATACGCTGCTTGAAGGTCCGCGCGATGGCCTGCACGCCAGGCTTGTATTCGGATTGCTCAACCGCAGCCAGCGCCAGCTCCAGGGCCTTGTCGGCGATCAACTGGTGCTGCTGGGCCATGGCGTTGACCGGCAGCGGCAGAAAGTCCAGCAACTGCGTGTCACCAAAGGTGCCCAGGCGCAGCGGACGGGATTTGAGCGGGAAGTCATGCAGCGCATCGAACACGCCCTGCAACAGCACGTAGGACGTGGTCACCAGCGCATCCGGCAAATGCCCCAGGCGTTGCAGGAGTTCTTCCATCAGTTGCTTGCCGCATTCACGGCTGAAGGACTCGGCGTGCTCGATCAGCACTTCGCCTTTGAAGTCGGCCAGCGCTTGTTTGAAGCCGGCAGCACGTTCCTGACTGATGCTCAGCTCCGGACGCGCGCCGAGCAGCACGATCTGTTTCGGCTGTGGATTGAGCAGGCTCTGGGTCAGGTGCTGGCTGGCCTCGCGGTCGTCACTGATCACCGAGCAGAAGTGCTCGGGTTCCATGACCCGGTCGATGGCGATGATCGGCAAGCCCTTGGCCTGCAACTGGCGATAGCTGTCGTCAGCGGCCGGCAGGCAACTGGCGACGATCAGCGCGTCGCAGCGGCGCGCCTTGAACAGTTGCAGCAACTGGCGTTCGCTGTCCGGCGCATCGTCGGAGCTGGCGATCAGTAACTGATAGCCACGCGCTCGCGCACCTTGCTCCAGCAGTTTGGCGATTCGCGCGTAACTGGGGTTTTCCAGATCCGGCAGAATAAAGCCCAACGTGCGTGTGTGCCGACTGCGCAACCCGGCCGCCTGCGGGTTGGGCGTGAAGCCGTGCTGTTCGACGACCGCACGCACCCGCTCCACCGTGGCGTTGCTGATGCGTTGCTGTTCGGCCTTGCCGTTGATGACGTAGCTGGCGGTGGTCACGGACACTCCGGCCAACCGCGCGATATCACTGAGTTTCAACCCGGGATTTCCTTGTTTTTTCGAGCTTGCCGCGACATTTTCGCCAATCCTACCCGATTCGGGCAGACGACTATTGTCGCAGCGCATCCGACAAGTTGGACTTCAAGAATGAGACATTATCGAGTAACGTGCCGATCAATCTAGATTAAACGTTTCAGCAAGCGTATTTTCTACGTTTTAGACGCCTTTGGCCGGTTCTGCCGTGAAACCGCCAAAACTGCCGCTGAAAAGCAGGCTGCCCAGCGCCTAAGCTGTGACCATTCAAAACAATATCCTGGCGCATCCATGTGCCAAAAAGGAGATCGCATGCTCGAGCTCACTATAGAGCAGATATCCATGGGCCAATCGGCTGTGGATAAACCCGCCGCCCTGCAATTGCTCGCCAATCATCTGGTGGCCGACGGTCTGGTCGCCGATGGCTACCTCGCCGGTTTGCAGGCCCGGGAAGCCCAGGGCTCGACCTTTCTCGGCCAGGGTATCGCCATCCCCCACGGCACCCCGGAAACCCGCGATCAGGTGTTCGCCACTGGCGTGCGGCTGATGCAGTTTCCTGAGGGCGTGGATTGGGGCGACGGCCAGATCGTTTATCTGGCGATCGGCATCGCCGCCAAATCCGACGAACACCTGCGTCTGCTGCAACTGCTGACCCGCGCTCTCGGCGAGACCGATCTGGGTCAGGCCCTGCGCCGCGCCAGCTCACCGCAAGCGCTGCTGAAACTGCTGCAAGGCGCGCCGCAGGAACTGGCGCTGGATGCGCAGATGATCGGCCTCGGCGTGTCGGCTGATGATTTTGAAGAGCTGGTCTGGCGTGGTGCGCGTCTGTTGCGGCAGGCCGATTGTGTGAGCAACGGTTTTGCCGGGGTGTTGCAGCAAGTCGAAGCGCTGCCGCTGGGCGATGGCCTTTGGTGGCTGCACAGCGAGCAGACCGTGAAACGCCCGGGCCTGGCGTTCGTCACCCCGGACAAACCGATGCGTTACCTCGGCCAGCCACTGAGTGGTCTGTTTTGTCTGGCCAGTTTGGGTGAGGCGCATCAGGCGCTGCTTGAGCGTCTGTGTGCGTTGCTCATCGAAGGGCGCGGCCATGAACTGGGCCGCGCCACCAGCAGCCGCAAAGTCCTCGAAGTGCTCGGCGGCGAACTGCCCGCCGACTGGCCGAGCGCGCGTATTGCCCTGGCCAACGCCCACGGTCTGCACGCACGTCCGGCGAAGATCCTTGCGCAACTGGCGAAGAGTTTTGACGGCGAAATCCGCGTGCGCATCGTCGACAGCGCGGACAGCGCCGTGTCGGTGAAAAGCCTGAGCAAACTGCTGAGCCTCGGCGCGCGTCGTGGTCAGGTGCTGGAGTTGATCGCCGAACCGAGCATCGCTGCCGATGCTTTACCGGCGCTGCTGGCGGCCATCGAAGAAGGCCTCGGCGAAGAAGTCGAACCGCTGCCGGCCGTGAGTCAGCAACGCGAAGTCATCACCGATATTGCAGAGGTGCTGATCGCGCCGGCGTCCGGCGCGCAGTTGCAGGCGATCCCTGCCGCGCCGGGTATTGCCATCGGCCCGGCGCACATTCAGGTGCAGCAGGCTATCGATTACCCGTTGCGCGGTGAGTCCGCCGCCATCGAGCGCGAACGTCTCAAGCAAGCGCTGAGCGATGTGCGCAGTGACATTCAGGGCCTGATCGAACGCAGCAAGGCCAAGGCCATCCGCGAGATCTTTATCACCCACCAGGAAATGCTCGACGACCCGGAACTCACCGACGAAGTCGACACCCGCCTCAAGCAAGGCGAAAGCGCCGAAGCGGCGTGGATGGCGGTGATCGAAGCGGCAGCCAGACAACAGGAATCGTTGCAGGACGCGTTGCTCGCTGAGCGGGCGGCGGACCTGCGTGACATCGGTCGCCGGGTGCTGGCGCAACTCTGCGGCGTGCAAACGCCGAACGAGCCGGAGCAGCCGTACATTCTGGTGATGGACGAGGTCGGCCCGTCGGACGTGGCGCGGCTCGATCCGGCGCGGGTAGCGGGGATTCTCACCGCTCGTGGCGGCGCCACCGCGCACAGTGCAATCGTCGCCCGTGCTCTCGGAATTCCGGCGCTGGTCGGTGCGGGTGCAGCGGTGTTGCTGCTGGAACCGGGCACGCCGTTGCTGCTCGACGGCCAGCGCGGTCGCCTGCACGTCGACGCCGATGCCGCGACCCTGCAACGCGCCGCCGAAGAACGTGACACCCGCGAGCAGCGCCTCAAGGCCGCCGCCGAACAGCGTCATCAACCGGCACACACCACCGACGGCCACGCCGTGGAAGTGTTCGCCAACATCGGTGAAAGCGCCGGTGTCGCCAGCGCAGTGGAGCAGGGCGCCGAAGGCATTGGTCTGCTGCGCACCGAACTGATTTTCATGGCCCACCCGCAGGCGCCGGACGAAGCCACTCAGGAAGCTGAATACCGCCGCGTCCTCGATGGCCTCGCCGGACGGCCGCTGGTAGTGCGCACCCTTGATGTCGGCGGCGACAAACCGCTGCCGTATTGGCCGATCGCCAAGGAAGAAAACCCGTTCCTCGGCGTGCGCGGCATTCGCCTGACCTTGCAGCGTCCGCAGATCATGGAAGCGCAGTTGCGCGCCTTGCTGCGTTCGGCGGACAACCGTCCGCTGCGCATCATGTTCCCGATGGTCGGCAGCGTTGAAGAGTGGCGGCAGGCCCGCGACATGACCGAGCGCCTGCGCGTGGAAATCCCGGTCGCTGATCTGCAACTGGGGATCATGATCGAAGTACCGTCCGCTGCTTTGCTGGCGCCGGTGCTGGCGAAAGAAGTCGATTTCTTTAGCGTCGGCACTAACGATCTGACCCAATACACCTTGGCCATCGACCGTGGTCACCCGACGCTTTCGGCCCAGGCTGACGGCCTGCACCCGGCGGTGCTGCAACTGATCGACATCACCGTGCGCGCCGCGCATGCCCATGGCAAATGGGTCGGTGTGTGCGGCGAGCTGGCGGCCGATCCGCTGGCGGTGCCGGTGCTGGTCGGCCTTGGCGTCGATGAGCTGAGCGTGTCCGGGCGCAGCATCGCCGAGGTCAAGGCGCGTATCCGCGAACTCAGCCTGACCCAGGCGCAAACCCTTGCTCAACAAGCCCTCACCGTGGGCAGCGCGAACGAAGTGCGTGCATTAGTGGAGGCCCTGTAATGGCCAAGATTCTTACCCTGACCCTCAACCCGGCGCTGGACCTAACAGTCGAGCTGCCACGCCTGGAGGCCGGTCAGGTCAACCGCAGCGACGAGATGCACACCCACGCCGCTGGCAAGGGCGTGAACGTCGCCCAGGTACTCGCAGACCTCGGGCATCAACTGACGGTCAGCGGCTTTCTCGGCGAAGACAATCTGCAAGCCTTCGAAACCTTGTTCGCCAAGCGCGGCTTTGTCGATGCGTTCATTCGCGTGCCGGGGGAGACGCGCAGCAACATCAAGGTCGCCGAGCGCGACGGGCGCATCACCGACATCAACGGCCCGGGGCCGGTGGTCGACGCGACGGCGCAGCAGGCGTTGCTTGAGCGTCTGCTGCAGATCGCTCCGGGGCATGACGCGGTGGTGGTCGCCGGCAGTCTGCCGCGTGGCGTCAGCGCGCAGTGGTTGCGTGAGTTGATCGAACGCCTGAACGGTCTCGGCCTGAAAGTCGCCCTCGACAGCAGTGGCGAAGCTTTGCGCGCGGCCATTGAAGGGCGTCCGTGGCTGATCAAGCCGAATACTGAAGAACTCGCCGATGCGCTCGATTGCGATGTGGTTTCGCACGCCGCCGAAGCCCAGGCTGCGGCGTGCCTGCACGCTAAGGGTATCGAGCACGTAGTGATCTCCCACGGTGCCGACGGTGTGAACTGGTTCAGCGTCGGCTCGGCGCTGCATGCCACGCCGCCGAAGGTGACGGTCGCCAGTACGGTAGGGGCCGGTGATTCGCTGCTGGCCGGCATGCTCCACGGCCTGCTCAGTGCCGATACGCCTGAGCAGACCCTGCGCACGGCCACGGCGATTGCTGCGATGGCGGTGACGCAGATCGGTTTCGGCATCAACGATGCGGCGCAACTGGCGCAGCACGAACAGGGCGTACGCGTGCGTCCCCTGACAGAACAATAAGAGGGTTTGTCATGAAATTAGCCATTGTCACGGCCTGCCCGAACGGCATGGTCACCAGTGTGCTGTGCGCCCGCCTGCTCGATGCGGCGGCCCAGCGTCAGGGCTGGAGCACCAGCGTTGAAGTGGTGGATGCGTCGCACCCGGAACGTGAGCTGTCGGCTGCCACCATCGCGGCCGCGGAGTGGGTGTTGCTGGTTGCCACCGGTGACGTCGACATGCGTCGTTTCGTCGGCAAGCGCGTGTTCCGCATCGCCCCGGCGCAAGCGCTGCAGGATGTCGAAGCGGTGCTGCGCCGTGGTGTGCAAGAGGCCGAAGTTTACCTCGTCAGCGAAGCCGTCCCGGTTGCCGCTGCGCCACGTGCGCCGCGCATTGTCGCCATCACCGCGTGCCCGACCGGCGTCGCCCACACCTTCATGGCCGCCGAGGCGTTGCAGCAGACGGCCAAGCGTCTGGGCTATGAACTGCACGTCGAAACCCAGGGTTCGGTCGGCGCGAAAACCCCGCTCAGTGCGACGGCCATTGCCGAGGCTGACGTGGTGTTGCTGGCGGCGGACATCGAAGTCGCCACCGAGCGTTTTGCCGGCAAGAAAATCTATCGCTGCGGCACCGGGATTGCCTTGAAGCAATCCGAAGCGACACTGAAAAAAGCCCTCGCCGAAGCTCAGGTGGAGAGCGCTGCGAGCGACGGCAAGGCGCCGGCCAAGCAAGAGAAAACCGGGGTCTACAAACACCTGCTGACGGGTGTCTCGTTCATGCTGCCGATGGTAGTGGCTGGCGGTCTGATGATCGCCTTGTCGTTCATCTTCGGCATCACCGCATTCAAGGAAGAGGGCACGCTGGCGGCGGCGCTGATGCAGATTGGCGGCGAGACCGCGTTCAAATTGATGGTGCCGTTGCTCGCCGGTTACATCGCCTATTCGATCGCCGACCGTCCGGGCCTGGCGCCGGGGATGATTGGTGGCTTGCTCGCCAGTACGCTGGGCGCCGGGTTTATCGGCGGGATCGTCGCCGGTTTCATCGCCGGTTATGCGGCCAAGTTGATCAGTCGTTATGTGGCATTGCCGCAGAGCCTCGAAGCGCTGAAACCGATTCTGATCATCCCGTTGTTCGCCAGCCTGATCACCGGTCTGGTGATGATTTACGTGGTCGGTAAACCGGTCGCCGGGATGCTCGCGGCGCTGACGCATTTTCTCGACAGCATGGGCACCACCAACGCGATTCTGCTCGGCGTGTTGCTCGGTGGCATGATGTGCGTCGACCTCGGCGGACCGATCAACAAAGCCGCGTATGCCTTCTCCGTCGGGCTGCTGGCTTCGCAGAGTTATGCGCCGATGGCCGCGACCATGGCCGCCGGCATGGTGCCGCCAATCGGGCTGGGCATCGCTACCTTCATCGCCCGGCGCAAGTTCGCCCAGACCGAGCGCGAGGCCGGTAAAGCGGCGCTGGTGCTGGGGCTGTGTTTCATCTCCGAAGGGGCGATTCCGTTTGCCGCGAAAGACCCGCTGCGGGTGATCCCGGCGAGCATTGCCGGCGGTGCGTTGACTGGCGCGTTGTCGATGTACTTCGGCTGCAAGCTGATGGCGCCGCACGGTGGTTTGTTTGTGCTGGCGATTCCGAATGCGATCAATCATGCGCTGTTGTATCTGCTGGCGATTGTCGCGGGGAGTTTGTTGACTGCTGTGGTCTACGCGGCGGTCAAACGGCCGGAAGCGGTAGAGCTGGCGCTGGAACCCGCTAAGGCTTAAGTGGCTCCACAAAACCCTGTGGGAGCGAGCTTGCTCGCGAAAGCGGTGTGTCAGCGAATAAGATTTCGACTGATAGTACGCATTCACGAGCAAGCTCGCTCCCACATGGGTTGTGTGGTGTGTCTGGTGTCATTTCCGGGTCATGTGCGCGTGCTTAAGTTTTCCTTTTTTCAGGGAGAACACGCATGAGCGATTTCGATATTGGTCGCCGACGGGTCATGCAGGTGGTCGGTGCCGGCCTGCTGATGCCGGGGCTGGCGCCGGCGGTGATCGCGTCGGTCAAGGATCGGCCGCAACTCACCGACGGCGTGCAGTCCGGCGATCTGCAGGGCGACCGCGCGATGATCTGGAGCCGCAGCGACCGTCCGGCGCGAATGGTGGTCGAGTGGGACACCCGCAGCCAGTTTCGTCACCCGCGCCGTGTAGTCTCGGCCCTGGCCGATGCGCGCACCGATTTCACCGCCCGCGTCGAACTCACCGGGCTGCCCGCCGATCAGGCGATTTTCTATCGGGTGTATTTCAAGGATGCGCAAACCGGCGTCGCCAGCGAACCGTGGCTCGGCCATTTGCGCAGCGCTCCGAAGGCACGGCGCAATATCCGTTTCGTCTGGAGCGGCGACACCGTCGGCCAGGGCTTCGGCATCAACCCGGACATCGGCGGCATGCGCATCTACGAATCCATGCGCCTGCGCCTGCCGGACTTCTTTATCCACAGCGGCGACACCATCTACGCCGACGGCCCGGTGCCCGCGCAACTGACCACCGAAGGCGGGCGGATCTGGCGCAACCTCACCACCGAAGCCAAGAGCAAAGTTGCCCAGACCCTGGACGACTATCGCGGCAACTACCGCTACAACCTGATGGACGAAAACATCCGCCGCTTCAACGCTGAAGTGCCGCAGATCTGGCAGTGGGACGACCACGAAGTGGTCAACAACTGGTCGCCGGGCAAGCAGCTCGACGAGCGTTATCAGGAAAAAGATATCCACACCCTGGTCGGCCGCGCGCGCAAGGCCTGGCTGGAATATTCGCCGATGCGTTTGCAAGCGGCAGACGGCGGCGGGCGGATTTATCGCAAGCTCAGCTACGGGCCGATGCTCGATGTGTTCGTGCTCGACATGCGCAGTTATCGCGGCGCCAACGACGACAACCTCGGCGCGGCCAAACCGTTCCTCGGGCGTGAGCAACTGGACTGGCTCAAGCGTGGCTTGAAGCACTCCAGGGCGCAGTGGAAGGTGATCGCCGCCGACATGCCGATCGGCCTCGGTGTGCCCGACGGTGAAGTCAGCCCGGGCGTGGCGCGCTGGGAGGCGGTGGCCAACGGCGATCCCGGCCCGGCGCAGGGGCGCGAGCTGGAAGTCGCCGAGCTGCTTGGTTTTCTGCGGGCGCAAAACGTGCGCAATTTCGTGTTTCTCACGGCGGACGTGCATTACTGCGCAGCGCATCACTACCACCCGGATCGCGCGGCGTTTCAGGACTTCGAACCGTTCTGGGAGTTTGTCGCCGGGCCGTTGAATGCCGGGAGTTTCGGTCCTAATCCGCTGGACAAGACCTTCGGCCCGGAAGTGGTGTTCCAGAAGGCACCGCCGACCCAGAATGCTTCACCGTTTGCCGGGTTTCAGTTCTTTGGCGAGGTGAATATCGAAGGGCAGAGCGGGGAGATGAGCGTGGTGTTGCGGGATTTGAATGGGGTGGCGGTTTTCGAGCAGAAATTGCAGCCCGTCTGATTTCACCGGCACTGCAATTTCCTTGTGGGAGCGAGCTTGCTCGCGAAAGCGGTGGATCAGTTGACAATTAGGCCGACTGGCACGACGCCTTCGCGAGCAAGCTCGCTCCCACACGGGGTATGAGTAGTGTCAGTACACGTCGCGGCGGTAGCGACCCTGTTCGATCAGGCGTTCGACTTCAGCGGCGCCGAGGATGTCGTTGAGTGCCTGATCGACGCCGGATGCCATGCCCTGCAGGCTGCCGCAGATGTAGATCACCGCACCGTCAGCCAGCCATTTTTTCAGCTCGTCAGCGGATTCGCGCAGGCGATCCTGGACGTAGATTTTCTGCGCCTGATCCCGTGAAAACGCCAGGTCCAGTCGCGCCAGGTCGCCATTGATCAACCACTCTTCCAGCTCCGCCCGGCAGAGGAAATCGTGCTCGCGATTGCGTTCGCCGAACAGCAGCCAGTGACGCTGCTGACCGTCGGCGATGCGCGCCTTGAGCAGACTGCGCAGCCCGGCGAGGCCGGTGCCGTTGCCCAGCAGAATCATCGGCACCGGTTGGTTCGGCAAGTGGAAGCCACTGTTGCGCCGCACGCGCAGGCTGATGCTGCCGCCTACGGGCGCATGCTCGGTCAGCCAGCCGGAGCCGATGCCCAGGCTGCCGTCACTGTGTTGTTCCTGACGCACGATCAGTTCCAGCACACCGTCGGCGGCAATCGAGGCGATCGAGTATTCGCGCATGGCCAGCGGCACCATCGCATCCACCAGCGCTTGCGCATGCAGGCCGACCAGATGCGCGCGATGCTCCGGCAACTGACGGCTGGCGAGGGCCACTTCCAGTGGCTCTTCGAGGCCGTTGATCTTCACCGTGGTTTCGCCACGAATGCCGAGGCCGTCGAGGAAGTGTTCGATGGCCCACGGGCAGTTGCGCGGCAGCACTTCCACCAGATCGCCGGCCAGCCAGCTGCTGGTGCTCGGCGCCTTCAGGCCCAGCAGGTACACCGGCGCGCCGCTGCTGTCGGGGTTCATCAGTTCGCGGCTGACCAGCGTCCAGTTGTCGTAGCTCGGCGCTTGCCAGGTGTCGACCGGCGCTTGTCCGGTCAGCTGTCCGAGCTGGGTTTGCCAATGACGCAGGGCGTAGGGGTCGCCGCTGTCGACTTCGACCGGGGCGAACAGGGTCTTGCCGCCGTGCTCGCCCAGCCACTGATGCAGGCGTCGGGCGAAGCCACAGAAATTCTGGTACTGGCGGTCACCGAGGCCCAACACCGCGTAGTTCAGGCCGTCGAAGCTTGCAGCGTTGCTCAAGACTTTGCGCTCGAAACCACGCGCGCTGTCCGGGGCTTCGCCGTCGCCGAAGGTGCTGACCACGAACAGTGCGTTATTCGACTCACGCAAATCCTGCGCGCTGACATTCGCCAGCGGCTGCACCTTCACCGGTAACCCGGCGGCCTGTAATTGTCCGGCGGTCTGCCACGCCAGTTGTTCGGCAAAACCGCTCTGGCTGGCGAAACCCACCAGCCATGCCGGTGTATCTGCGTTCGGTGCCTGAAGACCTTTGCGCGCGTCCTGAATCTGCTTTTTCTTGCGCCGGCGGTCCAGATACAGCAGCCATCCGGTGATGAAAAACAGCGGCATGCACACGGCGGCGAGGGTGATGATGATCCGCCCGACCAGACCGAAATAGCTGCCGACGTGCAGCGCGTAAATACTGGTCAGCAGCTGCGCCTTGAAGCTCTTGTCGGCGTAGCGGTCGACACGTTTGACCACGCCGGTGGCCGGGTCGAGGGTGATCTGGTTCAGCGCGCGATCATGCGGCGAGCTGTCGAGCAGGTAGAACACGGTCGCCGGTTGCCCGGCCACTGGCGGCATGCGGATGTTGTAGGCCGACAGGCCCGGGCCGGCAGCGCTGTAGATGCTGCTCCATATCGCCGCATAGTCGGCGGTCGGTGCCGGACCTTCTGGCGCCGGGCCGCGACCGCCGCGCACGCGCTCGTTTTGCGGCGCATCGGAAAGCAGTCTGGTCAGGCCCTTGTTGTACCACTCGTACGACCACGACAACCCGGTCAACGCCAGCAGCAGATACAACAGCAGACACCAAGTGCCGGCCACCGAGTGCAGGTCCCAGTTGAAGCTGCGGCCCTTTTTCTTCCAGTCCAGGGTCAGCCACACGCGCCAGCTGTTCCACTGGCGCGGCCAGCGCAGGTACAGCCCGGAGAGACAGAAGAACAGCAGAATCAGGGTGCAGGCGCCGGTGATGTTGCGCCCGGTATCGCCCATGGCGAGGAAGCGGTGCAGTTGCAGCATCAGGCCGAAGAAGTCCTGACCCACCGCGCCGCCCATTAACTCGCCGGTGTACGGATCGAAGTAGCGCATCTCGCCACGACGTTCGCCTTTGGGCGGGGTGAAGTAGACGCGTGCGGCGTTGCCGCTGTCGGTCTCGACCCAGAGCATCGAGACCTTTTTGCCGGAGGTCGCTTCGATGTGTTCCACCAGCTCGACGGGAGGCAGGACGCCAGCGACCTGCTTTTCCACCTGCAACACCGACGGGTTCAGCGCCCGCAGAATTTCGTCCTGGAACGAATAGGCGGCACCGGTAATGCCCATCAGGGCCAGCACCAGCCCGGCAGTGATGCCGAAAAACCAGTGCAACTGGAACAGGGTTTTCTTCAACACGTCGCTCGCCTTGTCCGTTCGAAAATTTGTCATCACGGCGCGCATTATGCCGTGGGTTATCGAGAAGCGTTCTTTATTACGCACAAAACCCCGTTCACATGAATGAACGGGGCTTTGTTCTTTGTAGGAGCTGCCGAAGGCTGCGATCTTTTGATGTTGGTTTTCAACAATCAAGATCAAAAGATCGCAGCGTGCCGCAGCTCCTACAGGTTCCTTAGAAGTGGAAGTTGGTGCTCAACAGCGCCGTACGGCCCGCCGCCTGGTTGGCGAAGTGGGTCGAGAAGGCCTTGTCGTAGTAGGTTTCGTTGGTCAGGTTCTGCACGTTGAGTTGCAGGTCGACGTTCTTGCTCAGCTTGTAGGCGGCCATCGCGTCGTAACGTACATAGGAATCGACCATGGTGGTGTTGGCCACGCTGCCGTACACGTCGTCCACGTAGAACGCACCGCCACCGATGGTCAGCTTCGGCGTGACCTGGTAAGTGGTCCACAGGCTGGCGCTGTTTTTCGGCGTGTTAGGCAGTTCGTTGCCGTTGTTGGCCTTGTTGGCCGGCAGGTCACCGCCGTCCACTTGCTCGCTGTCCATGTAGGCGTAGCCGGCGAACACTTGCCACTTGTCGGTGATCTTGCCGCTGGCCGACAGCTCGATACCCTGCACGCGGGTCTTGCCGGCGTTCTCGTAGGAGGTGGTGTCGACTTGTACGCGAGCGTTTTCTTTCTCGGTGCGGAACACGTCAGCGGTCAGCGACAGGCGATCGTTCAACAGATCCCACTTGGTGCCGATTTCGTAGTTCTTGGTGGTTTCCGGCTCCATGTCGCTGCTCAGCAGGTTGCCATTGCGATCCGGGGTGCCACCCAGCGGGTTGCCGTCCATGCCTTCACCCAGGGTGCTGCCCGGTGGGGTGGCGGAGGTGGCGTACGAAGCATAGATGCTGCCGTTTGGCGCAGGTTTGTAGACCACGCCGAACTGCCCGGTGACGAATTCGCTGGTGTCTTTGCCCTTGGCAGTGGTGGCGCCGGCGGCGGTGTAGGTCTTGTAGTCGGTGTCGAAGTGGTCGTAACGCAGGCCCATGTTCACCAGCCATTGCTCGGACAGTTCCAGCGTATCGAACGCATACAGCGCGTAGGTGTCAGCCTTGGTGTCAGTGCCGGCGTAGTTGCGCGAGATCGCGCCGTTCCACGGATCGTTCGGATTCGGGTTCGACAGCGAGGTGCAGTTGTAACCGCTGGACGCGCCGATCATCGACGGGGTGCAGTTGGTGCTGGAGTTGCCCGGAGTACGTGGCGTGGTGTCGGTGTTGACGTTGTACGAGGACTTCTGGCTTTCCTCACGGGTGTATTCAACGCCGGTGGAGAAGCTGTTCTTGAAGCCGGCGACGTAGAAATTGCCGAACAGGTCGGTCTGGTTGGTGGTGGTCTCGGTGTTGCTCACCCGAGTGTTGGCACGACGCCAGACGCTGCCGTTGTTGACGTTGCCCTTGCTGTCGTCCGGCTGGGTCAGGATGTAGTCCTGCATGCTGGTGCCGTGACGCAGGGTGTTCTTGATGGTCAGCGAATCGCTCAGGTCATGCTCGATGGCGAAGGTCGCGGTGTCGGTGCGGCCCTTGCGGAAGTCGCGACCGTCCAGCCCGTAGAAGTTGCTGTGATCGCCACCCGAGTACGGTTTGTCCGGGTTGGATTTGGTGCGTGCCGCCGAACCGCCGGCCGGAATGGTGTACGGAATGCCCGAGTCCGGGGTGTCGTTGCTTTCCAGATGGTAGTAATCGAGGTTGACACGGGTGTCGGTGCCCAGGCCAAACGCCAGCGACGGGGCGATACCCCAGCGGTCGTAATCGACGCTGTCGCGACCGGCGACGTTGCTTTCGTGGCTCATCAGGTTCAGACGGCCGGCAGCGGTGTCGCTGAACTGGTAGTTGCCGTCCAGGGTGTAGCGCTGGGTCTGGTCGGAGCCCCAAGTGAAACCACCATCGAACGAGTTGCCCAGGTGCGCTTTCTTGCTCACCAGGTTGATGCTGCCGCCAGCTGCGCCGCGACCGCCGATGGCCGAGTTCGGGCCTTTGCTGACTTCAATGTTTTCCACGGCGAAGATTTCGCGGCTTTGCGAACCGGTGTCGCGCACGCCGTCGAGGTAGGTGTCGCCCTGGGCGTCGAAACCACGGATGAACGGACGGTCGCCCTGCGGGTTGCCGCCTTCACCGGCGCCGAAGGTAATGCCCGGCACGGTGCGCAGCGCGTCCTGCATGTTCAGGGCGCCGGTGTCCTTCAGCACTTGTTGCGGGATCACGGTGACCGAGCGTGGCGTGTCGACCAGTGGCGCGGTGTACTTGGGCGAGGAGGCTTTTTCGACCTGGTAGGACGTCGGGTCCTGCGCTTCGCCGGTGATGGCGGTAGCGTCCAGTGCGATAGCGTTGCCGGAGGCTTTGCTGTCGGTCTTTTCTGCGGCGAAGACCATGTGGCCAGCGGAACCAGCGGTGATGGCGACACCAATGGCCGAAGCGAGCAGGCGTGGTGTACTGACCGGCAATTGTGCGTGTTGACGTGACATTTTTATTTCCCCTCCCCAAGGATTTGAGGCGGCGGAATATAGGGTAAACAGGTATTCGTATCAATTGCGAAACATTGTTATTCGCGACGAATTTACATTCTTTACAATTTAACCTTACGGTTTTTACCGATTCATTCGTCATGCGGGTTTTACACAGCCAATAAGAATCAATACCATTGGCGCCCCTTTGCCATCAGGTACGTTTGCCATGCTGCTGCACATTCCCGGCTTGTTCGCGAAAGAAGAAGTGCAGCGCATCCGCCAGGCGCTGGAGCAGGCGGATTGGGCCGATGGCAAGATCACCGCCGGCTATCAGTCGGCCAAGGCCAAACACAATCTGCAATTGCCTGAAGGTCATCCACTGGCCAAGGAAATCGGCGCAGCGATGCTCGAACGGCTGTGGAAAAACCCGCTGTTCATGTCCGCCGCGCTGCCGCACAAGGTATTTCCGCCGTTACTCAACTGCTACACGGCGGGCGGCAGTTTCGATTTTCACATCGACAACGCTGTGCGCCAGCCCAAGGGCAGCATCGAGCGGGTGCGCACCGATCTGTCGGCCACGCTGTTTTTCAGCGAACCCGAGGATTACGACGGCGGCGAGCTGGAGATCCAGGACACTTTCGGCACGCAACGGGTGAAACTGCCCGCCGGTGACATGGTTTTGTATCCGGGCAGCAGCCTGCACAAGGTAAATGCCGTCACCCGCGGTGCACGCTATGCGTCGTTCTTCTGGACGCAAAGTCTGGTGCGCGAAGACAGCCAGCGCGCCCTGCTGTTCGAGATGGACGGCGCGATTCAGCAACTTACCCAGGACATGCCCGATCATCCGTCGCTGATACGCCTCACCGGCACCTATCACAATCTGCTGCGGCGCTGGGTCGAGGTATGAGTTTTCAACTGCGGCGCGAAGAAGTGCTCGACGGCGCCCAGCTCAGTGCCATGCTCGAAGAAAGCCCGGCCCGTGCCGCTCAGGCGATTCTGCTGGCGGCGGGGCAGGGCATTGTTGAAGCGCAGGCGCTGCTCGGGCAGATTCTGCTCGATGGTCGTGGCATCGCTCAGGATGCTCCATTGGCGCTGCGCTGGTTTGGCATCGCTGCCGGGCAGGGTCACCTGATGGCGCGCAACATGCTCGGTCGCTGCCATGAGCAGGGTTGGGGCTGTGTGGCGGATGCTGCGGTTGCCGCGCGGCATTATCGGATCGCTGCGCAAAACGGGTTGGACTGGGCGATGTACAACCTGGCCAATCTGCTCGCCACCGGGCGCGGGATACCTGAGGATCAACTTCAAGCACTGGACCTGTATCGACGCGCCGCCGAAGCCGGCCACGCCAAATCAATGAACCTGTTGGGACGTTATCTGGAAGAAGGGCGGGTGTGCCCGAGGGATCTGACGGCGGCGCATGACTGGTATCGGCGTTCGGCCGAGGGTGGGGATTTTCGGGGGCAGTTCAGTCATGCGGCGGTGTTGGCGGATGAGGGCAGGGTCGATGAGGCAGTTGTGTGGTTGGAGAAAGCGTTGGCGGGTGGTAATCAGAACTTCCTGCGGGTAGCAAGTCAGACGCTGGCCGCCGCAGCCGAACCCAGGTTTCGAGCCTTGGCAACGGAATACGCCCGCCGTTGCGCATGAGCCCTGCGGCAGCTCCTACAGGGATCAGCAGATACAAAAAAAGCCACTGACACGTCATGGGCTTTTTGCGTTTCGACGGCGGCGCTTACACGTAGAACGATTTCAACGGCGGGAAGCCATTGAATTCGACAGCGCTGTAACTGGTGGTGTACGCACCGGTCGATAGCCAGTACAGACGATCACCGATCGCCAGGTTCAACGGCAGACCATACTTGTAATTCTCGTACATGATGTCGGCGCTGTCGCAGGTCGGGCCGGCGATGACGACTTCTTCCATCTCGCCTTTCTTCTCGGTCCAGATCGGGAACTTGATCGCCTCGTCCATGGTTTCGATCAGGCCGGAGAACTTGCCCACATCGGTATACACCCAACGCTCGACAGCAGTGCGCGATTTACGCGCGACCAGCACCACTTCGCTGACCAGAATACCGGCGTTGGCAATCAGCGAACGGCCCGGTTCCAGAATGATTTCCGGTAGGTCATCACCGAAGTCTTCTTTGAGGAAGCGGATGATTTCCTCGGCGTAGGTTTCCAGGCTATTGGTGCGGGTGATGTAGTTGGCCGGGAAGCCGCCACCCATGTTGATCAGTTTCAGGTGAATGCCGTCTTCTTCTTTCAGACGCTCGAAGATCACTTTGACCTTGGCGATCGCCGCGTCCCAGACGCTGATGTCGCGTTGTTGCGAACCGACATGGAACGAGATGCCGTACGGCACCAGACCGAGGTCACGGGCGAGGATCAGCAGGTCCATGGCCATGTCGGTCTGGCAGCCGAACTTGCGCGACAGTGGCCAGTCGGCGGTGGTCGAGCCTTCGGTGAGGATGCGCACATAGACTTTCGAACCCGGTGCAGCTTTGGCGATGTTGCGCAGGTCGGCTTCGGAGTCGGTGGCGTACAGACGCACGCCCTTCTCGAAGAAGTAGCGGATGTCCTTGGACTTCTTGATGGTGTTGCCGTAGCTGATCTGATCCGGGCTGACGCCACGGCTCAGCACTTTGTCCAGCTCATAGATGGAGGCGATGTCGAAGCTCGAACCTTTCTCTTTGAGCAGGTCGATGATTTCGACGGCCGGGTTGGCCTTGACCGCGTAGTAGACCTTGGCGAATTCGAAACCGGCGCGCAGGTCGTCGTAGGCCTGGCTGATCATCGCGGTGTCGATCACCACGAACGGGGTTTCCTGTTTGTCGGCGAACGCCTTCATTTTCTGAAAGGTTTCGCGCGCGAAATAGTCTTCGACCTGGATCGACATGCTGGAGTGCTCCTATGGGCAAACGGGTAAAAACATGGGTGTAAATGAACGTCCTCCGTATCCCCACTTTGGTTCGCCTACTTCCCAAGGCATGTCGCCGAAAGCAAAAAGGCCACGGGCGTATCTGCCCTTGGCCTTGCTGTCTCGTCGTCAGTACTTGAGCCGGATGGATCGTTTCCAGCATGGACGTTCGGCGCGAACTTTAGGGCGTGAGGGGCCTGAGATCAACTAAAAATGTCGCGTTTCTGCACGCTTCTGACGTACGTCGCGGATATCACTCTTTGTAGCCGACCGAGATGACGGACAGATGTTCCCTGCGATTTTTAAAGTGTTAAAAATACCTGCACGTTCGCAGCTTTTGTCGGCGAAGTCGTGGGTAAGTGTGATCGGCGCAACATCGGCGACGTTGGCGGCGAGAGGTGGATGTGAGGAGGATTTTGATAAATGTGGCAGGTGGTCCAGCAGTGCCAGAGCCCACCTTGGTGTTGATATTCTTTTCCAGTCTTTGAAAACACAAAAAACCTGTGGCGAGGGAGCTTGCTCCCGCTGGACTGCGCGGCAGTCCCCGCTTTTTTTTAAAAGCAGGGCCGCTTCGCAACCCAGCGGGAGCAAGCTCCCTCGCCACAGGTTCGGTGTACGACCTTTTTATCGATCAGGCGACCACGGCCTCAGCCGGCGAGACGATATTGGTCTTCATCCCGCGCGAACGCCCCGAGCTCAAGTAGGCCGCAATCGACTCCTGCGTCACCTCACCGAGGAACACCCGCTCGGCATCCATCACCGGCAGCCATGAACGGTTGAACTCGTACATCCGCGACAACAGGATGCGCAGATGTTCGTCGTACGCCGCCGTGGCGTTGAACTCGCGCAGATACTGCGCGCAGGTGCCGGTCTGGCGGTGCAGGTCGCGACGTCGTACATAACCAAGCGCCTTGTTCTCGGCACAGGTCACCACCACGTAGCGGCGGTCGTGCTCGTCCATCAGTTCCAGCGCATCGGCCACCGGGGTTTCCGGGCTGACCGATGGCGCGTTGTCCGCCGCGTCTTCGGCTTTCACCAGCAGCAGGCGTTTGAGGGTGCTGTCCTGGCCGACGAAGTTGCTGACGAAGTCGTCTGCCGGATGGGCGAGCAGGGTGTCCGGGTGATCGATCTGCAGCAGTTTGCCGGCGCGGAAGATCGCGATCTTGTCACCGAGTTTGATCGCCTCGTCGATGTCATGGCTGACCATGATCACAGTCTTGTTCAGCGCGCGCTGCATCTCGAAGAACTCGTTCTGGATCATCTCGCGGTTGATCGGGTCGACCGCACCAAACGGCTCGTCCATCAGCAACAGCGGCGCATCCGCCGCCAGTGCGCGGATCACACCGATGCGCTGTTGCTGGCCGCCGGACAGTTCACGCGGATAGCGATGCAGATACTGCTTGGGTTCCAGCTTGATCATGCTCATCAGTTCGCGAGCGCGGTCGTGGCATTTCTGCTTATCCCAGCCGAGCAGTTTCGGCACCACGACGATGTTCTCTTCGATGGTCATGTTCGGGAACAGGCCGATTTGCTGGATCACGTAACCGATGTTGCGACGCAGGGTCACTTCGTCGAGGTCGGTGGTGTCTTCGCCGTTGATCAGGATCTTGCCAGAGGTCGGCTTGATCAGCCGGTTGATCATTTTCAGCGTGGTGCTTTTGCCGCAACCCGATGGCCCGAGGAACACACAGATTTCGCCTTCATTGACGGTCAGGCTCACCGAGTCCACGGCTTTGACGTCTTTGCCGTTGCTCTGGAAGGTCTTGCTGAGGTTTTGAAGTTCGATCATTTGAGGAGTCCTTTTGGAGTCAGCGTACGTTGCAGCCACTGCAGGAGAAGGTCGGCGAAGATCGCCAGAAGACTGACCAGCAGCGCGCCGACGATCAGCATCGACATGTCGCTGCGGCTGATGGAGGCGAGGATCAACACGCCGAGGCCACCGGCGCCGATGGTCGCGGCGATGGTCATCACGCCGATGTTCATCACCACGGCGGTGCGCACCCCGGCGAGGATCACCGGCACTGCAATTGGCAGCTCGACCATGCGCAGGCGCTGGCCGAAAGTCATGCCGATACCGCGTGCAGCTTCACGAATACCAGGCTCGACGCCGGTCAGGGCGAGGTAGGTGTTGCGCATGATCGGTAGCAGTGAATAAAGGAACACTGCGGTGATCGCCGGCATCGGCCCGAGTCCCTGGCCGAACTTGGAATAGAACGGCAGCAGCAGGCCGAACAGGGCAATCGACGGCACGGTCAGTAGCACTGTGGCGCTGGCCTGCAAGGGACCGGCGAGGCTCGGGAAGCGCGTCATCAGGATGCCCAGCGGCACACCGATGAGAATTGCCAGGGTCACGGCGATGCCGACCAGGGTGATGTGCTGCCAGGTCAGGTGCATCACCTGCTGCCAGTCGAGGTGGGAAAAGGCGTTGAGAAATTCCATGACTTTTCCTCCTTAGTTGAGTGGATGCTGGCGCAGGAAATCCGCGGCCACTTTCGATGGGCTTTCGTGATCGACGTCGACCCGCGCGTTGAGCTGGCGCATGGTTTCGTCGTCGAACAGTTGCGCCAGCGGCTTGAGTTGCTCGGCCAGTTGCGGATGCGCATCCAGATACGCCTGACGCACCACCGGCGCGGCGGTGTAGTCGGGGAAGTAGTGCTTGTCGTCTTCCAGCAGTTTCAAGCCGAAGGCGTTGAGGCGGCCGTCGGTGGTGTAGACCAGACCGGCGAATACCTGGCCATTGCGCAGTGCGGTGTAGACCAGTCCCGCGTCCATCTGCCGAATGTTCTTGCGGGTCAGGTTCATGTCGTAGAGCTTGACCATGCCATCCAGACCGTCGGAGCGGTTGGCGAACTCGGTGTCCAGCGCCACCAGGTGATTGGTCTTGGACTCATCGCGCAGCACCTTGTTCAGGTCACTGATGGTGTTGATCTGCGGATACGCCTCGGCGACTTTCTGCGGCAGGGCGAGGGCGTAGGTGTTGCTGAATTTCGACGGGGTCAGCCAGATCAGGCCTTTTTTCGCGTCGAGTTCTTTGACCCGGGCGTAGGACTGTTCGCTGTCGAGTTTCTCGGTGACATGGTTGTAGGCCACCAGCGACACGCCGGTGTATTCCCAGAGCATGTCCAGTTGTCCGCTTTCGTGAGCGCTGCGGGCGAGGTTGCTGCCCAGACCGCCAGTGATCTGCGCGTCGTAGCCTTTGCTGCGCAGGTATTGCGCGGTGATTTCCGCGAGCAGGGTCTGCTCGGTGAAGACCCGGGCGCCGAGGCGGATCACGGGCTTCTCGGCGGCTTGCGCGATTCCTGCGAACAGCAGCACGCAACCCAAGATCAAGCTAAGTCGTTTCATAAGTATTCCTTCGCAAAAGCCTTAAGACGGGCGCAAACCGCGTTCCAGCCAGAGACGGCTGGCGAGGGTGACCACGCCATCGAGCAGCAGGGCCAGCAGCGCGGTGCACGCGGCGCCGAGCAGCAGTTGCGGCTGATTGTTCAGGGCGATGCCGGGGAAGATCAGGCTGCCGAGGCTGTTGGCGCCGATCAGGAAGGCCAGCGGCGCGGTGCCGACGTTGATCGCCAGTGCCACGCGCACGCCACCGATGATGATCGGCACGGCGTTGGGCAATTCGACTTTCCACAGCACCTGACGCGGGGTCATGCCGATGCCGACGGCGGCTTCCTTGAGCGAACCCTGGACGTTTTTCAGGCCTTCGTAGGTGTTGCGCACAATCGGCAACAGTGAGGCGAGGAATAAAGCGAAGATCGCCGGACCACTGCCGATGCCGAGAATCCCCAGGGCAATCGCCAGTACGGCCAGCGGTGGCACGGTGTTACCGATATTGAAGATCTGCATGAAACGTTCAGCACGGCCGACCATGGTCGGGCGACTGAGAAAGATACCGGCGGGGATACCCACGATCAGGGCAGCCAGCATTGAAGCGAGGACGAGAATCAGATGAGCTTGCAGGTAAAACAACAAATCGTCGCGGTAGTGTTCGATCGTGTTGATGCCGATCCAGTGAACCAGCAGGGCCAGGAGCGCGATCACCACCGCACCTCCCATCAGCCCTTTGCCATAGCGGATAGCCACAGGCGGACTCCTTTTTTTGTAGTCGGCGAGCGCAGTCCCGTGTGGCATGCCATTCCTGGCCGCCGGGAGCGTCGTTCGCGAAAAGTAGCCGTTTTTCAGGGCCGGCAAAGCGGTCTGAAAGCGAGCCATGAGCGCAGCCTCGTCAGGCTAACTTGCTGATTTTTCAGCCCCTGACGAAAAGTCGTAACAGGGGATGGACGTCTCCGTGCTTTAAAAGGTTCCCATCTGGGGCAGCATTTGGCCACCCTTAATGTGCTCAACGGTTCGGTTATTGCATCGAGTTGGGCTATAATCGCGGCCCTTTTTTGAATCACCGCCAGGCGATTTCCCATGACCAACCAGGCCGCCGAAGTCGCGAAACGCCGCACTTTCGCCATTATTTCCCACCCCGATGCCGGTAAAACCACGATCACCGAAAAGCTCCTGTTGATGGGCAAGGCGATTGCGGTGGCCGGTACGGTGAAATCCCGTAAATCCGACCGCCATGCGACATCCGACTGGATGGAGATGGAGAAGCAGCGGGGTATTTCCATTACCACGTCGGTCATGCAGTTCCCGTATCGCGAGCATATGATCAACCTGCTCGACACCCCGGGCCACGAAGACTTCTCCGAAGACACCTATCGCACCCTGACGGCGGTCGACTCGGCGCTGATGGTGCTCGACGGCGGTAAAGGCGTCGAGCCACGGACCATCGCCCTGATGGACGTCTGCCGTCTGCGTGACACGCCGATCGTCAGCTTCATCAACAAACTCGACCGTGACATCCGCGACCCGATCGAACTGCTCGACGAAATCGAAGCCGTGCTGAAGATCAAGGCCGCGCCGATCACCTGGCCGATCGGTTGCTACCGCGACTTCAAGGGCGTGTACCACCTGGCCGACGACTACATCATTGTCTACACCGCCGGTCACGGTCACGAACGCACCGAAACCAAGATCATCGAGAAGCTCGACTCCGACGAGGCGCGCGCGCACCTGGGCGACGAGTACGAGCGCTTCCTCGAACAGCTGGAACTGGTGCAGGGTGCCTGCCACGAGTTCAACCAGCAGGAATTCCTCGACGGTCAACTAACCCCGGTGTTCTTCGGTACTGCATTGGGCAACTTCGGTGTCGATCACGTGCTCGACGCTGTCGTTGACTGGGCACCGCGTCCGCTGGCCCGTGTCGCCAACGAACGTACCGTGGAGCCGGTGGAAGAGAAGTTCTCGGGCTTCATCTTCAAGATCCAGGCGAACATGGACCCGAAACACCGCGACCGCATCGCTTTCATGCGTATCTGCTCCGGCAAGTACGAGAAAGGCATGAAGATGCGCCACGTGCGTACCGGCAAGGACGTGCGCATCGGCGACGCCCTGACGTTCTTCTCGTCCGAGCGTGAACAGCTGGAGGAGGCGTACGCCGGCGACATCATCGGTCTGCACAACCACGGCACGATCCAGATCGGCGACACCTTCAGCGAAGGCGAAGTCCTCGGTTTCACCGGTATTCCGCACTTCGCCCCGGAGCTGTTCCGTCGTGTGCGTCTGCGTGATCCGCTGAAGTCCAAGCAATTGCGTCAGGGTCTGCAGCAGTTGGCTGAAGAGGGCGCGACTCAGGTGTTCTTCCCGGAGCGCAGCAACGACATCATTCTTGGCGCCGTGGGTGTGCTGCAGTTCGATGTGGTCGCCAGCCGTTTGAAGGAGGAATACAAGGTCGAGTGCTCGTATGAGCCGATCACTGTTTACTCCGCACGCTGGATCGAATGCAGCGACAAGAAGAAGCTTGAGGAGTTTTCCAACAAGGCTGTGGAGAACCTGGCATTGGATGGCGGTGGGCACCTGACCTACCTGGCGCCAACGCGGGTTAACCTGGCGTTGATGGAAGAGCGGTGGCCGGATGTGAAATTCCGTGCGACGCGTGAGCATCATTAAGCGCTGAGCTGGTTTGTTCGAAAGCCCCTGAGGTGTAGGCCTTGGGGGCTTTTTTTGGCTTTGGTCTTGGCGGCCTTTGGGCCGACCAGGGTCTTGGTTTTTTTGTGTACATATCCGTTTTTTCGGTAACGGCTACTTAGGGTTTCGCCCTTACGGCGAGTCACCTTTTCCAAACGCCGAAAAGGTAACCCAAAAGGCTTGCTCCTGCGTTCGGCCCGCTCGCTGGGGCTCGGGGTCCCTTCGCTGCGGGATTGATCCGGGCGCAGCGCCTACGGTTTGCTTCGCTGCACCTCCTCTCGCTGTGTTTGGCTGCGCCAAACGGTCGCTGCGCTCCCACCCCCGGATCAATCCCTCCACTCAGCCTTCCGATGTCGCCCGTGGATCAAGATCAAAAGCTTTCGGCGAGCTGACACTCGGCCATTGAGTGGGGCGGCTTCGCCGCGTGCGGTGCACACAGTTCAAAATTGTGGGAGCCAGCCTGCTGGCGATGGCGGCCTGACAGCCGACCAATCTCCAACTGACCGCCCCCAATCCAACTGTAGGAGTGAGCCTGCTCGCGATGGCGGCCTGACAGCCGACCTGAATTTAATTGAATACTCTGAGTTCTCCTGTAGGAGCTGCCGAAGGCTGCGATCTTTTGATCTTGGGGGAGCTGGCTTGCCAGCGATGGCGGCCTGGCAGCCAACCATTTTCTAATCGAGCTAAGCGACCGAAGGCTGCAATCTTTGGAATTAAAAAGCGAAGTCAAAAGATCGCAGCCTACGGCAGCTCCTACAGGGGTTGTAGGGCGACTCTTTATTGTGAGATATCGAGGTTCTTGAGCGCGACAACCGGTGTGCCGGGCGTTAGTGTTTCGGGTCCACGCCAGTCGCTTTGAGAGGTCAATGGAATGACGCGCAACCTCGTCCATCTGCTGCGCCCCAACGGCTATTTCAGCCTGATGGCCTGGGTACTGGCGGCGTTGCTGTTCATCAATCGTCTGAGCAGCATGGTCAAGTTGTTCATGGCGCTGTATCTGCGTCAGGAGCTGGGGCTGGCGATCGAGACGGTGGGCTGGCTGTTGTCGGCTTACGGTGCCGGGTTGTTGGTCGGTTCGATGCTGGGTGGTTTGCTCAGTGACCATGTGCGGACGGCGCGGCTGACGGCGGCGTTGTTCTTTGTTTCTGTGTTTGTGTTGATCCTGTTGGGGCTGGTGACGCAGGTGCCGCTGCTGGCCGGTTTGCTGTTGCTCAGCGGCACCCTCGACGGGGCGATTCGAACGCTGCATCAGCGGCTGATCATGGAGTATTGCGAGCCTGCGCAGCGCTCGCGCGCGCAAGCCTTGAGCCGGGTTGCAAGAAACCTCGGCATGGCGGCTGCCGGTGTTGCCGGCGGGGTGTTGGCGCAGACGGATTTCCGTTGGGTGTTTTTTGTCAGCGCTGCGATGACGTTGCTCGCGTTGCTGTGGTTTGTGCGCACCACCTGGCGCCGTGCAGTGCTCGAGCCCGATGAGGTGACCGAGGCTGGCACTGGCACACCGTTGCGCGACACGGCGTTCCTCTGGCTGCTTGGTGCGGCGGTGTTACTGGGGATGGCGTTCGATACGGTCTACAGCACGCTGGGCAACTATCTGCGTGACTACTACCACTTGAGCACCGAGGCCATCGGCTGGCAGTTTGGCCTTAACGCGATGCTGGTGGTGGCGCTGCAGATACCTCTGACACATTGGGGCGAGCGCTGGGGCTTGCGTCGGCAATTGCTGGCGGGCTGTGTGTTGCTGGCGGTCGGGTTGGGAATGTTACCGTTTGGCTCCGGGCTGTTTTACGTGTGTCTGTCGACGGTGATCTGGACGTTGGGTGAAGCTTTTTTCATGCCGCCGATGAATGTGCTGGTCATGCGGCATGCGCAGGGCGGCAAAAGCGGCCAGTATTTCGGCCTGTTTTTCATGAGCTGGAGCGCCAGTGCATTGCTGTCGCCGGTGCTGAGTGGTCAGCTGTATGGGCACTTCGGAGGGCACAGCGTATGGCTTGCAAGCGCGACACTGGCGTTGTTGACCTTGCCGCTGATCTATCTCGCGACGCGCTCATCGACCCAGACCAATGCGCCGACCGCCAGCAAAGAAGCCAGCTCGCTTAGCTGATTCGGTTATAGGGATTATTCACAAGTGATCTTCCCTGCCGGGGCATTTCCGCGGGCTCGTTAGCGTCCTATCTGGTGAACCCGGCTGATCGGAACTAGATTTCATTCAGCGCCGGATCGGCACCCCAGGCTTCAACCACGAAAGGATGGAAATGGCTATGAGCATTTTTCAACGCGTTGTGCTGTTGCTTAAGGTTTTGGTGATGTTGACGCTTGGCACCACGGCGGCGTGGGCGAGTTCTGCCACGCCACCACAGGGTTTTAATGCCGCCCACGGACAATCCGGTGTGGTCATGCTGGCCAAGTCGGAATCCGAACCGGGCGATCAGGATCAGGGCGGCAGCAAGGATGATGACGACTCGACCACCGACGAGCCGGACACCGACGATGACGACGGCGACAGCCAGTCGTAAAGCGCAGGCAAAAGAAAACCCCTTCTTCCCCGATTGATGCGCAATCGGGGGAGAAGGGGTTTGGGTTAACACGTTACCTCCGGATAAACACGATCCCTGCAGGCGCTGCGGCACGCTGCGATCTTTTGATCCTGATGCTGAAAATCAAAAGATCGCAGCCTCGTTTCACTCGACAGCTCCTACAGGTTTGGTGTCGGTCTGCGGTTTGTTTACGCGGCGCCGTCGAGGAATTGCTCGGCGTAGTGGCAAGCCACCTGCCGGTTGTCGAGCTGGCGCAGGGCCGGCTCTTCGCTGCTGCAACGCTCGGTCGCGTATGGGCAACGCTTGTGGAACGCGCAGCCCGGTGGCGGGTTCAGCGGGTTGGGCAGTTCGCCGACGATCTTGATTTTCGGCTTGTCCGGATCCGGGTGGATCGTGGGCGTTGCCGACAACAAGGCCTGGGTGTACGGGTGCAGGGGACGGGTGTAGATGTCCTCTTTCGGGCCCATTTCCACTGGCCGGCCGAGGTACATCACCAGCACCGAATCAGCAACGTGACGCACCACCGCCAGGTTGTGCGAAATGAACACGTAGGCGGTGTTGAATTCCTGCTGCAGGTCCATGAACAGGTTCAATACCTGTGCCTGAATCGACACGTCCAGCGCCGAGGTCGGTTCGTCCGCCACCAGCACTTTCGGTTGCAGCATCATCGCCCGGGCGAGGGCAATACGCTGACGCTGACCGCCGGAGAACATGTGCGGATAGCGCTGGTAGTGCTCGGGACGCAAGCCCACCTGCTTCATCATCGCCTGGACTTTCTCGCGACGTTCGGCGGCACTCAGGTTGGTGTTGATCAGCAGCGGCTCGGCCAGTTGATCACCGATTTTCTGCCGTGGGTTCAACGATGCGTACGGGCTCTGGAACACCATCTGCACGTCTTTGCGCAGTTGCTTGCGCTGGGCCTTGTCGGCGCCGGCGACTTCTTGCCCGGCGATTTTCAGCGAGCCGGACGACGGCTCTTCAATCAGGGTCAGGGCGCGGGCAAGGGTGGATTTGCCGCAGCCCGATTCGCCCACTACGGCGAGGGTCTTGCCGGCTTCCAGTTCGAACGACACGCCGTTGAGGGCGCGCACAGTCGCGTGGCCCTTGAACAGGCCACGGGAGACTTCGTAGTGACGGGTCAGGTCGCGGGCGGTAAGTACGACGGCCATTACGCCACCTCCTGGTTCAGCGGGAAGAAGCAGCGCGCGAGGCTGTTGCTTTTCGGATCAAGGGCCGGACGCTGCGCGCGGCAGGTGTCCTGCACGTATGGGCAGCGCGGCGACAGCAGGCAACCCTGCGGACGATCGTAGCGGCCCGGAACGATGCCCGGCAGGGTCGACAGGCGCGCGGCGCCCAGGCTGTGCTCGGGAATCGCCTTGAGCAGCGCTTCGCTGTACGGATGCGCCGGGATGTCGAACAGTTGCGGCACCTGACCGACTTCCACCGCCTGGCCGGCGTACATCACGCACACGCGCTGGGCGGTTTCGGCAACGACGGCGAGGTCGTGGGTGATCAGCACCAGACCCATGTTCTGTTCTTTCTGCAACGCCAGCAGCAGATCCATGATCTGTGCCTGAATCGTCACGTCGAGTGCCGTGGTCGGTTCGTCGGCGATCAGCAGTTTCGGCTCGCCGGCAATCGCCATGGCGATCGCGACACGCTGGCTCATACCGCCGGACAGTTGGTGCGGGTAAGCGTCCATACGGCTGGCGGCACCCGGGATTTCAACTTTTTCCAGCAGTTCGATGGCACGTTTGCGCGCTTGCTTGCCGGACATTTTCAGGTGCAGGCGCAGCACTTCTTCGATCTGGAAGCCGACGGTGTAGCTCGGGTTGAGCGCGGTCATCGGGTCCTGGAACACCATCGCCAGGTCTTTGCCGACGATCTGCCGACGCTGGCGGTTGCTCAGTTTGAGCATGTTTTTGCCGTCGAAGCTCAGGGCGTCGGCAGTGACGATCCCCGGGTGCTCGATCAGGCCCATCAGCGCCATCATGGTAACTGACTTGCCCGAGCCGGACTCGCCGACGATCGCCAGGACTTCGCCCTTGTCGACCTTCAGGTCGAGGCCATCGACCACCGGAACGGCGTTCTTGTCGCCGAAGCGAACGTTGAGATTCTTGATTTCTAGCAGTGACATGGGAATCTCCTCAGGCGGCGTTCTTGAGTTTCGGGTCCAGCGCATCGCGCAGGCCGTCGCCCATCAAGTTGATTGCCAGCACGCTGAGCAAAATGGTCAAACCAGGCAGACTGACGACCCACCAGGCGCGTTCGATGTAGTCGCGGGCCGAGGCCAGCATGGTGCCCCACTCAGGGGTTGGCGGTTGTACGCCAAGGCCGAGGAAGCCCAGCGCCGCCGCGTCGAGAATCGCCGAAGAGAAACTCAGGGTGGCCTGCACGATCAGCGGTGCCATGCAGTTGGGCAGCACGGTGATGAACATCAGGCGTGGCAGACCGGCACCGGCCAGGCGCGCGGCGGTCACGTAGTCGCGGTTCAGTTCGCCCATCACCGCAGCACGGGTCAGACGCACGTAGGACGGCAAGGACACCACAGCAATGGCGATCACGGTGTTGATCAGGCCAGGGCCAAGGATGGCGACGATCGCCACAGCCAGCAGCAGCGACGGCAGGGCCAGCATGATGTCCATCAGACGCATGATGGTCGGGCCGATCATTTTCGGGAAGAAACCGGCGAACAGACCCAGCAGGATCCCCGGAATCAGCGACATCACCACCGACGACAGACCGATCAGCAGCGACAGGCGCGAACCCTGGATAAGCCGCGACAGCAGGTCACGGCCCAGTTCATCGGTGCCGAGCAGGAACTGCATCTGCCCGCCTTCGAGCCACGCCGGTGGCGTCAGCAGGAAGTCCCGGTATTGCTCGCTCGGGTTATGCGGGGCGACCCACGGCGCGAAGATCGCGCAGAAAATCACCAGCAGCATGAACAGCAGACCGGCAACCGCGCCCTTGTTCTTGGAGAAGGCTTGCCAGAATTCTTTGTACGGTGACGGGTACAGCAGGCTTTGATCCGCGTTTGGGGCGGAAGTGGCTACTGAGGATGTTGGAGTGCTCATGGGTATTGACCTCAGCGCTGATGACGGATGCGTGGGTTGGCAAAGCCGTAGAGGATGTCCACCACGAAGTTGACCAGAATCACCAGGCAGGCGATTAACAGGATGCCGTTTTGCACAACCGGGTAGTCCCGGGCGCCGATGGCTTCGATCAGCCATTTACCGATGCCGGGCCAGGAGAAGATGGTTTCGGTCAGGACTGCACCGGCCAGCAGAGTGCCGACTTGCAGGCCGACTACGGTCAGTACCGGGATCAGTGCGTTGCGCAGACCGTGCACGAACACCACGCGCGACGGCGACAGGCCTTTGGCCTTGGCGGTGCGGATGTAGTCTTCACGCAGCACTTCGAGCATCGACGAGCGGGTCATCCGCGCAATCACCGCCAGCGGAATGGTGCCGAGCACGATGGCCGGCAGGATCAGGTGATGCAGGGCATCGAGGAATGCGCCCATGTCATCGGCCAACAGCGTGTCGATCAGCATGAAACCGGTGCGCGGCTCGATGTCGTAGAGCAGGTCGATCCGCCCGGACACCGGGGTCCAGCCCAGGCTCACCGAGAAGAACATGATCAGGATCAGGCCCCACCAGAAGATCGGCATCGAATACCCCGCCAGGGAGATGCCCATCACCCCGTGGTCGAATAGGGATCCTCGCTTGAGTGCCGCAATCACCCCGGCCAGCAGGCCCAGGATACCGGCGAACAGCAGAGCGGCCATGGACAGTTCCAGGGTCGCCGGGAAGAGGGAGGTGAACTCGGTCCATACGCTTTCCCGCGTACGCAGGGATTCGCCGAGATCGCCGTGGGCCAGTTTGCCGATGTAGTCCAGGTACTGGGCATACAGCGGTTTGTTCAGACCTAGGCGTTCCATTGCCTGAGCGTGCATTTCGGGGTCGACCCGACGTTCGCCCATCATCACTTCCACGGGGTCGCCCGGAATCATGCGAATCAACGCGAAAGTCAGCAAGGTGATGCCGAAAAACGTGGGGATCAACAACCCCAGTCGGCGGGCAATAAAACTAAACATCTTGTGTGGTACCTCATCAGCCGGTTAGGCGTGCCCGGCGACCCTGGGGTCAGGGAGGCCGGGAGTTTCTTATCTACTTCACCTGGGTGGTGGCGAAGTTATTGGTTGTGAGAGGGCTGATGTGATAACCCTCTACGTTGTTGCGCATTGCGGTAAACATACGGGTGTGGGCCATGCTGATCCACGGTTGGTCCTGATTAAACAGCACCTGGGCTTGTTCGTAGAGCTTCGCGCGTTCGGCCGGATCTACTTTAGCCCGTGCTTCGTCCAGCAGGCCCTGGAATTTCTCGTTGCACCAGCGAGCGTAGTTTTCGCCGTTCTTGGCCGCTTCGCAACTGAGCATAGGCGTCAGGAAGTTATCCGGGTCGCCGTTGTCGCCCGCCCATCCGGCCGACACCATGTCGTGCTCGCCGGCCTTGGCGCGTTTGAGCATTTCGCCCCATTCCATCACGCGGATGTCGATCTTGATCCCGACTTTCGCCAGGTCAGCCTGCATCATTTGCGCGCCGAGCATCGGATTCGGGTTGGTCGGGCCGCCGCCATTACGGGTAAACAGGGTAAACACGGTGCCTTCCGGAACCCCGGCTTCCTTGAGCAAGGCACGGGCCTTGTCCAGATCGCGTGGCGGGTTCTTCAGGTCGTGGTTATAGCCCAGCAGCGTCGGCGGGTACGGGTTGACCGCCACGCTGGCGTTGCCTTTGCCGAACAGCGCGTTGACGTAGGCTTCCTTGTCGAAGGCGATGTCGATCGCTTTGCGCACGCGCACGTCGCTGATGTACTTGTGCTGGGTGTTCATGGCGATGTACGAGACGGTCATCGCGTCCATCTCGTCGACTTTCAGGTTGCTGTCTTTCTTGATGCTCGGGATGTCATCCGGCTTCGGATACAACGCGATCTGGCACTCATTGGCCTTGAGCTTCTGCAGGCGCACGTTGTTGTCGGTGGCGATCGCCAGAATCAGCGCGTCGGCCGGGGCCTTGCCACGGAAGTAGTCCGGGTTGGCCTTGAAGCGCACCTGCGCATCCTTGGCGTAGCGCTGGAAGATGAACGGGCCGGTGCCGATCGGCTTGCTGTTCAGGTCGGCAGTTTTGCCAGACTTGAGCAACTGGTCGGCGTATTCGGCCGGGTAAATCGAGGAGAACGCCATGGCGATGTCGGCCAGGAACGGCGCTTCACGACGGGTCAGGGTGAACTTGACCGTGTTGTCGTCGACTTTCTCTACGCTTTTGAGCAGTTCCTTGAAGCCCATGCTTTCAAAGTACGGGAAGCCCACGCTCGACAGTTTGTGCCACGGGTGATTCGGGTCCAGCTGACGCTGGAAGCTCCAGACCACGTCGTCGGCGTTCATGTCGCGGGTCGGCTTGAAGTATTCGGTGGTGTGAAACTTGACGCCTTTGCGCAGGTGGAACGTGTACGTCAGGCCGTCTTCACTGATGTCCCAGGACTCGGCCAGCGCCGGAATCACTTCGGTGGTGCCGGGCTTGAAGTCCGCCAGACGGTTGAAGATGGTTTCGGCCACCGCATCGGCAGTGACTGCAGTTGTGTACTGGACCATATCGAAGCCTTCCGGGCTGGCTTCGGTGCAGACCACCAAGGGTTTGGCCGAGACGCCGATGGCGGCGCTCAACAACGCAGCCGCGACGGCTGCACGTAGGGGAAGCATTTTCATCGATAACCCTCTGCAATCGGTTGAAGACAAAAAACCGGACGGCCGACTCATCATGAGTCAGCCGCCGGTTGGCGTTTTTTACAGGATGTTGAATGGAACGGTGGTCACGAGACGGAACTCGTTGATGCTGCCGTCAGCCTGGTTTTCGCTGGCGCGGTGAGCGGTGTAGGTGCCACGGATGGTGGTCGCCTTGAGTGGGCCGCTCTGTACCGCGTAGGTTGCACCGATGCCATATTCATAGTGGTGCTCGCCGTCCATGCTGCGTACGTCGTACGCAGTGCCGGTGTAATGAGTACCGTCGATGCCCCAGCCGCGCGCCTGGTAGATGTTGAACTTCAGGCCTGGCACGCCGTATTCGGCCATGTTCAGACCGTAGGCGACCTGGAAGGACTTCTCGTTCGGGCCGTTGAAGTCCGACAGCAGGGAGTTGGCCAGGTAGATGCCGTTGGTTTCGTGCAGGTAGTCGAAGTACTCGTTACCGTTGATGGCCTGGTACGAGAAGGTCAGGCTGTGGGCCTGATGGGTCAGGCCGAACGACAGGGAGTAGGTATCGTTGTCGATTTCACCCATCTCTTTCTTGCCGGTATCGACGGTCTTGTAGTAGTTCAGGCCGGTGGTCAGGCTCAGGACATTACTGTCACCCAGTTCGTGGGTGGCGCCGAAGTAGTATTGGTTCCAGAAGTCTTCAGCCTTGGAGGCGTACAGGCTGGTCTTCAGGCTTTTCAGCGGCTGGTAGTTCAGGCCGACAATGCTGACGCGATCGGTCTCGGCGCCGTTGGCGCTGTACTCGGTGCGAAACTTCGACAGGCTTTCTTCTGTACGCGGCGATACGCGGTCGAAGCTGCCGGCGTCGAACGACAGGTTGTTCAGTTCTTCGCTGTGCAGGCTGACACCTTCAAAGCTCGAAGGCAGCGCACGGTTGCCGATGGTGTCGACGATCGGCGTGCTGAAGTTCTGACGACCGGCGGTCAGCGTGGTGTTCGAAACACGGAACTTGACGTTGGCCAGGCCCAGTTTGCTCCACTGGCCTTCAGCGTCACCGCCTTCCTTGGTCAGCGTACGGTTGTTGCCCGCGCCTGGACGTGAACCCGGTGCGCCACCATTGTTGGAGGCCAGATCCTTGCGATTACGCTCCAGCGCTACAGCGTTGTAAGCGGCAATTTCAGTGCTGACACCGACGGTGCCCTCAGTGAAGCCGGAGCTGAAGTTGACGATGGTGCCCTGCACCCAGTTGATACGACGGTCAGTCGGGGTGGCGACGCCGTCCTTGCGGTAAGTGAACTTGCCGCCGCGTTTGAGTTGCTCGTTCGCGTACCAGTTACGGGTAGTGCCGCTGATTGTCGAACCTTCGAGGAAACCTTTGGCGTCAGCCTGGGCACTCTTCTCGTTGACGGTCACCGGGGTAAACGCCTGGCTCTGCTCTTCCGCATAAGCGGTAGCGGTGATGCTGCTTATGGCCAAGGCCAGGATCGCGGTGCTGCTCAGTTTCATGGGTGAAGCTCCTTTACTTTCTTTTTATGCCGGCTTTTTTGGGTTGGCCGGTTATTGGTTTAGAACTCATTCACACATCGCAAACGTTTGCAAAAGGCCCGATTGGCGAATTTCGGCAAAGCGCTTGCGTGAGGGGATAGACAGTCCCCTCAGCGTTGCGGCTAATCGGTTGGGTTAATCGATACTGACGCCCGAGAACACATTGCGACCGAAGGGGCTGACCTTGAAGCCTTCAACCCGGGCGCTTAACGGCTGGTTGACCGTCGAGTGGGCGACAGGCGTGATCGGCACTTGCTGCTTGAGCAACTGCTGCGCCTGTTTGTAGAGCGTGGTGCGCTGGTCGCGGTCGGTGACGACCTTGGCCTCTTTGATCAGCTTGTCGTAAGCCGGATCGCACCACATGGAATAGTTGTTGCCGCCAATCGCGTCGCAGCTGTACAGGGTGCCCAGCCAGTTGTCCGGGTCACCGTTGTCGCCGGTCCAGCCGATCAGGCTGATGTCGTGCTCGCCATTCTTGGTGCGCTTGATGTACTCGCCCCATTCGTAGCTGACGATCTTCACTTTCAGACCGATCTTGGCCCAGTCAGCCTGAAGCATTTCGGCCATCAATTTGGCATTCGGGTTGTATGGACGCTGTACCGGCATCGCCCACAGAGTGATTTCGGTGCCTTCCTTGACGCCGGCAGCCTTGAGCAGCTCGCGGGCTTTTTCCGGGTTGTAGGCGGCGTCCTTGATGCTGTCGTCGTAGGACCACTGGGTCGGCGGCATGGCGTTGACGGCCAGTTGCCCGGCGCCTTGATAAACGGCGTTGAGAATCCCTTGTTTATTCACCGCCATGTCCAGCGCCTGACGCACTTCAAGCTGATCGAAGGGCTTGTGGCGCACGTTGTAGGCAATGTACCCGAGGTTGAAGCCGGGCTTGGAAATCAGCTGCAGTTTCGAGTCGGCTTTCAGCGCTTCGACGTCGGCAGGGCGCGGATGCAGGGTGATCTGGCATTCGCCGGCCTTGAGCTTCTGCACGCGCACCGAAGCGTCGGTGTTGATCGCGAAGATCAGGTTCTTCAACTTGACCCGGCTCGGATCCCAGTAATGCGGGTTGCCGGTGTAGCGGATGTTCGAGTCTTTCTGATAGCTCTTGAACACGAACGGCCCGGTACCGACCGGCTTCTGGTTGATATCGCTCGGCTTGCCTTCGGCCAGCAGCTTGTCGGCGTATTCGGCGGACAGGATGGCAGCGAAGCTCATGGCGATGTTCTGGATGAACGCGGCGTCGACGCTGTTGAGCGTGAACTCCACGGTCAGCGGCCCGGTCTTTTCGACCTTGGCGATGTTCTTGTTCAGACTCATCCCGTTGAAATACGGGAATTCGGTCGGATAAGCCTTACGGAATGGCTGTTGCGGATCGAGCATGCGGTTAAACGTGAACAGCACGTCGTCGGCGTTGAAATCGCGCGTCGGTTTGAAGTACGGCGTGGTATGAAACTTCACACCTTCACGCAGGTGAAAGGTGTACTTGAGACCATCCTCGGAAATATCCCACTTGGTTGCCAGTCCGGGTACGACGTTGGTCGCGCCTTTTTCGAACTCGACCAGGCGGTTGTACAGCGGTTCGGCAGCGTCGTTATCGGTCGCGGTCGTGTACTGCGCGGTATCGAAACCCGCCGGGCTGCCTTCGGAGCAGAACACCAGGCTGTCGCTGGCGGCGTAACTGGCGGACGTGGCGGCCATCAGGCCGGCGCCCAGCAATGCGGAAAAAACCAAGGTATGGCGCATGACGCTCCCTCTTTTTGTTGTGTTGTTCAATGCATCGCGATCCCGTCCAGGGACGTTGAGGTTGCATTGAGCTCAATCCAGTACGTACAGCAAGCCGATGGCCCACGCAGACACTGGTCAGAACCCGACGGTAGGGGCCGTGGGTCTGGCAGTAAATGCGCTGAGTCCTAAAGACTCGTAGGAAAAGGCAACACGTCATGTACCTCCCTGTTAAAGCAGGGTGGAAATGGCTGTAGGCAAATTCCTGGCTAGTCGGCAGAAAAAAAACAGCGGCGCCGCCTGAAACGTCGCCGCTGTCTCTTCTTAATTGCTGACGCTGACGCCGTAGAAGGAGTTCAGGCCGAATGGGCTGATCTTGAAGTCCTGCACGTTGGCGCGCATGGGTTGATACACCGTCGAGTGAGCGATAGGTGTCATTGGGACTGCATCTTTGAGGACGTGTTGCGCCTGTTTGTACAGTTCGGTGCGCTTGGCCTGGTCGGTAGTGCGCTTGGCTTCTTTAACGAGACCGTCGAACTTCTTGTCGCACCACTTGGAGAAGTTGTTGCCGCTGAGCGAGTCGCAGCCGAACAGCACGTTCAGCCAGTTGTCCGGGTCACCATTGTCACCGCTCCAGCCAATGATCATGGCCTGGTTCTCGCCACCTTTGGAACGCTTGATGTACTCGCCCCACTCGTAGCTGGTGATCTTCACGTTCAGGCCGATCTTCTTCCAGTCGGACTGGAGCATTTCAGCCATCAGCTTGGCGTTCGGGTTGTACGGACGCTGCACCGGCATCGCCCACAGAACGATCTCGGTACCTTCCTTGACGCCAGCTTCCTTGAGCAGTTGCTTGGCTTTTTCAGGATCGTACTTGGCGTCCTTGATGGTGGTGTCGTAGGACCACTGGGTCGGCGGCATGGCGTTGACGGCCAGCTGGCCGGCGCCCTGGTAAACCGAATCGATGATCTGCGGCTTGTTCACCGCCATGTCCAGCGCCTGGCGCACGCGCAGGTCAGCCAGCGGGTTAGCCTCGTTGCTGCCCTTGACCTTGTCCATCACGTTGTAGGCGATGTAGCCGAGGTTGAAACCGGCCTGGTCAGGCATCTTCAGGGTCTTGTCGGCTTTCAGTGCCGCCAGATCCGCCGGACGCGGGAACAGGGTGACCTGGCACTCGTTCTTTTTCAGCTTCTGGATACGTACCGACGGGTCGGTGGTGATGGCGAAGATCAGGTTGTCGATCTTCACGTCGTCCGGCTTCCAGTAATCTTTGTTGCCGGTGTAACGGATGTTCGAGTCTTTCTGGTAGCTCTTGAACACGAACGGGCCAGTGCCGATCGGCTTCTGGTTGATGTCGGCAGCCTTGCCTTCCTTGAGCAACTGGGCAGCGTACTCGGCGGACTGGATCGAGGCGAAGCTCATGGCCATGTTCTGGATGAACGCGGCGTCGACTTCTTTCAGAGTGAATTTAACGGTGTGGTCGTCGACTTTATCGATCTTGGTGATGTTGGTGTCCATCCCCATGTCGGTGAAGTACGGGAATTCGGTCGGGTACGCCTTACGGAACGGGTCATCCTTGTTAATCATGCGATTGAAGGTGAACAGCACGTCGTCGGCGTTGAACTCACGAGTCGGCTTGAAATACGGGGTGGTGTGGAACTTGACGCCTTCGCGCAGGTGGAAGGTGTAAGTCAGGCCGTCCGGAGAAATGTCCCAACTGGTGGCCAGGCCCGGGATAACGGCGGTACCGCCACGCTCGAACTGGCTCAGGCGGTTGAACATGGTTTCGGCTGAGGCGTCGAAGTCGGTTCCGGTGGTGTACTGGCCTGGATCAAAACCGGCCGGGCTCCCTTCGGAGCAGAACACCAGGTTAGTCGCAGCGGATGCGAAAGGTGCGGAGGCTAACAAGCCTGCGCCGACTAAAAACGGAATGACCGCGTGTTTAAGCATGTTGGCCTCATGATTTGTTGTCATTTTTTAATAGTGAGGTACGACCTCGTGAGTCGTGCCTGCGGATACTTATGCAGGGGCCATACCCAATGCAAGATCCAGAGTGTGAGCGGGCGTTAAACGGTGGCACGAACGTACCTTAATGTCGCATTTGTATAAGAGTTGACGCATTTGACCGTTTGCGGCCGTTTTTTACGGTGCAAACCAAGCCCCAAAACGGTGCGCTGGTCATGTTGTGCGCGCCGCCTTGGGGCTTGGTGTTACTTATTTATACCCACGCCGTAGAAGGGCGTCAGGCCAAACGGACTGATCTTGAAGTCGGTCACTTCCTTGCGCAGCGGCTGGAACACCGTTGAGTTGGCGATCGGGGTGATCGGCACCTGCTGTTTAAGGATCAGTTGCGCCTGTTGATACAGTTTTACCCGTTGCGCCTTGTCGGTGGTCACCTTGGCCTGCTGCACCAGTTTGTCGTAGGCCGGGTCGCACCACTTGGCGTAGTTGCTGCCCTTGACCGCCGCACAGCTGTAGAGCACGCCGAGCCAGTTGTCCGGATCACCGTTGTCACCTGTCCAACCATAGATCATCGCGTCGTGTTCGCCATTTTTTGCGCGCTTGATGTATTCGCCCCACTCGTAGCTGACGATGTTGGCCTTGATCCCGATCTTGTCCCAATCCTGCTGGATCATCTGCGCCGACATCCGCGCGTTCGGGTTGGACGCACGCTGCACGGTCATTGCCCACAGATTGATGGTGGTACCCGGTGCCACCCCGGCTTCCTTGAGTAGCGCCTTGGCTTTCACCGGGTCGTACGGAGCGTCCTTGATGTTCGGGTCATACGACCATTGCGCCGGCGGCAAGGCGTTCTGCGCCAGTTGGCCGGCACTCTGGTAGACGGCTTTGATGATCGCCGGTTTGTCGATGGCCATGTCCAGTGCCTGACGGACCTTGAGCTGATCCAGTGGCGGGTGAGTGGTGTTGTAGGCGAGGAAGCCGAGGTTGAATCCGGCCTGTTTGAGCACGCGCAGGTTCGGGTCTTGTTCCATCACTTCGATGTCGGCCGGGCGCGGGTAGCCGCTGACCTGGCATTCGCCGGCCTTGAGTTTCTGCAGGCGTACGGCGGCGTCCGGGGTAATCGAGAAGATCAGGTTGTCGATCTTCACGTCTTCGGGTTTCCAGTAGGCCGGGTTGGCGGCGTAGCGTATCTGCGAGTCTTTCTGGTAGCGCTTGAACACGAACGGGCCGGTGCCCACCGGTTTCTGGTTGAGGTCGGCGGCTTTGCCTTCCTTTAATAGCCGGGCGGCGTATTCGGCCGATTGCACCGAGGCGAAGCTCATGGCGAGGTTTTGCACGAATGCGGCGTCGACGTTGTTGAGGTTGAAGCGCACGGTGTTGGCGTCGATTTTTTCTACCGATTTGATGGTGGTGTTCAAGCCCATGTCGGTGAAGTACGGGGACTCGGCGGGGTAGGCCTTGCGGAAGGCGTTGTCCGGGTCAAGCAGGCGCTGGAAGGTGAATAGCACGTCGTCGGCGTTGAAGTCGCGGGTTGGGGTGAAGTATTCCGTGGTGTGGAATTTTACCCCTTGGCGCAGGTGGAAGGTGTATTGGAGGCCGTCGTTGGAGACGTCCCATTTTGTCGCCAGGCCGGGTTCGATGTCGGTGCCGCCGCGCTGGAATTGGGTGAGGCGGTTGAAGACGGTTTCGGCGGAGGCGTCGAAGTCGGTGCCGCTGGTGTATTGGCTGGGGTCGAAGCCGGCGGGGCTGGCTTCGGAGCAGTAGACCAGGGTGGTGGCTGCGTTGGTGATCGGGGTTATGGCGGTCAGGGCCAGGGTGATCAGGAGTGGTTTGAGGGTGGATCTTTGCATGTCTGGCCCGTAGGTCTGGAGGTGGTTGTTCCTTGAGGTTAGCGGGGATTCGGGGGTGTTCGGAAATATCGTTTTTTGAGGGGATGCGTCTATCTCGGTATATCCAGCGCTGTTTGGGCATATCCGTTTCTTCGGGTGCTGCGGCTTATGGTTCCGCCCTTACGGCGGGTCACTTTTTACAAACGCCTAAAAAGTAACCAAAAACGCTTGCTCCTGCGTTCGGCCCGCTCGCTGGGGCTCGGGGTCCCTTCGCTGCAGGATTGATCCGGGGGCAGCGCCTACGGTTTGCTTCGCTGCACCTCCTCTCGCTGTGTTTGGCTTCGCCAAACGGTCGCTGCGCTCCCACCCCCGGATCAATCCCTCCACTCAGCCTTCCGACGTCGCCCGTGGATCAAGATCAAAAGCGGTACTCGAGCTAACGCTCATCGTATGAGTGGTGAAAAGCGGGTGCGGCGAATGGCTAAGTGATGGCGGCCTGACAGCCGACCAATCTCTAACTGCCTGCACGCCATCCACTGTGGGAGCGGGCTTGCTCGCGAAGAGGCCCGTCCAGTCACCTGATAAAATTGGCTTGTTTAAAGTCGTTTCAAATAGCCAGAACCTTCCCACAAGGTTTTCAGGTTGTCCCTCGGACGTCAGCTCTCTAGCCTTGAGCTGTCGCTGAAAACTCAGCGATCGGGTGTGAGAACCCGCAGGAACTGTTAATCCACAATCAGTACCACCATAATTGCCGCCGGCATTTCTGCTGCTGCAATGTTTTATGGCGGCTGTGTGCGGGCGGGCTTCGGTCCGGCCGGGCTTGTTCCTACCGGTTTCTCACCCCGCACATTGCTGCCACCACTCTGCCGCGTGAGAAACGGCGAGTGAATGGCTATTGATTAGGAACGCTATCAATGTCCAAGCCTGTCCCCGATCCACCTCCAGAAACAACCCCACTCACCGAAGCCCTCCACGCCGAAGATCTCGCAAAAAACCGCGAAGCGATCAAACGCGCCCTCGATTTCTACCTCAGCCCCGAAGCTACAAAACCGCGCCCCCCGAGTTCGATGTTCCTCGTCCATCCGGGCATCGACACGGAAAGCCTGCTGGCCCATGCCTGTGAATCCCTGGCCTCGGCCAACACCATGGCCAGCGATTTCGCCGATCAGCTCAGTCGTCCGCAGCGCAATACGGCGCTGGCGATTCAGCAAATCATCATGCTGGCTGAACTGGCGGTGAATCGGGCGCTGGATCGGGTTGATCCGCAGGCTTGAGACCGCGTCATCGTTCTTCGCGAGCAAGCTCGCTCCCACAGGAGTGCGCATTTCAAATGTGGGAGCGAGCTTGCTCGCGAAGGCGTCAGATCATTCACTACAAATCCCGGGCGCAAAAAAACCGGCGATCATTCACTGATCGCCGGTTTCTCATTCAGCCTACATCAACTCACTGCATCAGCACTTCAATCGAGCCATCGGCGGTGAGGCTGACCTGGCTGGTGCCGGCTTCAACTTCCGGTGTGACCGGTGCCGAATCCGCCATGCCGGCGGCTTTCATCATCATCGGGGCGCGCATGTACGGTTGTGGGTAGCCGTTGCTGTTGAGGTTCAGGTTGACGATTTTGTAGCCCTTGCCGCCCAGTGCATCGGTGGCCAGTTGGGCGCGGGCCTTGAAGGCGCTGACGGCTTCTTTCAACAGTTTGTCTTCGCTGGCCTTGCGGGTCGGCTCGGCGATGGCGAAGTCCATGCCGCCCATTTTCAGGTCGGTCAGCAGTTCGCCGGTGAGTTTGGACAGGGCGGCGAAGTCGGCGCTTTCCAGGCGCAGTTCGGCGCGTTCACGCCAGCCGGTGATCTTCTGGCCCTTGGTGTCGTAGATCGGGTAGCTGTTGCGGCTGCCCTGGCGCAGGGTGATGTCTTTGACTTGCTTGGCTTGGGCCAGTGCCTTATTCATGGTGGTGCTGACGTCGGCGGCGAGTTTGGCCGGGTCGGTGTTTTGCGCTTCGGTGTAGAGCGTCACGATCATCAGGTCGCGGGCCACTTCCTGGTTGACTTCGGCGCGCAGGGAAATCTGGTTGTAGTGCAGCTCATCGGCGGCCAGCGCCGGAAGGCTGGCGATGCTGCCGACGGTCAGGGCGAGAAGGGCGGCGCTGCGGCGAAAGGTGTGCATGAAGGCTCCTTGAATAATGCGCAGGTGTTGGTTCGTCCCTGCGTGAAACCATCAGACTCTAGCTTCTGCGATCCGGTTCGCCCAGTTACAACTTCTATACAGATGCGCCCGGCTCACCGCCGATCCTGAGTCGAGTGCGCTCTTGTGGCGAGGGAGCTTGCTCCCGCTCGACTGCGCAGCAGTCGTAAATCCGGTATCTGCGGTATTTCTGGCAGATCACGGTTGCCGGGGTCGGGCCTGCTTCGCAGTCCAGCGGGAGCAAGCTCCCTCGCCACAGTCGATCTCGGACAGCCATGCGCAGTAGCCCAATTTACCGCCAGCGCCATGTGGTCATTTGCCGCACTTTCGCCTCTCAAAGGCGCGGCTTGGTTATACTCCGTGCGATCCGCCTGGAGCGCTCATCAGGAGAGCTCATGCTCGCCCCCGTACAACTGACTTCCGCCACTCGCCAGAACCTCTGGCGGCTGACTTTCATCCGCACCCTGGTGCTCGCCGCGCAGGCTGGTTCCGTAGGCCTGGCCTACTGGCTGCAACTGCTGCCGTTGCCGTGGGTGCAACTGGCGATGACCCTCGGCTGCTCGATTCTGCTATGCGTGTTCACCGCCGTGCGTCTGCGCACTTCATGGCCGGTGACCGAACTCGAATACGCGCTGCAACTGGCCTGCGATCTGGTGATCCACAGTGCGCTGCTGTATTTCTCCGGCGGTTCGACCAACCCGTTCGTTTCCTACTATCTGGTGCCGCTGACCATCGCGGCGGTGACGCTGCCGTGGCGTTATTCGGTGATTCTGTCGGGTATCGCGCTGGCGCTGTACACCGTGATGCTCACGCGTTTCTATCCGCTGGAAACCCTGCCGGTGGCCCGCGAGAACCTGCAGATCTACGGCATGTGGTTGAGCTTCGCCCTCGCTGCTGCGGTCATCACGTTTTTTGCTGCACGCATGGCTGAAGAGCTGCGTCGTCAGGAAGAGCTGCGGGCGATTCGCCGCGAAGAAGGCTTGCGCGATCAGCAATTGCTCGCCGTCGCCACCCAAGCGGCCGGCGCCGCGCATGAACTCGGCACACCGCTGGCGACCATGAGTGTGTTGCTCAAGGAGATGCAGCAGGATCACCCGGACCCGATGCTGCAGGACGATCTGAAGGTGCTGCAGGATCAGGTCAAACTCTGCAAGGAAACCTTGCAGCAGTTGGTGCGCGCCGCCGAAGCCAACCGGCGTCTGGCGGTAGAAATGCAGGACGTCACTCAGTGGCTCGACGAGGCACTGAACCGCTGGCACCTGATGCGCCCCGAGGCCAGTTACCGTTTCCATCGTCTCGGCCAGGGCACCGTGCCGCGCATGGCGCCGCCGCCGGACCTGACCCAGGCGCTGCTCAACCTGCTGAACAATGCCGCCGACGCCTGCCCGGAAAATCTTCAGGTGACGCTGGACTGGGACGCGGAAACCGTGACCATCAGCATTCGTGACCACGGCGCCGGTGTGCCGCTGGCCATCGCCGAGCAGATCGGCAAACCGTTTTTTACCACCAAGGGCAAAGGTTTCGGCCTGGGCCTGTTTTTGAGCAAGGCCAGCGTGACACGCGCCGGCGGCTCAGTGAAACTCTATAGTCATGAGGAAGGCGGCACGCTCACCGAGCTGCGCCTGCCCCACGGCGCCCGAGGAGACCAACATGAGTGACGAAATCCAAGTCGAAGGCGAAGAACTGCCGCATTTGCTGCTGGTCGACGACGACGCGACCTTCACCCGAGTGATGGCCCGTGCCATGGCCCGCCGTGGCTTTCGCGTCAGCACCGCAGGTTCTGCCGAAGAAGGCCTGACCATCGCCCAGGCCGACCTGCCGGACTACGCCGCGCTGGACCTGAAAATGGACGGCGACTCCGGCCTGGTGCTGCTGCCCAAGCTGCTGGAGCTGGACCCGGAAATGCGCGTGGTGATCCTCACCGGTTATTCGAGCATTGCCACCGCGGTCGAAGCGATCAAGCGCGGCGCCTGCAACTACCTGTGCAAACCGGCCGACGCCGACGACGTGCTGACCGCGCTGCTCTCCGAGCACGCCGACCTCGACAGTCTGGTGCCGGAAAACCCGATGTCGGTCGACCGCCTGCAATGGGAGCACATCCAGCGTGTGCTCACCGAGCACGAAGGCAACATTTCCGCCACTGCCCGCGCCCTGGGCATGCACCGCCGCACCCTGCAGCGCAAACTGCAGAAGCGCCCGGTTCGTCGTTGAAAGTTTTTCTGGGCAAATGAGCGAGACTGAATGAAACAGGCGCTACCCTGCATTCGGGTCGCGCCTTGGGTTCAATCTACAACCATGAAGTGCGTTGGTGGCGATGTGTAATGCCCTTCGCCCAGAGTTCCGTTGCATTGTGCGTAGAGTTTCTTTCCTACCCATTGTTTCAAGATAGCTTTTGATACCGGGAGAATGACCTTGTTCTGATTACCGACTTGTCGGTTGATTTCAGATTGGGTGTCGTCATAACCGATCCAGGCAACATCGATAATTGCCTCACGGTTATCGGACCAGAATATGAATGTAGCCCCCGAATCACTCAGCTCACTGATAGACAGTTCGCCCTTCCTGATCGAATCGCTGGTTGGAGCATTAAGCGGGTTGTCTTCTTTGTTCATAACCAATTCCTTTCGTTGTCAGAGGGGAATCTGCTCTCCTGATTCACAGCGAATTCCTTGCAGGAGGCCAGCCCAGTTGATCAGCGTGAATCGCCCCCCACTACTGTCAACTCTGACAGTCCCGATGAACGGTACGTGCGCTCGCTGCGATACTGAAACCCCCATCAATCTGAACAATCCCTGAATGAGCCAGTCCCACTCTGGCGATAAAACGAACCGATCATCTATGATCGGTGCGTGTCTGTTCTTTTCTTTATCGAGCCTTTTCCATGAATCAGAACGCTGAATATTCCGCGGTCAACGATGCTGTGCGCGGGCAGTTTTTTCGCAAGGTGTGGGCGATCATCACGCCTTACTGGCGCAGTGAAGAGAAGGGCAAGGCCTGGACGCTGCTGATTGCGGTGATCGCACTCTCGCTGCTGAGCGTGGGTATCTCGGTGTGGTTCAACACTTGGTACAAGGATTTCTACAACGCGCTGCAGAAGAAAGATGAAGCGGCGTTCTGGCGCTTGATTCTGTATTTTTGCGGCATAGCGGCGGTGGCGATTATTGGTGCCGTGTACCGGCTGTATCTGACCCAGATGCTGACGATTCGCTGGCGGGCCTGGCTCACCGAAAAGCATTTCTCCCGTTGGCTCGCCAACAAGAATTACTACCAGCTGGAGCAGGGCGGTTATACCGATAACCCGGACCAGCGGATTTCCGAAGACCTTAACAACTTCACCTCCAATACCCTTGAGCTGGGGATCGGCCTGCTGCGCAATATCGTCAGCCTGGTGTCGTTCTCGATCATTCTGTGGGGCGTGTCGGGCAGCATCGAAGTCTATGGCATCACCATCCCCGGCTACATGTTCTGGTGCGTGCTGGTCTACGCCGTGGTGGGCAGCTGGCTGACGCATTTGATCGGTCGTCGCCTGATCGGCTTGAACAACCAACAACAACGCTTCGAAGCCGACCTGCGTTTTTCCATGGTGCGGATTCGCGAGAATGCCGAAAGCATTGCGTTGTACAACGGCGAGCCGAACGAGAACCGCCGTTTGAGCGGGCGCTTCGGCAATGTCTGGCACAACTTCTGGGACATCATGAAAGTGTCCAAGCGCCTGACGTTCTTCACTGCCGGTTACAGCCAGGCGGCCATCATCTTCCCGTTTATCGTGGCCTCGCCGCGTTACCTCGCCGGCAAGATCGAACTCGGTGAGCTGATGCAGATCAGCTCGGCATTCGGCAACGTCCAGGAGAGTTTCAGCTGGTTTATCAGTGCGTATCAGAGCCTCGCGTCCTGGCGTGCCACCTGTGATCGTCTGCTGAGTTTCCGTCAGGCCATGACCGATAACGAACAGCGCACTCCGGCCATCGATGTGCAGAATCAGGGCAGCGAACTAAAAGTGCACAATCTCGGTCTGGATCTGGCCGATGGGCGTCATCTGCTGACCAATGCCGACATGACCGTGGAGCCGGGCGACCGGGTAATGCTCAGTGGTCGTTCCGGCAGCGGCAAGTCGACGTTGCTGCGAGCGATGGGGCATTTGTGGCCGGCGGGGCACGGCAGTATTCGCCTGCCGGCGGCGCGCTATCTGTTCCTGCCGCAGAAGCCGTATCTGCCGATCGGCACCTTGCGCGAAGCCTTGAGTTATCCACAACCGGGCGACACCTACGCGCCGGAGCGTTACGCGCAGGTGCTGGAAACATGCCGACTGCCGCATCTGGTCGCGCGCCTGGACGAAGCCAATCACTGGCAGCGCATGCTCTCGCCGGGTGAGCAGCAACGCCTGGCCTTCGCCCGCGCCATGCTTTACGCGCCGCAATGGCTGTACATGGACGAAGCGACGTCGGCGATGGATGAAGAGGATGAGGCAACGTTGTATCAGGCGCTGATCGATCAGTTGCCGGGGCTGAGCATCGTCAGCGTCGGCCATCGCAGCAGCCTGAAACGCTTCCATCCACGGCATGTGCGGATCGACAGCGGGCATCTGGTGGAGCAGGCCGTGACCGCCTGACCCCCTCTGTAGGAGCTGCCGCAGGCTGCGATCTTTTGATGTTGTTTTTGAAGATCAAAAGATCGCAGCCTGCGGCAGCTCCTACAAGGGCAGGGTGTTGACTCGACAGTGATCGTACAACCCGCCTGCGCTATGATGCGAACCATGCCGAATTTTCGAGACCAGACGTTGACCATGGAAAACCCGATCGACACCCCACGCCTCCCGCGCAAGCGCCGCAGCCTGGCCCAGGAGCTGGTGACGGTGCTGACCGAGCAGATCCGCGACGGTCTGCTCAAGCGCGGCGACAAGTTGCCCACCGAGTCGGCGATCATGCAGGAGCACGGCGTCAGCCGCACCGTGGTGCGCGAGGCGATTTCCCGGTTGCAGGCCGCAGGCCAGGTGGAAACCCGCCACGGCATCGGCACCTTCGTGCTGGATACGCCAAGCCCCAGCGGTTTCCGCATCGACCCGGCGACGGTCGTCACCCTGCGTGATGTGCTGGCGATTCTCGAATTGCGTATCAGCCTGGAAGTGGAGTCCGCCGGCCTTGCCGCGCAGCGCCGCAGCCCCGAACAACTGGCGACCATGCGCGCCGCCCTCGATGCGCTGAACGACAGCGTGGCCCACGCCAGCGATGCGGTGGCCTCGGACTTCGCCTTCCACCTGGAAATCGCCCTGTCCACCGGCAACCGCTATTTCACCGACATCATGACCCACCTGGGCACCAGCATCATTCCGCGTACGCGGTTAAATTCGGCGCGTCTGGCCCATGATGATCAGCAGCATTACATGAATCGTCTGAGCCGTGAGCACGAGGAAATCTACGAGGCGATTGCCCGTCAGGATTCCGATGCGGCGCGGGCGGCCATGCGCCTGCACCTGACCAACAGCCGTGAGCGTTTGCGTCAGGCGCATGAAGAGGCGCAGGCGCAGCGCGGGTGAGTGTCTGGCAGTCTGTTCGCGCCTGACACACCGCCATCGCTGGCAAGCCAGCTCCCACAGGTTCCTATGTTGAAGCGGATTTCGTGTACGGCATCAATCACTGTGGGAGCTGGCTTGCCAGCGATGAGGGCGGTGAGTTCAGCGCGGCAATATCGAGCGATCCACCCTCACCGCCAGTTGCGCTTTCCCCGGTTTGGCAACAAACGCCACCTCGCCTGATTGATCCACAACCCCCCGCGCAATCGGCTTGCCATCCGCCAGTAACTCCAGTGGCGCACCTTGCAGCGACTGCCCCGACGCCAGTTCCAGTTTCAATGTGATCGTCATGCTCATTCTCCTTGATTGACGTTGCCCGTCGGGTGGTAGTCCTTGAGCAGCAGGTACGTGCTCCAGCCCCACCAGTCATCGATGGTGGCGGTGTCGTTGAGGTTGTTCACATCTTTGCGTCGCAGCACCTTGCCGCCCTCGACGCGGAACAGCGGCGAGAAATTGCTGGAAAGATTCAGCACCGCCGTCAGATCCGGAAGGCGTTGCAGCGCGGCGAACGTCGAAGGGGCGGGCACGCTGCCGCTGAGATAGGCAGCAAAGATTTCGTCCGCTGAAGCTTGCACCGCTAGATTGACCTGGGTGCGGTTGTCCGCGTCGCTGGGGTCGAAGTAGCGTTTGTCGCCGTAGGCTCGCCATTGATCGCCGTGGGCGTTGCGCACTTTGAGGCCGAATTTGCTGTCCTCGTCATGCATGAAACGGGTCACCAGCGAGCCAAGATCGCTCGGCGTGACCACCGCCGCCATTTCCTTGCGCGGCACCCGCAGATGGCCGGCAGAGAACAGGTCGGTGAGGAAGTGGTCGGCAAACGCGTTCATCGCGTAGGCCCGTTCCAGTTGTTGCTCATCGTGAGTGGCGCGGGCCGCGACGGCGGTCTGCAGGGCGGCGGTGTGCCCGGCGATGTAGGCCAGTCTGGCCCATTCGCCGAAGTGGTCGGCGTTGTTCGCCGCCAGTTTCAGATAACGCCCGAGCGGGAACAGCGCGGAGACAAAACTGCCGCCACCAGTGATCTTGTTCCACTCTTCGGACAACGTATCTCCGAGCGCATCGTAGGCTTCGTGCGGTGCTTTGCCGTCCTTGATCGCCTGTTTAACCGCGTCGACCTCTTTTTGCATGACCGTGAGAATCTGCGTCGCTTCGGCGCGTGAGGCCGGGAGCACGGCGAGGGAGTCGAATGCGGCGCTGAAGCGGTTCAGACGATCGGCAGGCGTGGCGCCTTCGTTGATCGGCCGATCGACGACACCGTAGAAATCGCCGGCCAGCGCCACGACCTGGCCGTAGGTCAGGGCGAGGCCGTTAGGCAAATGCAACGGCACGTTTTGCGCGCGAATCGGCTCGGCATTTTCCGCCAGGCGCAGCAGGGTGTTATCACCGATGGCCGTGTGTTCAGCGCCTTCGAAGCGCAGTGGCGGTCGAATTTTCAAGGCGTTGCCGGGGAGGGCGGTGGCCGGTTCGAGATCGTTGTGGGCGTCGACAATGTGCAGCAGCAGATGCGGATTGTCGGCGCTGAAGTGGATGCCATTGATCGTGAAAAGATCATCGAACCGGGCGATGACCGGTTTGGGGCGTTCCTGTGGTTTTGCATGCAGTCCGGACATTTCTTTCTCCTTGATATGTCTTCGGTCAATTTATTTTAGCTGTATGGATATACAGTCAAATCGAGCCTAGACCAGATATTTCCTACGTCAAGAAACAATCCTGTCCGACAAAACGCTCCGGGCGACGATGAAATGCAGTTGACGGTTATCTTTTAAGTTGTACGATGACCTACAACTTCAGCGCTGGCTGAACCATAAAACTCACAAAAAATGTTGCTACCCAGGGTGTTCGAAAAATGAATCCACAAGAACTGAAGTCCATCCTCTCCGCCGGTCTGCTGTCGTTCCCGGTGACCGATTTCAACGCCCAGGGCGACTTTCATCGCGCCGGCTACATCAAGCGTCTTGAATGGCTGGCCCCGTACGGCGCGTCGGCACTGTTCGCAGCGGGTGGCACCGGTGAGTTCTTCTCCCTGGCCGCCAGCGAATACTCGGAAATCATCAAGACGGCGGTCGATACCTGCGCCAGCAGCGTGCCGATCCTGGCCGGTGTCGGCGGTTCGACCCGTCAGGCCATCGAGTACGCACAGGAAGCCGAGCGTCTGGGCGCCAAAGGCCTGTTGCTGCTGCCGCACTACCTGACCGAAGCCAGCCAGGACGGCGTTGCCGCCCACGTTGAAGCGGTGTGCAAATCGGTGAACATCGGCGTGGTGGTCTACAACCGCAACGTCTGCCGCTTGAACGCAGCACTGCTGGAACGTCTGGCCGAACGCTGCCCGAACCTGATCGGCTACAAGGACGGTCTGGGCGATATCGAGCTGATGGTGTCGATCCGTCGCCGCCTCGGTGATCGCTTCAGCTACCTCGGCGGCCTGCCGACCGCAGAAGTCTACGCCGCTGCCTACAAGGCCCTCGGCGTGCCGGTCTACTCGTCGGCGGTGTTCAACTTCATCCCGAAAACCGCGATGGACTTCTACCACGCGATTGCCCGCGACGATCACGCCACCGTCGCCAAGATCATCGACGACTTCTTCCTGCCGTACCTCGACATCCGCAACCGCAAGGCCGGTTACGCCGTGAGCATCGTCAAAGCCGGGGCCAAAATTGCCGGCTATGACGCAGGCCCGGTGCGGGCGCCGCTGACCGACCTTACCGGCGAAGAATTCGAAATGCTCGCCGCGCTGATCGACAAGCAAGGCGCGCAATAAACACCGACCCACAAGGCCGCTGAGCAATCAGCGGCTTTTGCGTAGAGAGGAGAATTTCTGTGGCTGATTCCAAGCGTTACGACAATTACATCAACGGTGAATGGGTTGCCGGTGCCGACTACTCGGCGAACATCAACCCGTCCGAGTTGAGCGACACCATCGGCGATTACGCCAAGGCTGACCTGACTCAGGTTAACGCCGCCATCGATGCGGCCCGCGCGGCGTTCCCGGCCTGGTCGGTGTCGGGCATTCAGGCCCGTCACGATGCGCTGGATAAAGTCGGCACGGAAATCCTCGCCCGTCGCGAAGAACTCGGCACCCTGCTGGCCCGGGAAGAGGGCAAGACCCTGCCCGAAGCCATTGGCGAAGTGACCCGCGCCGGCAACATCTTCAAGTTCTTCGCCGGTGAATGCCTGCGTCTGTCCGGCGACTACGTGCCGTCGGTGCGCCCGGGCGTCAACGTCGAAGTGACCCGCGAAGCCCTCGGCGTGGTCGGCCTGATCACCCCGTGGAATTTCCCGATTGCGATCCCGGCATGGAAGATTGCTCCGGCGTTGGCTTACGGCAACTGCGTGGTGTTGAAACCGGCGGATCTGGTGCCGGGCTGTGCCTGGGCGCTGGCGGAAATCATCTCCCGCGCAGGCTTCCCGGCCGGCGTGTTCAACCTGGTGATGGGCAGCGGTCGGGTAGTCGGCGAAGCACTGGTCAACAGCCCGAAAGTCGATGGCATCAGCTTTACCGGTTCGGTGGGCGTGGGTCGGCAGATCGCTGTTAATTGCGTGTCGCGCCAGGCCAAGGTGCAGCTGGAAATGGGCGGCAAGAACCCGCAGATCATTCTCGACGACGCCGACCTCAAACAAGCGGTCGAGCTCTCGGTGCAGAGCGCGTTCTATTCCACCGGCCAGCGTTGCACGGCGTCGAGCCGCCTGATCGTCACCGCCGGGATTCACGACAAATTCGTCGAAGCGATGGCCGAGCGCATGCAGTCGATCAAGGTCGGCCACGCGCTGAAGTCCGGCACCGACATTGGCCCGGTGGTTTCCCAGGCGCAGCTTGAACAGGACATGAAGTACATCGACATCGGCCAAAGCGAGGGTGCGCGTCTGGTCAGCGGCGGTGGTCTGGTGACCTGCGACACTGAAGGCTACTTCCTCGCGCCAACGCTGTTTGCCGACAGCGAAGCGTCGATGCGCATCAGCCGTGAAGAGATCTTCGGCCCGGTGGCGAACATTGTTCGCGTGGCCGATTACGAGGCGGCGCTGGCGATGGCCAACGACACCGAGTTCGGCCTGTCGGCCGGTATCGCCACCACGTCGCTGAAGTACGCCAACCACTTCAAGCGCCATTCGCAGGCCGGGATGGTGATGGTCAATCTGCCGACCGCCGGTGTCGATTACCACGTTCCGTTCGGTGGCCGTAAGGGTTCATCCTATGGCTCACGTGAGCAAGGCCGCTATGCACAAGAGTTCTACACCGTGGTGAAGACCGCCTACATCGGTTCCTGATACACGCAATACCTGTGGGAGCTGGCTTGCCAGCGATGCGGACGACGCGATATGCCCTCGTGCCGCGGTGATGCCATCGCTGGCAAGCCAGCTCCCACAAAAGCAACACCAAAGAAGATTCACCCGCGCATAAAAATAATCAGTGGGAGTACATCTACATGCAATCGTCCAAGCCGACTCACGTCCGCTATTTGATCCTGCTCATGCTGTTCCTGGTGACCACGATCAACTACGCCGACCGCGCGACCATCGCCATCGCCGGTTCCAGCCTGCAAAAAGACCTCGGCATCGACGCGGTCACCCTCGGTTATATCTTCTCCGCTTTCGGTTGGGCCTACGTCGCCGGGCAGATTCCTGGTGGCTGGCTGCTCGATCGTTTCGGTTCGAAAAAAGTCTACGCCCTGAGCATTTTCTGCTGGTCGCTGTTCACCGTGCTGCAGGGCTTTGTCGGTGAGTTCGGCATGTCCACGGCGATTGTCGCGTTGTTCATGCTGCGCTTTCTGGTGGGCCTGGCCGAAGCGCCATCATTCCCCGGTAACGCACGGATTGTCGCTGCCTGGTTCCCGACCGCTGAACGCGGTACCGCCTCGGCGATCTTCAACTCGGCGCAATACTTCGCCACTGTGCTGTTCGCACCGCTGATGGGCTGGATCGTCTACACCTTCGGCTGGGAACACGTGTTCATCGTCATGGGCGTGTTCGGCATCGTGTTCTCGGGGATCTGGCTCAAGGTTATCCACAGCCCGCGTCAACATCCGCTGGCCAACGAAGCGGAAGTGCAGTTCATTGCCGACAACGGCGGCATGGTCGACATGGACGTCAAGCAAGGCAAAAAAGCCGACGGGCCGAAGTGGGACTACATTCGCCAGTTGCTGACCAACCGCATGATGCTCGGCGTGTATCTGGGCCAGTACTGCATCAACGGCATCACCTATTTCTTCCTGACCTGGTTCCCGGTGTACCTGGTGCAAGAGCGCGGCATGACCATCCTCAAGGCCGGTTTCATCGCCTCGTTGCCGGCGATCTGCGGCTTCATCGGTGGCGTGCTGGGCGGGGTGATTTCCGATTACCTGCTGCGCAAGGGCCATTCGCTGACCTTCGCCCGCAAGGCGCCGATCATCGCCGGTCTGCTGGTGTCCAGCAGCATCGTGGCCTGCAACTATGTTGACGTGGAATGGATGGTGGTCGGCTTCATGGCCCTGGCATTCTTCGGCAAGGGCGTTGGCGCGTTGGGTTGGGCAGTCGTCTCCGACACCTCGCCGAAACAGATCGCCGGTTTGAGTGGTGGCCTGTTCAACACCTTCGGCAATATCGCTTCGATTACCACGCCGATCGTAATTGGCTACATCATCAGCTCCACTGGTTCGTTCAAGTGGGCGCTGGTGTTCGTCGGTGCCAACGCACTGGTCGCGGTGTTCAGCTATCTGGTGATCGTCGGCCCGATCAAACGTGTGGTGCTCAAAGAGCCGCCAACCAACGGTGGTTCTGAAATCACCGGCAAATTGTCTCAAGCGCATTCCTGAGGAGCGGCGTCATGCAGTTGATTGAACATTCCGACTCGCCGCGCTACATCCGCCTGCACGAGCGGGACAACGTAGTGATCGTGGTCAACGACCAGGGCGTACCGGCCGGCACCGAGTTCCCGGACGGTCTGGTGACTGTGGATTTTGTGCCGCAGAGCCACAAGGTCACCCTCGAGGATATTCCCGAGGGCGGTCAGGTGATTCGCTACGGCCAGACCATCGGCTACGCGTTGCAGCCGATCCCGCGTGGCAGCTGGGTCAAGGAAGATCAACTGCGCATGCCGACCGCGCCGCCGCTGGACAGCCTGCCGCTGTCCACCGAAGTGCCGGCCGCGCAGGCCCCGCTGCAAGGCTTCACCTTCGAGGGTTATCGCAACGCCGACGGCACCGTCGGTACGCGCAATATTCTCGGGATCACTACCACCGTGCAGTGCGTGACCGGCGTGCTCGATCACGCGGTGAAACGCATCAAGGACGAGCTGCTGCCGAAGTACCCGCACGTCGATGACGTGGTGGCGCTGACCCACAGTTACGGCTGCGGCGTGGCGATCACCGCCACCGACGCCTACATCCCGATTCGCACCGTGCGCAATCTGGCGCGCAACCCGAACCTCGGTGGCGAAGCGCTGGTGATCAGTCTGGGCTGCGAGAAATTGCAGGCCGGGCAGGTGATGCACGAGGACGATGCATCGGTCGATTTGAGCGAGCCATGGCTGTATCGCCTGCAGGATTCCAGTCACGGTTTCACCGAGATGATCGAGCAGATCATGGCGCTGGCCGAGACCCGTTTGAAGAAGCTCGACCAGCGCCGCCGCGAAACCGTGCCGGCCTCCGAGCTGATCCTTGGCATGCAGTGTGGCGGCAGCGATGCGTTCTCCGGAATCACCGCCAACCCGGCGCTGGGTTATGCCTCGGATTTGCTGCTGCGCGCCGGAGCGACGGTGATGTTTTCCGAAGTCACCGAAGTGCGCGATGCAATTTACCTGCTGACCTCCCGCGCCGAAACCAAAACCGTGGCGCAGGAACTGGTGCGCGAGATGGACTGGTACGACCGCTATCTGGCCAAGGGTGAGGCGGATCGCAGCGCCAACACCACGCCGGGCAACAAGAAAGGCGGGTTGTCGAACATTGTCGAGAAGTCGCTGGGTTCGATCGTCAAATCCGGCAGCAGCGCGATCAATGGCGTGCTCGGTCCGGGCGAGCGTTTCAAGCGCAAGGGCCTGATCTTCTGTGCGACCCCGGCCAGTGATTTTGTCTGCGGCACCTTGCAGTTGGCAGCGGGAATGAACCTGCATGTGTTCACCACCGGGCGGGGTACGCCGTATGGTTTGGCGATGGCGCCGGTGGTCAAGGTCTCGACCCGCACCGAGCTGGCGCAGCGCTGGCCGGACCTGATCGACATCGATGCCGGTCGGATTGCCACTGGGCGCGCGACCATCGAGGAGTTGGGCTGGGAGTTGTTCCACTACTACCTGGATGTGGCGAGCGGCAAGCAGCAGACCTGGGCGGAGAAGCACAAGCTGCATAACGACATCACCCTGTTCAATCCGGCGCCGATTACCTGACCCTGTGGCGAGGGAGCTTGCTCCCGCTGGACTGCATTGCATTCCCATTTTTTGGGGCCGCTTCGCGACCCAGCGGGAGCAAGCTCCCTCGCCACAGGTGTGACCGCTTCCACATTGGATCTGTGGTGTTTCTGTGGGGGCGGGCTTGCTCGCGAAGGCAATCTGACAGACGCCGGAGGACTCGCTGGCTTATCATTAAGCCCTGACGACGCTCACTCAAAGGCTCCCCCCCGGCATGCTGGCAATCTTCCTCGAAACCCTGAACATCACCGCGCCGGTGTTCGCCATGCTGTTCCTCGGGGTGTTGCTCAAGCGCATCGACTGGATCAACGACAACTTCATCCACACCGCCTCGGCGCTGGTGTTCAACGTCAGCATGCCGGCGCTGTTGTTTCTCGGGATCCTGCATGCGGATCTGCACGCCGCGCTGCAACCGGCGCTGCTGATCTATTTTGCGATCGCGACGCTGGTGAGTTTTGCTCTGGCCTGGGGCTGGGCGATCATCAAGTGTCCGCGCGAAGATCGCGGCATCTACACCCAGGGCGCGTTTCGCGGCAACAACGGGGTGATCGGCCTGGCGCTGGCGGCGAGCATGTACGGCGACTACGGGATTTCCCTCGGGGCGATTCTCGCGGCGCTGGTGATCCTGTTCTACAACACCCTGTCGACCATCGTGCTCGCGGTGTACAGCCCGGTGATCAAGTCCGATCCGTGGAGCATCTGCAAAAGCGTGTTCAGCAATCCGTTGATCATCAGCGTGATTGCGGCGGCGCCGTTTGCCTGGTTCAAGATCAGCCTGCCGGGCTGGCTGGAAACCTCCGGCCAGTATCTGGCGCAAACCACGTTGCCGCTGGCGCTGATCTGCATTGGTGGCACGCTGTCACTGGCGGCGCTGCGTCAGAGCGGCAGCATGGCACTCAGCTCCAGTCTGCTGAAGATGGTCGGTCTGCCGGTGCTGGCAACCCTCGGTGCGTGGCTGTGGGGTTTTCGCGGGGCGGAGCTGGGGATTCTGTTTCTGTACTTCGGCAGCCCGACGGCGGCGGCCAGTTTCGTCATGGCCCGGGCGGCGCAGGGCAATCATGAGCTGGCGGCGGCGATCATTGTGCTGACCACATTGATGGCGGCGGTGACCACCAATATCGGGATCTTTCTGTTGCAGTGGGGTGGGTGGATCTGAAGGGCAAGATCAAAAGATCGCAGCCTGCGGCAGCTCCTACAGGAAAATGCATGCTGCCGAAGGCTGCGATCTTTTAGTTTTTCTGGTAACTGTCGATCACTTCCTGCGCCGCGCGAAACGCATCAATCGCCGCCGGCACGCCGGCGTACACCGCGCAATGCAGCAGCGCCTCGCGAATCTCCTCGACCGTGCAGCCATTGTTCAGCGCACCACGCACGTGGCCTTTCAGTTCCTGCGGGCACTTCAACGCGGTCAGCGCGGCAAGGGTGATCAGGCTGCGGGTTTTCAGCGGCAGACCTTCGCGATTCCACACCCCGCCCCAGGCATGTTCATTGACGAAATCCTGCAACGGCTGAGTGAATTCGGTGGCGTTACCCAGCGCGCGATCAACGAACGCATCGCCCATTACCTGACGGCGGATTTCAACCCCGGTTTTCTGCGAATCGGTCATGGCATATCCCTCTTGTGGTGTTGGCGGCGCCAAGCGCGTACGGACGTGAACAACAGAAACGCCAGCAGCGTCGGCAGCACGTAGAACAGCATCAGTTTTTCCAGTTTGCCGGCCAGCGGCATGCCGGTGGTGAACGACACCACGTGCAGTCCGTAAGCCGCGTACAAACCGAGCAACAGCAGACCCTCGGCGCGGGTCACGCGGTAGCCGGAATAAAACACCGGCAGGCACAACGCGGCGACGCCAAGCATCACCGGCAAGTCGAAATCCAGCGCATTGGGCGAGACCGACAACGGCGTCGGCGCAATCAACGCAGTGACCCCGAGCACGCCGAGCAGGTTGAAAAGGTTGGCGCCAATCACGTTGCCCACGGCGATATCGCGTTGCCCGCGCAATGCGGCGATCAACGAGGTGGCGAGTTCCGGCAGCGAGGTGCCGACCGCGACCACGGTCAGGCCGATCACTCGCTCGGAGAAGCCCAGATCGGTCGCCACCGCCACCGCTGCGCCGAGCAGTAAATGCCCGGCGAACACCAACAGCGCGAGGCCGGCAATGATCATCAGCAGACTGCTGAACCACGGTGCCTGCGGGGCTTGCGGCAATTCCGAATGCGGGCGCGCCGAGTGCCGCGACTGGCGCAGCAGCAGGCCCAGATACAACGCCAGTGCCGCGAGCAGCAACACGCCATCGAAGCGACCGATCTGTTCATTCCAGGCGAGGACGAACACCAGCAGGCTGGCGCCGATCATCAGTGGAATATCCAGGCGCACCAGTTGCCGCGAGACTCGCAGCGGAATGATCAGCGCCGACAGGCCAAGGGTCACGAGGATGTTGAAGATGCTGCTGCCGATCACGCTGCCGACGGCAATGTCGGGGTTGTGCGCCAGGGTCGCTTGCAGGCTGACCGCCATCTGTGGGGCGCTGCTGCCGAGGGCAACGATGGTCAGGCCGATGATCAGCGGTCGCACATGCAGGCGCGCGGCCAGACGCACAGCGGCGCGCACCATCAGTTCGGCGCCGAGGATCAGCAGGATCAGGCCGCTGAGCAACTCGATCACGTTGATCAGCGGTAAGTCGGCTAGAGCAAAAATGGTCAGCGCTCCATCAGTCGTCGAGGGCCTGTATGCGCACCCGCGCCGTGCCGCTGCCGAGCATGCCGAGGCGTTCGGCGGCTTCACGCGAGACATCGATCAAGCGGCCACGGGTGTGCGGGCCGCGATCATTGATGCGCACAACGCAGGATTTGTCGTTTTTCAGGTTGGTGACCTTCACCCGTGTGCCGAATGGCAATTGGCGGTGGGCGGCGGTCAGGGAATGCTGGTTGAACGGCTCGCCACTGGCGGTGCGTTTACCGTGGTGTTTGGCACCGTAATAGGAGGCGACGCCGGTCTGGTCGTAACCGTGCGGGTCGATGATGTCGTTGCTGGCGCAACCGGCGAGCAAGGAGAGCAGGGCGCAGGCGCCGAGCAGGCGTTTCATTCGAAAGCTCCCAGATAACAATGTGGGAGCGAGCTTGCTCGCGAAGAGGCCGCCACATTCAGCATTCATGTTGAATGTCATGACGCCTTCGCGAGCAAGCTCGCTCCCACAGGGAATAGAGCCAGGCTTTGGATCTGGCTCAATTGTGGTCAGCCTTCGAGCTTGCTTTTCAGCAGTTCGTTCACTTGCTGCGGGTTGGCCTTGCCTTTCGAAGCCTTCATGGCCTGACCGACAAAGAAGCCGAACATCTTGCCGCGTTTGGCTTCGTCTGCCGCACGGTATTGCTCGACCTGCTCGGCGTTAGCCGCGAGCATTTCGTCCAGCACCGCAGAGATCGCGCCGCTGTCGGTCACTTGCTTCAGACCGCGCTTGTCGATGATCTCGTCCGCCGTGCCTTCGCCGTTGGCCATCGCTTCGAACACCACTTTGGCGATCTTGCCGGAGATGGTGTTGTCCTTGATGCGCTGCAGCATGCCGCCCAACAGTTCAGCGGAAACTGGCGATTCGTCGATGTCCAGGCCTTGCTTGTTGAGCAGGCTGCCCAACTCGACCATCACCCAGTTCGCCGCCAGTTTGGCGTCGCCACCAATGGCTGCGACTTTCTCGAAGTAGTCCGCTTGCTCACGGCTGGTGGCCAGCACGTTGGCGTCGTAGGCCGACAGACCGAACTGGCTCTGGAAGCGCTCGCGTTTTTGCGGTGGCAGTTCCGGCAGGGTGGCGCGCACCTCGCCGAGGAACGACTCTTCGATGACCACCGGCAGCAGGTCCGGATCGGGGAAGTAACGGTAGTCGTTGGCTTCCTCTTTGGAACGCATCGGACGGGTTTCGTCCTTGTTCGGATCGTACAGACGGGTCTGCTGGATCACTTTGCCGCCGTCTTCGATCAGCTCGATCTGCCGCTGGATCTCCGAGTTGATCGCCTTCTCGATGAAGCGGAACGAGTTGACGTTCTTGATCTCGCAGCGGGTGCCGAACTCGACCTGGCCTTTCGGGCGTACCGAGACGTTGCAGTCGCAACGCAGCGAACCTTCGGCCATGTTGCCGTCGCAGATGCCCAGGTAACGCACCAGCGCGTGGATCGCCTTGACGTAAGCCACGGCTTCCTTGGCGCTGCGCATGTCCGGCTCGGAAACGATTTCCAGCAGCGGCGTGCCGGCACGGTTCAGGTCGATGCCGGTGGCACCGTTGAATTCTTCGTGCAGGCTCTTGCCGGCGTCTTCTTCCAGGTGCGCGCGGGTGATGCCGACACGTTTGACGGTGCCGTCTTCCAGGGCGATGTCCAGGTGACCCTTGCCGACGATCGGCAATTCCATCTGGCTGATCTGGTAGCCCTTCGGCAGGTCCGGGTAGAAGTAGTTTTTACGCGCGAACACGTTGTGCTGACCGATCTCGGCGTCAATCGCCAGACCGAACATCACCGCCATCCGCACGGCTTCCTGGTTCAGCACCGGCAATACGCCGGGCATGCCCAGGTCGATCAGGCTGGCCTGGGTGTTCGGCTCGGAGCCGAACTGGGTGGAACTACCGGAAAAGATTTTCGACCGGGTAGTGAGCTGAGTGTGAATCTCCAGCCCGATCACGACTTCCCATTGCATGTGTGTCTCCTAGCCTTTTGCTGGGGATTTTGAAACGTCGCGAGCGAAGGTAAGGCAAGGCGAAAACTGGCGAGTAAGCGGAGTTGACTTTAGTCAATGAGCATTACGAGCCAGTTTTCAACGCAGCATTACCTAGCGCAGCAGTTTCAAAACCCCTGCGGGGTGCGGGTGTGCCAGTCAGTGTGTAACTGATACTGGTGAGCAACGTTCAACAGGCGACCTTCCTGGAAATACGGCGCAAGCAACTGCACGCCCACCGGCAGACCGTCGACAAAACCGGCCGGCATCGACAGGCCCGGCAGGCCCGCGAGGTTGGCGGTGATGGTGTAGACGTCTTCCAGATAGGCAGCGACCGGATCGCTGTTCTTCGCGCCGAGTTTCCAGGCCGGGTTCGGCGTGGTTGGGCCGAGGATGATGTCGACTTCATTAAAGGCCGCCATGAAGTCGTTCTTCACCAGACGACGGATCTTCTGCGCTTTCAGGTAGTAGGCGTCGTAGTAACCGGCGGACAGCGCGTAGGCGCCGACCATGATCCGGCGCTGCACTTCCGGCCCGAAGCCTTCGCCGCGGGAGCGCTTGTACAGGTCGATCAGGTTTTCCGGGTTCTCGCAGCGATGGCCGAAGCGCACGCCGTCGAAACGCGACAGGTTCGAGGAGGCCTCGGCTGGCGCGATCACGTAGTACGCCGGAATCGCGTGCTGCATGTTCGGCAGGCTGATTTCCTTGATCACCGCACCGAGCTTCTGCAGCTCTTTGATGCTGTTCTGGATCAGCTCGGCGATGCGCGGGTCGAGACCGGCGCTGAAGTATTCCTTCGGTACGCCGATGCGCAGGCCTTGCAGCGAATCGCCGAGGCTGGCGGAGTAATCCGGAACCGGCTCATCGATGCTGGTGGAATCGTTCTGATCGAACCCGGCCATACCTTGCAACAAAATCGCGCAGTCTTCGGCAGTGCGCGCCAACGGGCCGCCCTGATCGAGGCTGGAGGCGTACGCGATCATGCCCCAGCGCGACACACGACCGTAGGTCGGTTTCAGGCCGGTGAGGTTGGTGAATGCAGCGGGCTGACGAATCGAACCACCGGTGTCGGTGGCCGTGGCCGCCGGCAACAGACGCGCGGCAACCGCCGCCGCTGAACCGCCGGAGGAGCCGCCCGGCACGTGCTCCAGGTTCCACGGGTTTTTGACCGCGCCGTACCAGCTCGACTCGTTGGCCGAACCCATGGCGAATTCGTCCATGTTGGTCTTGCCCAGGGTCACGGCGCCGGCAGCCGCCAGTTTCGCAACCACGGTGGCATCGTACGGGGCCTTGAAGTTGTCGAGCATCTTCGAACCGCAGCTGGTGCGGATGCCCTGGGTGCAGAACAGGTCCTTGTGGGCGATCGGCGCGCCGAGCAGGGCGCCGCTCTCACCGTTGGCCCGGCGCGCGTCGGCGGCTTTCGCCTGCTCGAGTGCCAGCTCTTCGGTGAGGCTGATGAAACTGTTGAGCTGCGGATCGAGCTGGGTAATACGCGCCAGCAGGACTTTGGTCAGCTCTTCGGAGGAAAACTTTTTATCGGCGAGACCGCGGGCGATCTCGGCCAGAGTCATTTGATGCATTGCAGGCTCTTTCCCTTTAGTCGATGACTTTCGGAACCAGATACAGGCCGTTTTCGACCGCTGGTGCGATGGACTGATAGGCCTCGCGGTGATTGGTCTCGGTCACGACGTCGGCGCGCAGGCGCTGACTGGCTTCCAGCGGGTGGGCCAAAGGCTCGATACCGTCGGTATCGACGGCCTGCATTTCGTCGACCAGCCCGAGAATGCTGTTGAGGGCGGAAGTAATGTGCGGAAGATCGGCATCATTGAGGCCAAGGCAGGCCAGATGTGCGATTTTTTCCACGTCGGAGCGTTCTAGCGCCATCGGGATTCTCCAGTGGAAAACAGAACGGACGGCGTCCGTGTGTTAGATTGTCGGAACACTACCGCACTTCTACGGTCATAAGGCCGCGATTGTGGGGCTTGGTGCACAGAAAAGCGGCCAATTTAACATATTGGCGCCTTGCCCAAAATCCCTGTCGTTGTTAGAGTTTGCCGCACTTTTTTACCCACGCGTTGCCTAGGGTCCCTTTCCCATGTTCAAGAAACTGCGTGGCATGTTTTCCAGCGATCTTTCCATTGACCTGGGCACTGCCAACACCCTTATTTACGTGCGCGAGCGCGGTATCGTCCTGAATGAGCCATCGGTTGTGGCCATTCGGACACACGGTAACCAGAAAAGTGTCGTTGCTGTCGGCACCGAAGCCAAGCGCATGCTCGGCCGTACGCCGGGCAACATTGCTGCCATTCGTCCGATGAAGGACGGCGTGATCGCCGACTTCAGCGTCTGCGAAAAGATGCTGCAATACTTTATCAACAAGGTTCACGAAAACAGCTTTCTGCAGCCCAGCCCTCGTGTGCTGATCTGCGTTCCATGCAAGTCCACCCAGGTTGAGCGTCGTGCCATCCGTGAATCGGCCCTCGGTGCCGGTGCCCGTGAAGTGTTCCTGATCGAAGAGCCAATGGCTGCTGCGATCGGTGCCGGCCTGCCGGTTGAAGAAGCGCGCGGTTCGATGGTCGTCGATATCGGTGGTGGTACCACTGAAATCGCACTGATCTCCCTGAACGGTGTGGTCTACGCCGAATCCGTCCGCGTGGGCGGCGACCGCTTCGACGAAGCGATCATCACCTACGTGCGCCGCAACTACGGCAGCCTGATCGGTGAATCGACTGCCGAGCGCATCAAGCAGGAAATCGGTACGGCCTACCCGGGCGGCGAAGTTCGCGAAGTCGACGTTCGCGGTCGCAACCTGGCCGAAGGCGTTCCACGTGCATTCACCCTGAACTCCAACGAAGTGCTGGAAGCTCTGCAAGAGTCCCTGGCCACTATCGTTCAGGCGGTGAAAAGCGCGCTGGAGCAATCGCCGCCGGAACTGGCTTCCGACATCGCCGAGCGTGGCCTGGTGCTGACCGGTGGTGGCGCGCTGCTGCGTGACCTCGACAAGTTGCTGGCCCAGGAAACCGGTCTGCCGGTGATCGTTGCCGAAGATCCGCTGACCTGCGTTGCTCGCGGCGGTGGCCGTGCATTGGAAATGATGGACAAGCACACCATGGACCTGCTCTCCAGCGAATAAGCGCCGGTTTGCAATACGTGGGTGAGCGCGCAGGCAGCACTTTGCAGTGCTGCCTGTTGGCGTTTATCTTCTGTCAGTCTTCATCCAGGCCGGTTTGATGCCGTATGAATAAACAGAACATTTGCCTGGGAGGAGCGGCTTATTAAACCGCTTTTCGCCAAAGGCCCTTCGTTGGGTGTGCGCCTGTTGGTGCTGGCCGTGCTGTCGGTCGCGCTGATGGTGGTCGATGCCCGCTTCGACCTGCTCAAACCCGCGCGCAAACAAGCGTCGCTGGTGTTGATGGACGCCTACTGGATCACCGACCTGCCCGGACGGCTGTGGGAAGGGATCGCCAGTCAGTTCGGCAGCCGCACCGAGCTGGTCGCCGAAAACGAAAAACTCAAGACCGAGAACCTGCTGTTGCAGGGGCGCATGCAGAAGCTTGCCGCCCTCACCGAGCAGAACGTGCGGCTGCGCGAGTTGCTCAATTCCTCCGCACTGGTCAACGAAAAGGTCGAAGTGGCCGAGTTGATCGGCATGGACCCCAATCCCTTCACCCATCGCATCATCATCAATAAAGGTGAGCGCGATGGCGTGGTGCTCGGTCAGCCGGTGCTCGATGCACGCGGTCTGATGGGCCAGGTGGTCGAGTTGATGCCGTACACCTCCCGGGTGCTGCTGCTGACCGACACCACACACAGCATTCCTGTCCAGGTGAACCGTAACGGTCTGCGGGCGATTGCCAGCGGCACCGGCAACCCGGAACGTCTGGAACTGCGGCATGTTGCCGATACCGCCGACATCAAGGAAGGCGATCTGCTGGTCAGCTCCGGCCTCGGTCAGCGCTTCCCGGCCGGTTATCCGGTGGCGACGGTCAAGGAAGTCATTCACGACTCCGGCCAGCCGTTCGCGATTGTCCGTGCGGTGCCGACCGCGGCGCTGAATCGCAGCCGTTACCTGCTGCTGGTATTCAGCGACAACCGCACCGCCGAAGAGCGCGCCAACGATGCGGCGCAGGCCCAGGAAAATCTTGATGCGCAGGGCGGTGGCCCGATGCTTCCGGCCACGGTGCCGAAAGTCGTCAACCCACCGGCGGCGGCAACGCCAGCTGCAGCCGCCGCTCCAGCTCCTGCTGCTGCGGCCAGCACTACGCCGGCCAAACCGGCGGTCAAGCCAGCGGCGGCGAGCAAGCCGCCAGCATCCCATCCGGCTGCGCGACCGGCGGCGAAACCGCCCGCCACTGCGCCGGCCAATACCGGGAGGCAAGAATAATGGTCGGGGCTACTGCTTCGCGTAACGGCTGGATTGTCTGGCTGACGTTTGTCGTCGGCATCCTGCTGAGTGTTTCACCGCTGCCGATGTTCATGGAAATCCTGCGCCCGCTGTGGCTGGCCTTGCTGCTGACCTTCTGGGCGTTGTACATGCCGCATACGGTCGGCATGGTCACCGCGTTCTGCCTGGGGCTGGCCGAAGACGTGCTGCAGGGCGATCTGCTTGGTCAGAATGCCTTGATCCTGACGCTGATCACCTTCCTCGTGCTGTCGTTGCAGCAGCGTCTGCGGATGTTCCCGATGTGGCAGCAATGCCTGGTGATCCTGGTGATCTTCGGCCTCGCTCAACTGGTTCAATTGTGGCTCAGCGCCTTGACCGGCAATCGCCAGCCGACTCTGGCGCTGGTATTGCCGGCATTGGTCAGTGCCTTGCTCTGGCCTTGGGTCAGCTTCGCTTTGCGTGGATTGCGCCGGCGCTACAAAATCAACTGATTCGGTCAGGCATGTGCCCGCACCTCGACAAGGGAGATGTCTTGATGAAGCCGCTTTACCTCGCCTCTGGTTCGCCGCGTCGGCGTGAGTTGCTCACGCAGATCGGCGTGCCGTTCTCCGCCATCAGTGCGGACATCGATGAAACCCCGCTCCCCGAAGAATCGCCCTCGGCCTATGTCGAACGCCTGGCGCGCGGCAAGGCCGAGGCCGGTCGACGCACGCGGGTGTCCGACGCGGCGTTTTGCGTTCTGGGCGCGGACACCGCGGTGGTGCTCGACGGCAAAATTCTTGGCAAACCGGTGGACGAAGCCGATGCATGCGCCATGCTGATGATGTTGTCCGGCAAGGAGCATGAAGTGCTGACCGCCATCGCCGTGCTCGAAGGCGAGCGCTGTGAGTCGCGCGTGGTGCGCAGTCTGGTGCGGTTCCGCCCGATCAGCCGCGAAGAAGCGGCGGCCTACTGGGCCAGTGGCGAACCCCGGGACAAGGCCGGCGGTTATGGCATTCAGGGCCTCGGTGCGGTGTTTGTCGCCGGGCTCAATGGCAGCTATTCGGCGGTGGTCGGGCTGCCGGTTTGCGAAACCGCAGAACTGTTGGGCCATTTCGGCATACCCTGTTGGCAAAACCTGAACGCGCAATGAGCGTCGTACGAATCAAGATGCGGCCATTATCGTGAACATGCCTGAACGAGACCCTGCCATGAGTGAAGAGATTCTGATCAACATCACGCCGATGGAATCGCGCGTGGCGGTGGTCGAAAACGGTGTGCTGCAAGAAGTCCACGTCGAGCGCACGCAAAAACGCGGGATCGTCGGCAACATCTATAAGGGCAAGATTGTCCGGGTGCTGCCGGGCATGCAGGCGGCATTCGTCGACATCGGTCTGGATCGTGCTGCGTTCATTCATGCCTCGGAAATTTCCCTGCGCGAAGGCCCGGCGGTGGAGAGCATCAGCGCGCTGGTGCACGAAGGTCAGAGTCTGGTGGTGCAGGTCACCAAGGACCCGATCGGTTCCAAGGGCGCGCGCCTGACCACACAGTTGTCGATTCCGTCGCGTTATCTGGTGTACATGCCGCGCACCGCTCACGTCGGCATTTCCCTGAAAATCGAAGACGAAGCCGAGCGCGAGCGCCTCAAACAGGTGGTCAGCGATTGTGTGGCCAAAGAAGGGATCAAAGAGGCCGGTGGCTTCATTCTGCGTACCGCCGCCGAAGGTGCCGGGGCCGATGAGATCCTCATGGACATCCGCTACCTGCGCCGCCTGTGGGATCAGATCAATGCGCAGATCCAGACCATCGGCGCGCCGAGCGTGATCTACGAAGACCTCGGTCTGGCCCTGCGCACCTTGCGCGATCTGGTCAGCCCGAAGATCGAGAAAATCCGCATCGATTCCCGGGAAACGTTCCAGAAAACCACGCAGTTCGTCGCCGAACTGATGCCGGAAATCGCCGATCGTCTGGAGCACTATCCGGGCGAGCGACCGATTTTCGACCTGTATGGCGTCGAAGACGAAATCCAGAAAGCCCTCGAGCGCAAAGTGCCGCTCAAGTCCGGCGGTTATCTGGTGGTCGATCCGGCCGAAGCCATGACCACCATCGACGTCAACACCGGCGCGTTTGTAGGCCATCGCAACCTTGAAGAAACCATCTTCAAGACCAACCTCGAAGCCGCCACCGCAATTGCCCGGCAGATGCGCCTGCGCAATCTGGGCGGGATCATCATCATCGACTTCATCGACATGGAAGATGAAGAGCATCAACGCCAGGTGCTGCGCACCCTGGAAAAACAGCTCGAACGTGATCACGCCAAGACCAACATCATCGGTATCACCGAGTTGGGCCTGGTGCAGATGACCCGCAAGCGCACCCGCGAAAGCCTTGAGCAAGTGCTGTGCGAGCCGTGCAGCAGTTGCCAGGGGCGTGGCAAGCTGAAGACCCCGGAAACCATCTGTTACGAGATTTTCCGCGAGATTTTGCGCGAAGCCCGGGCCTATCAGGCCGAAGGTTACCGGGTGCTGGCGAACCAGAAAGTGGTGGACCGTTTGCTCGATGAAGAATCCGGTAACGTCGCCGAGCTTGAAGGGTTTATCGGCCGCACCATACGTTTTCAGGTCGAAACCATGTATTCCCAGGAACAATATGACGTGGTGCTGCTCTGAACCCCTGCAGCACATTTAATCCACAACGGCTGGCCTCAGCTTTGAGTAGTTTTTTTGCCATGGGAGCCAACTGACATGGAGCGTCTGACACGCATTCTGGCCGCACTGACCCGCTGGGGGCTGGGCCTGTGCGCGTTGGTTCTGGTGTTGATGGCGTTGTACGTCAGCCTCGGTCGGGAACTGACGCCGCTGGTGGCGGAATACCGCACCGATATCGAAGACAAGGCCACCGCTGCGCTCGGCATGCCGTTGCAGATCGGCGAACTGGAAGGCAACTGGAGCGGTTTCGCGCCGATTCTGCTGGCCCATGATGTGATGGTCGGTGAGGGCGCGAATGCCTTGCGTCTGGATCGGGTACGCGTGGTGCCTGATCTCTGGGCCAGTCTGCTGGCCCGCGAAGTGCGCATTGCCCACCTCGAACTGAACGGCCTGAAGATTAGCGTCAAGGAGGCACAGGACGGCACCTGGGCGCTGGAAGGCCTTCCGGTGCAGAACGACCAGCCGCTGGATCCCCAGCAACTGTTCAATCGCTCGCAGATGGTTCAGCAGCTGTCGGTGCTCGACAGTCAGGTGACCGTGCAGCCGCTGGATCAGGCGCCGATGACCTTTACCTACGTCGGTCTCAATCTGAAAACCGGCAGCAGCCGTCAGCGTCTCGACGCCCGTCTGACCTTGCCCGACGGGCAACCGGTGGCGATGAGCCTGCGTACGCGGATTCGCCCCTCTCGATTGCCGGACAGTTCGGTGGAGGGTTATGTCAGCCTGCCGCAAAGCGATTGGTCAAAGTGGCTGCCGGAGCGTTTGACCCAACAGTGGAATTTCTCCGAGATCAAGGCGGGCGGCGAGTTGTGGGTGAACTGGAACGACGGCGCCCTGCAAAACGCTGCCATCCGTTTGAACGCACCACAGGTGACCGGCGCTTATGCCGAGCGCAAGCCGATCAAGATCAGCAATCTGGCGCTCAACGGCTATTACCAGCGCGATGACGAGGGCGCGATCGTCACCCTCGATTCACTGGCGATGAACTTCGGCGAGACCCGCTGGGAATCCCATGTGCAGCTCAAGCAGACGGTGGCCACCGATAAAGCCGATGAGCTGTGGCACTTGCAGGCCGACCGCCTCGATCTGACGCCGATCACGCCGCTGCTCAATGCGCTGGGGCCATTGCCCGAAAGCGTCGCCACGGTGGTCGACCACCTGAAGGTGACGGGTGGACTGCACAACGTGCTGCTGGATTTTCGGCCCAACGCCACCGACGGCTTGAAATTCGGCTTCGCTGCCAACCTCGATAATGTCGGTTTCGATGCCTATCACGGTGCACCGGCGGCGCGAAACGTCAGTGGCAGCCTCAGCGGCAACCTCGACGGTGGCGAGTTGCGCCTGGACAGCAAGGATTTCGTCCTGCACCTCGACCCGATCTTCGCCAAGCCATGGCAATACATCCAGGCCAACGCCCGCCTGACCTGGAAACTCGACAAAGAAGGTTTCACCCTGATCGCGCCGTACCTGAAAGTGCTGGGCGAAGAGGGCAAGATTGCCGGCGATTTCCTGATCCGCCTGCACTTCGACCATAGCCAGGAAGACTACATGGACCTGCGCGTCGGGCTGGTCGATGGCGATGGTCGCTACACCGCCAAATACCTGCCCGAAGTCTTGAGCCCGGCCCTCGACGAGTGGCTGCGTACGGCGATCCTCAAGGGCGCCGTGGATCAAGGCTTCTTCCAGTACCAGGGTTCGCTGAGCAAAAACGCCAAGGACGTGGATCGCAGCATCAGCCTGTTCTTCAAGGTGCATGACGCTGAACTGGCGTTCCAGCCGGGCTGGCCGCATGTCAGCAAGGTCAGCGGCGATGTGTTCATCGAGGACAGCGGCGTGCGCATCGTGGCCGACAAGGGCCAGTTGCTCGACACCCAGGTCAGTGACGTCTTCGTCAACATTCCCCATGTGCCGGCCGGGCAGCCCACGCATTTGTTGCTCGACGGCGGATTTGCCGGCGGGCTGGGCGATGGCTTGAAGATTCTGCAGACCGCACCGATCGGTACCGGCGAAACCTTTGCCGGCTGGGAAGGCGAAGGTGATCTGCAGGGCAAGGTCAAACTCGACATTCCGCTGGAAAAGGGCGATCAGCCGAAGATCCTCGTTGACTTCAAGACCGCCAATGCACGCCTGAAACTGGCTGAGCCGAAGCTGGAACTGAGTCAGCTCAAAGGAGATTTCCGCTTCGACAGCGCCAAGGGACTGAGCGGGCAGAACATCGCCGCCAGGGCTTTCGACAAGCCCGTGACCGCGCAGATTTTCGCTGATGGCAGCCCGAACAAGCTCAAGACTCGGGTCGCGGCTTCCGGGCAGGTCGAAGTCAAAAAACTCACTGACTGGCTGGGCGTGACTCAGCCGTTGCCGGTGTCCGGGACCCTTCCGTATCAGTTGAAGGTCAATCTCGACGGCACCGACAGTCAGCTGACCGTCAGTTCCAGCATGAAGGGTGTGGCAGTGGATCTGCCGGCGCCGTTCGGCATGTCGGCCGAGCAGGGCCGTGACACGGTATTCCGCATGACCCTGCAAGGTGCGGAGCGGCGTTACTGGGTCAACTACGATCAACTGGCGAGCTTCACCTTCGCCGCGCCGCCGAGCAATATCGCCGATGGTCGCGGTGAGCTGTTCCTCGGTACGGGCGACGCGGTTCTGCCGGATGCCAAGGGCTTGCGCATTCGCGGTGTGCTGTCGGAGCTGGACGTTGCGCCATGGCAGGATCTGGTCAGCAAATACGCCGGCAACGACCCGGGTGGCAGCGCCAAGCAATTGCTCAACAGTGCCGACTTCAAGGTGGGCAAGCTCACAGCCTTCGGCACCACCCTGGATCAAGCTGCGGTACAGGTCAATCGCAAGCCATGGGCGTGGAATCTGGCGCTCGACAGTCAGCAGGCCAAGGGTTCGGCCAGCCTGCCCGATGCCAAGGGCGCGCCGATCGCGGTCAATCTGCAATACGTACGCCTGCCAGCGCCGGATCCGACGGTGCAGGCTGACGAGAATTCGCCTGATCCGCTGGTTTCGGTCGACCCGACGAAAATTCCCGCGCTGGATATCACCATCAATCAGTTGTTCCTCGGCCCGGATCTGGTGGGCGGCTGGTCGCTGAAAGTGCGCCCGACCGCCAAAGGTATTGCCCTGAACAATCTGGACATGGGCCTCAAGGGCATCCTGTTGCAGGGCAATGGCGGCTGGGAAGGGGCGCCGGGTTCGACCAACAGCTGGTTCAAGGGCCGGATCAGCGGCAAGAACCTCGCCGATGTGCTCAAGGGCTGGGGCTTTGCGCCGAGCGTGACCAGTGAAGAATTCCACATGGATGTCGATGGCCGCTGGCCGGGTTCGCCGGCATGGCTGGCGACCAAGCGCTTCTCCGGCACGCTGGACGCCTCGCTCAATAAAGGTCAGTTCGTTGAAGTGGAGGGCGGCGCGCAGGCGTTGCGGGTGTTTGGCCTGCTCAACTTCAACTCCATCGGCCGTCGCCTGCGTCTGGACTTCTCCGACTTGTTCGGCAAAGGCTTGAGCTACGATCGGGTCAAGGGCCTGTTGGTGGCAAATAACGGCGTGTATGTCACCCGCGAGCCGATTCGTCTGACCGGTCCTTCGAGCAACCTTGAGTTGGACGGTACGCTGGATCTGGTCGGCGATCAGGTCGATGCGAAATTGCTGGTGACCTTGCCGGTGACCAACAACCTGCCGATTGCCGCGTTGATCGTCGGCGCACCGGCGGTTGGCGGGGCGTTGTTCCTGATCGACAAGCTGATCGGCGACCGCGTCGCACGCTTCGCCAGCGTCAAATACACCGTCAAAGGCCCGTGGAAAGAGCCAAAAATCACCTTCGACAAGCCTTTTTGAACAGCCACATCCCAGGCCTATGGAGTAGCATGGCCGCATACCTGTTACGGAGTGCGCCATGTCTTTAGCGGTGATTCAAATGGTCAGCCAGAGTGATGTGCTGGCCAATCTGGCGCAGGCTCGACGCCTGCTCGAACAGGCCGCGGCCGGCGGCGCGAAGCTGGCGGTGCTGCCGGAAAACTTCGCCGCCATGGGCCGTCGCGATATCGCCGACATCGGCCGCGCCGAAGCGTTCGGCGAAGGGCCGATCCTGCCATGGTTGAAACAGACCGCCCGCGACCTCAAGTTATGGATAGTGGCCGGCACCTTGCCGCTGCCGCCGCTCGGGCAACCGGACGCCAAGTCGCATGCCTGTTCGCTGCTGGTCAACGATCAGGGTGAAACCGTGGCGCGGTATGACAAGTTGCACCTGTTCGATGTCGATGTGGCGGACAATCGCGGGCGGTATCGCGAATCCGATGACTATGCTTATGGCAGTGGTGTGGTGGTGGCGGACACGCCGGTTGGCCGAGTCGGCCTGACCGTGTGTTACGACCTGCGCTTCCCGGAACTGTACAGCGAGTTGCGTGCCGCCGGTGCCGAGTTGATCACCGCGCCGTCGGCCTTCACCGCAGTGACCGGTGCGGCGCACTGGGACGTGCTGATTCGCGCCCGGGCCATCGAGACCCAGTGTTACGTGTTGGCGGCAGCGCAGGGCGGGACCCACCCGGGACCGCGTGAGACCTTCGGTCATGCGGCGATTGTCGACCCGTGGGGCCGTGTGCTGGCGCATCAGGATCAAGGCGAGGCGGTATTGTTGGCCGCACGCGACAGTGATGAACAAGCGTCTATCAGGGCGCGAATGCCGGTGACGAGTCATCGGCGGTTTTTCTCGCAGGGCGCACAGCGTCCTGCCTCAGAACACGAATTTAAGGCGTAAACCTATGAGCGAGTTGTTGTCCTCAGTCAGTGATCACCTGTTGGCGCCCGGCGGCGTGACCATCGAGAGCCTGCAAGGCGTGCTCGGTGACCTGGCCGGCCCGGGTATCGATGCTGCCGACCTGTATTTCCAGGGCCAGATTTCCGAGTCGTGGTCGCTGGAAGACGGCATCGTCAAGGAAGGCAGCTTTAACCTCGACCAAGGGGTCGGCGTGCGTGCGCAGTCCGGCGAGAAAACCGGTTTTGCCTACAGCAACGCGATCACCCTCGAAGCCCTCGGTGCTGCGGCTCGCGCTGCGCGCTCGATCTCCCGTGCCGGGCAGAACGGTACGGTGCAGGCGTTCAGCACTCAGGATGTCGCGCAGTTGTACGCGCCGGACAATCCGCTGGAAGTGCTCAGCCGCGCCGAGAAGGTCGAGTTGCTCAAGCGTATTGATGTCGCTACCCGCGCCCTCGACCCACGGATTCAGCAGGTCAGCGTGAGCATGGCCGGGGTCTGGGAACGGATTCTGGTGGCGTCCACCGATGGTGGCCTGGCCGCCGATGTGCGTCCTCTGGTGCGTTTCAACGTCAGCGTGATCGTCGAGCAGAATGGCCGTCGCGAGCGTGGCGGACATGGCGGCGGCGGGCGAACCGACTACCGTTATTTCCTCGCCGAAGACCGCGCCATGGGTTATGCCCGGGAAGCGCTGCGTCAGGCGCTGGTCAATCTGGAAGCCATCCCGGCACCGGCAGGCACTTTGCCGGTGGTGTTGGGTTCGGGCTGGTCCGGTGTGCTTTTGCACGAAGCGGTCGGCCACGGTCTGGAAGGCGACTTCAACCGCAAGGGCAGTTCGGCCTACAGCGGGCGCATGGGCGAAATGGTTGCCTCCAAGCTTTGCACCATTGTCGATGACGGCACGTTGAGCGGCCGTCGCGGTTCGCTGAGCGTCGACGACGAAGGCACCCCGACCGAGTGCACCACGCTGATCGAAAACGGCGTGCTCAAGGGCTACATGCAGGACAAGCTCAATGCGCGCCTGATGGGCGTGGCCCGTACCGGCAACGGTCGTCGCGAGTCTTATGCGCATCTGCCGATGCCGCGCATGACCAACACCTACATGCTCGGTGGCGAGAGCGATCCGGCGGAGATCATCGCGTCGGTGAAAAAAGGCATCTACTGCGCCAACCTCGGCGGAGGTCAGGTCGATATCACCAGCGGCAAGTTCGTGTTCTCCACCAGCGAGGCGTACCTGATCGAGGACGGCAAGATCACTGCGCCGGTCAAAGGCGCGACGTTGATCGGCAACGGCCCCGAGGCGATGAGCCGGGTGTCGATGGTCGGTAACGATCTGGCGCTGGACAGCGGTGTGGGCACGTGCGGCAAGGACGGGCAGTCGGTGCCGGTGGGTGTCGGTCAGCCGACGCTGAAAATCGATGCGATTACCGTGGGTGGCACAGGCGCATAAAAAGAGGTGGAGCTGCGGGTGGCGCGCAGGGCGGCCACCCGATGGCGAGTATCAACGCAGGCCGCGTTGGGTATCGTCCAGCTCACGGATGTACTTGAAGATCTTGCGGCTGGAGGCAGGAGGTTTGTTATGTGCAACCTCGTGCTGAGCCTGACGGATCAGGGAACGCAGTTGCTGGCGATCGGCGTCCGGGTACTCGACGACGAATTTCTCCAGCACGGCATCGTCACCGGCGATCAGGCGGTCACGCCAGCGTTCGAGGTTGTGGAAACGCTCGTTGTACTGACGGGTGGAGGCATCGAGTTGATCGAGCAGGACCAGAATCGCGTCAGTGTCCTGATCGCGCATCAGTTTGCCGATGAACTGCAGGTGCCGTTTACGCGCGATGTTCGCGGTGTGCTTCGGCGCATCGGCCAGGGCCCGGCGCAAAGCGTCGGTCAATGGCAGTTTTGCCTGCAAGTCGGGCTTGAGTGTTGTAAGGCGCTCGCCAAGGTCAACCAGAGCATGCAGCTCGCGTTTGACCTGAGATTTGCTTTTTTCTCCCGTATCGAGGGAGTCGTCGTAAGAATCAACCATGGTGGCAGTCCGCAAAGAAACGCCGCCATGATAACCAGTCGGGGGCCGCTTGTCCGGCCCGGTCGCTCGATGACCCCAGCCGAAAGCAGAATTTGAGTGGAGATGAGCATGAGTGCAGTTCAAAGCGTCGGCCCGCAAGCATTGCCGGCACTGCAGGAACAGGTCGAGCAGATCATCGCCGAAGCCAGGCGTCAGGGCGCCAGTGCCTGTGAAGTCGCAGTGTCGCTGGAGCAGGGTTTGTCGACGTCGGTGCGCCAGCGCGAGGTCGAGACGGTCGAGTTCAATCGTGACCAGGGCTTCGGCATCACCCTGTACGTCGGCCAGCGCAAAGGCTCGGCCAGCACCTCCGCCACCGGGCCGGACGCGATTCGTGAAACCGTTGCCGCTGCACTGGCGATCGCCAAACATACCTCTGAAGACGAAGCCTCGGGCCTCGCCGATGCCGCGCTGATGGCCAGGGATGTGCAGGATTTCGATCTGTTCCACGAATGGGACATTACCCCGGAACAGGCGATCGAGAAGGCGTTGCTCTGTGAAGCCGCCGCGTTCGACGCCGATGCGCGCATCAAGAACGCTGACGGCACCACCCTCAGCACGCATCAGGGCTGCCGAGTGTACGGCAACAGCCACGGTTTCATCGGTGGTTACGCGTCGACCCGGCACAGCCTGAGCTGCGTGATGATCGCCGAAGCCGATGGCCAGATGCAGCGCGATTACTGGTATGACGTCAATCGCCAGGGCAGCCTGCTGGCGGATCCGGTGAGCATCGGCCAGCGTGCCGCGCAAAGGGCGGCGAGCCGACTGGGCGCGCGTCCGGTGCCGACCTGCGAAGTGCCGGTGCTGTTTTCCGCCGAGCTGGCGGGCGGCTTGTTCGGCAGCTTCCTGTCGGCGGTGTCCGGCGGCAGTCTGTATCGCAAATCATCGTTCCTCGAAGGCACGCTGGGGCAGAAGCTGTTTCCGGAATGGCTGACCATCGATGAGCGTCCACACCTGATGCGCGCCATGGGCAGTGCGTCCTACGACGGTGATGGTCTGGCCACCTATGCCAAACCGTTCGTCGAGAAGGGCGAGTTGGTGTCGTACATTCTCGGCACCTACTCCGGGCGCAAACTCGGCATGCCGAGCACCGCCAACGCCGGTGGTGTGCACAACCTGTTCGTCACTCACGGTGATGAAGACCAGGCGGCGCTGTTGAAGCGCATGGGCCGTGGCTTGTTGGTTACCGAGTTGATGGGCCATGGCTTGAACATGGTGACCGGCGATTACTCGCGCGGCGCGGCGGGTTTCTGGGTCGAGAACGGCGAAATCCAGTTCGCGGTGCAGGAAGTGACCATCGCCGGCAACATGCGCGACATGTTCAAGCAGATCGTCGCGGTCGGTAATGATCTGGAGCTGCGCAGCAATATTCGTACGGGTTCGGTGTTGATCGAACGGATGACTGTCGCGGGCAGCTAAGCTCCCATCTGCACAAAAAAAGGCGCGCCATCCACCCGGATGGCGCGCCTTTTTCATGTCCGCCCTGTAGGAGCTGCCGCAGGCTGCGATCTTTTGATCTTGTGTGTAAAAGCAAAATCAAAAGATCGCAGCCTGCGGCAGCTCCTACACAGCGCTCTTGTTTTGGTTCTCATTATCATCTAATAATGAATCTCATCTCCGAACGAGTCCCGGATCATGAGTTCTGCCTTGCACGAGCAGCCGTACCTCGAAAGCTGGCGCTGGATGAGTCGCCAGATCCGTTGCGCGATGGATCCTGACGAACCGCGCCTGATCGAACATTACCTGGCCGAAGGCCGTTATCTGGCCTGTTGTACGGCAACTTCCCCGTGGACCATCGCTGAAACCTCCTTCCGTTTGCTGATCGACACAGCCACCGACATTGCCTTGCCGTGGCACTGGCGCAGCCTGTGTCTCGATCAAGCCTGGCGCCCGCTGCGTGAAATGGAGCGCCTGTCGCTGTGCAACTGCCGGCTCCAGCGCTGGCAACGCTACACCTGGCAATTGGCGACCTGCGAATTGCTTCCCTCGATTCCTCTCATTGAATTAGTCCAAGGATTTACCGATGACCAAGACACGTATTGAGCGCGACAGCATGGGCGAACTGCAGGTGCCGGTGGACGCTCTCTACGGCGCGCAGACCCAGCGCGCAGTGGATAACTTCCCGATCAGCGGCAAGCCGATGCCGATGCAATTCATTCGCGCACTGATCCTCGCCAAAGCCGCCGCCGCCCGGGCCAACGTCGAACTCAATCAGCTCAGCGCCGCGCAAGGCAAGGCCATCAGCGACGCCGCGCAAGGCTTGCTCGAAGGCGATTTCATGCAGCATTTTCCGGTGGATATCTTCCAGACCGGTTCCGGCACCAGCTCCAACATGAACGCCAACGAAGTGATCGCGACCCTCGCCAGCCGCCTGCTCGGCGAGCCGGTCAACCCGAACGATCACGTCAACTGCGGCCAGAGCAGCAACGACATCATTCCGACCACCATCCACGTCAGCGCCGCCCTGGCGTTGCACGAACAACTGCTGCCGGCGCTGTTGCATCTGGTGCAGGTCATCGAAAACAAAGCCAGACAGGTACACCACCACGTCAAAACCGGCCGCACCCATTTGATGGACGCGATGCCAGTGCGCATGAGCCAGGTGCTCAATGGCTGGGCGCAGCAACTCAAGGCCAACATCGCTCATCTCCAGGATTTGCTGCCGAGCCTGCAATCGCTGGCGCAGGGCGGCACGGCGGTCGGCACCGGGATCAATGCGCATCCGGAATTCGCTGCGCGTTTCAGCCGCCAGCTCAGTCAGCTGACAAATGTGCAATTCACTCCGGGCAAGGATCTGTTCGCCCTGATCGGCTCGCAGGACACCGCCGTTGCGGTCTCCGGTCAGCTCAAGGCCACGGCCGTGTCGCTGATGAAAATCGCCAATGACCTGCGCTGGATGAACTCCGGCCCGCTCGCCGGTCTCGGCGAAATCGAGCTGGAGGGCCTGCAGCCGGGTTCGTCGATCATGCCGGGCAAGGTCAATCCGGTCATCCCGGAAGCCACCGCCATGGTCGCCGCACAGGTGATCGGCAACGATTCGGTGATCACCATCGCCGGCCAGTCGGGCAACTTCGAACTCAATGTAATGCTGCCGATCATCGCCCAGAACCTGCTGAGCAGCATCGAGCTGCTGGCCAATTCCAGCCGTTTGCTTGGTGACAAGGCCATCGCCAGCTTCAAGGTCAACGAGTCGCGGCTCAAGGAAGCGCTGTCGCGTAATCCGATTCTGGTCACCGCGCTCAACCCGATCATCGGCTACCAGAAAGCCGCTGAAATCGCCAAGCAGGCCTACAAGCAAGGGCGTCCGGTGATCGACGTCGCCCTGGAACACACTGACTTGTCGCGCAGCCAACTGGAAGAGTTGCTCAATCCCGAGAAACTCACCGCCGGCGGCGTGTAAATCCCGCAACCGCTTTGGAGGCTCACCATGGAGCACTGGAAACGCACGATCGAACGAGCCAATCGCTGCTTCATGCTGGGCGAGCTGATCGATGCCCGCGAGGCTTACTTGCAGGCCCTGGCCCTGGCGCAAGTGCTGTTCGAACGCTGGGCCGATGCCGACGAAGCGGTGGCGGCCTGCGTCATCTCCCATCACAACCTGGCGGATCTGCACCTGCGCCTGAACCAGCCGGAGGAGAGCGCCGAGTACCTCTGCGCGATCCACCAGCGGCTGTTGCAGACCATGCAGGACGAGCGCCTGCGCCCGGCCCTGCGGGAAGCGGCGCTGCGCCAGAGCAGCAAGACCTACGTCGAACTGCTGAATTTCATCAGCGAACACGGCGAGTATCCGCGCACCCAGCGCCTGCTGCACCCGGACACCGGCAATGCACGCCGCGCGTCAGCCTCACATCACCATGGAGTCCACTGAAATGGCTTTTACCTTGCCTGCCTTGCCGTACGCCTACGACGCCCTGGAACCGCACATCGATGCGCAAACCATGGAGATTCACTACACCAAGCATCACCAGACCTACATCAACAACCTCAATGCCGCCGTCGAAGGCACCGAGTACGCCGAGTGGCCGGTGGAAAAACTGGTCGCCAGCGTTCAGCAGTTGCCGGAAAAACTCCGCGCGGCGGTGATCAACCAGGGCGGCGGCCACGCCAACCATTCGTTGTTCTGGGAAGTCATGGTGCCCAACGGCGGTGGCAAGCCGGACGGTGCGCTGGCCAAGGCGATCGAGGAGCAACTGGGCGGTCTCGACAGTTTCAAGGAAGCCTTCACCAAAGCCGCGTTGACCCGTTTCGGCAGTGGCTGGGCCTGGCTCAGCGTGACTCCGGAGAAGAAACTTATCGTGGAAAGCAGCGGCAATCAGGACAGCCCGTTGATGAGCGGCAATACGCCGATTCTGGGTTTGGATGTCTGGGAACATGCCTACTACTTGCGTTACCAGAACCGTCGCCCGGAATACATCAACGCGTTCTACAACGTGATCAATTGGCCTGAAGTTGCCGCGCGCTATCAGGCGGCACTCGTTTAAGTCATCTATAAAAACAATCCAAGGCTGACTATGGGCACTGAAACACTGGCGATTGGCGGTGGGCGCATGTTTCGTTACGCGGTCGGGTCGCTGTTGCTGCTGGCGGGCATCACCTTGCTCGCGGCGCATGGGCTGGAATGGCTGGATCTGCAGCCGAAACTGTCGCGGGCCTTGCAGGGTGGCGCGATCTGCGCCCTCGGCACGGCGCTCGGTGCGGTGCCGGTGCTGGTGATCCGGCGCATGCCGCAGAGGCTCAGCGATACGCTGCTGGGCTTCGGTGCCGGCGTGATGCTGGCGGCGACCGCTTTTTCGCTGATCGTGCCGGGCATTGCCGCCGCCGAAAGTCTGGGCCTGACACCCTGGGCCGCCAGTGGTCTGATCTGCTTCGGCATCATGCTCGGTGCATTCGCTCTGTATCTGGTGGATCTGAAACTGTCCGGCGCCTCACCGGAAATGCTCGTCGGTACCCCCGAGCACCCGGTGATTCCGCCGCGGATCTGGCTGTTCGTCTTCGCCATCATTGCCCACAACATTCCCGAAGGCATGGCAGTCGGGGTATCGGCCGGTGGCGGCATGCCGGATGCCGACAGTCTGGCGATGGGCATCGCCTTGCAGGATGTGCCGGAGGGATTGGTGATTGCGCTGGTACTGGCGGGGGCAGGAATGTCGCGGGTCAGAGCGTTCTTGATCGGTGCGGCTTCAGGGCTGGTCGAGCCGGTGTTTGCACTTCTGTGCGCGTGGCTGGTCAGTCTGGCGGAGCTGTTATTGCCGTTGGGGCTGGCGCTGGCGGCGGGGGCGATGTTGTTGGTGGTGACGCATGAGATCATCCCGGAATCGCGCCGCCATGGGCATGACAAGCTGGCCAGCCTAGGCTTGCTGATCGGCTTCTGTCTGATGATGGTGATGGATACCGCATTGGGCTGAAAAAAGATCGCAGCCTTCGGCAGTTCCTACATTGGATTGCGTTCACTGTAGGAGCTGCCGCAGGCTGCGATCTTTTAACGTTCAACCGCCTTCGTCGAAGTAGTTGTTGATCAACGCCACCAGCGCATCCAGCGCTTCCTGTTCCTGATGTCCTTCAGTACTCAAATATATTTTGGTGCCTTTACCGGCGGCCAGCATCATCATCGCCATGATGCTTTTGCCATCCACCGTGGTTTCCGGTGTGCGACCCACTCTGATCGTGCAATCCGGGAACTGCCCCGCCACCCCGACGAACTTGGCCGACGCTCGGGCATGCAGGCCCAGTTTATTGATGATTTCGATTTCCAGAGCAGGCATCGCGGTGTGAATCCTTTAAGTGAGGTCGCGGTGGCGAACCTGGACGTTCTTCAGGGTTTTCTGCAGGGCCTGACCCAGGCGTTCGGTCAGGTAAACGGAGCGGTGATGTCCGCCAGTGCAGCCAATGGCAATGGTGACATAGGCGCGATTGCTCGCCGCAAAGCGCGGCAACCATTTATTCAGGTAGCCGTATATGTCCTGGAACATCTCTTCGACCTCCGGCTGCGTCGCCAGATACTCGGCGACCGGTGCGTCGAGTCCGGATTGTGCGCGCAATTCAGGCTTCCAGTACGGATTGGGCAGGCAGCGCACGTCGAACACCAGATCCGCGTCCACCGGCATGCCGCGCTTGAAACCGAACGATTCAACCAGAAATGCCGTCCCCGGCTCCGGCTGGTTCAGCAGGCGCAGTTTGATGGTATCGCGCAACTGGTACAGATTCAGATTGGTGGTGTTGACCTTGAGATCGGCCAGGTCGGCAATCGGGCCGAGCAGGGCGGTTTCATCTTCGATCGCTTCGGCCAGTGAGCGGTTGGCGGTGCTCAGCGGGTGGCGACGGCGGGTTTCCGAGAAGCGTTTGAGCAAGGTTTCTTCGTCGGCATCCAGATACAGCACATCACACTGGATGTGTCGGGCGCGGACTTCTTCGAGCAACTCGGGGAAGCGTGACAAATGACTCGGCAGGTTTCGCGCATCGATCGACACAGCCACCAACGGCTGAGCCAGCTCGGTATGAATCAGGGCGCGTTCGGCGAGCTCCGGCAGCAGACCGGCCGGCAAGTTGTCGATGCAGTAGTAGCCGTTGTCCTCAAGAACATTCAGGGCGGTACTTTTACCCGAGCCGGAGCGGCCGCTGACGATGATCAAGCGCATGATTAGTGACCGTTCTGCTCGCTCAGGACGACCTGATACAAGGCTTCATTGCTCGGTGCGCTACGCAGTTTTTCGCGCACTTCCTTGCGATCGAGCATGCTGGCGATCTGGCGCAGTAATTCCAGATGAGCATCGGTGGCGGCTTCCGGGACCAGCAGAACGAACAGCAGGTCAACCGGTGCGCCGTCGATTGCATCGAAATCGATGGGCGCTTCAAGGTGCATCAAAGCGCTGATAGGCGCTTCGCAGCCTTTGAGACGACAGTGGGGGATGGCGATGCCGTTGCCGAAACCGGTGGAACCGAGTTTCTCACGGGCGATCAGCGCTTCGAAGACATCTTGCATCTCCAGATCCGGCACTTCGCGGGCGATCAGGTTGGCAATCTGTTCGAGGGCTTTCTTTTTACTGCCGCCCGGCACGTTCACCAGGGAACGGCCGGGGGTCAGGATACTTTCAAGTCGGATCATGGGGGTGGGGGTTATCGACCGGTAGCGCCCTGAAGCAGGCTCTGGGTCTTTTCCTTATGCTTTTTGAGTTGTTTATCAAGCTTGTCGGTCAGCGCGTCGATCGCTGCGTACATGTCGGTATGTTCCGCGTTTGCGACGACCTCGTTGCCGGGAATATGCAGCGTGGCTTCGATTTTCTGCTTCAGCTTTTCGACGCACATCGTGACTTGCACGTTGGTGATCTTGTCGAAATGCCCCTCCAGCCTCTTGAGCTTTTGCTCAACGTATTCACGAAGAGGTTGGGTCACTTCCAGTTGGTGTCCACTGATGTTGACTTGCATACAGCTTCTCCTTCGTTGCCAGTGCATAAAGCGGCAGGCCGAACAGCCTGCCACTGGAACGCTGTAACGTGGCTTACATCAACCGCTTGCGTTCGCTCGAAGGCGCGATCCCTAGGGATTCACGGTACTTGGCGACGGTGCGGCGAGCCACCTGAATGCCTTGTGCCTCCAGTAAACCAGCGATCTTGCTGTCACTCAACGGCTTTTTCTGATTTTCCGCTGCAACCAGTTTTTTGATGATCGCGCGGATCGCCGTGGACGAGCATTCACCGCCTTCGGAGGTGCTTACATGGCTGGAGAAAAAGTATTTCAGTTCATAAATGCCCCGTGGGGTATGCATGAATTTCTGCGTGGTGACCCGGGAAATCGTCGATTCGTGCATGCCTACCGCTTCGGCGATGTCGTGCAGGACCAACGGCTTCATGGCTTCGTCGCCGTATTCCAGGAAACCGCGCTGATGCTCGACGATCTGGGTGGCCACTTTCATCAGGGTTTCGTTGCGGCTCTGCAGGCTCTTGATGAACCAGCGTGCTTCTTGCAACTGGTTGCGCATGAAGGTGTTGTCGGCGCTGGTGTCGGCGCGACGGACGAAACCGGCGTACTGCGCGTTGACCCGCAAACGGGGCACCGACTCCTGATTCAATTCGACCAGCCAGCGCTCGTTGTCCTTGCGCACAATGACGTCGGGCACCACGTACTCGGCTTCGGTCGATTCGATCTGTGAGCCCGGGCGTGGATTGAGGCTTTGCACCAGTTCGATGACCTGACGCAGCTCGTCTTCCTTGAGCTTCATGCGCCGCATCAACTGGCTGTAGTCACGACTGCCGAGCAGATCGATGTAATCGCTGACCAGACGTTTGGCTTCGTTGAGCCACGGAGTCTTGGCCGGGAGCTGACGCAGTTGCAGCAACAGACATTCGCCGAGGTTGCGCGCGCCGATGCCGGCGGGTTCGAACTGCTGGATGCGGTGCAGAACGGCCTCGATCTCGTCCAGCTCGATGTCGAGCTCCGGATCAAAGGCGTCGAGGATTTCTTCGAGGGTTTCGTCGAGGTAGCCCTGATTGTTGATGCAATCGATCAGGGTCACGGCGATCAGGCGGTCGGTGTCGGACATCGGCGCCAGGTTCAATTGCCAGAGCAAATGGCTTTGCAGGCTTTCGCCGGCGGAGGTGCGGGTGGTGAAGTCCCACTCGTCGTCATCGCTGCTGGGCAGGCTGCTGGCGCTGGTCTGGTAGACGTCTTCCCAAGCGGTATCAACGGGCAGTTCGTTAGGAATGCGCTCGTTCCATTCGCCATCTTCCAGGTTGTCCACCGTCGGAGCGGTTTCCTGATAGGAGGGTTCCTGAATGTCGGTGTTGGGTTTTTGTTCGGCGTTGTCGGCCAAAGGATCGGAGTTGTCGAAGTCGTCGCCTTCTTCCTGGCGTTCGAGCATCGGATTGGATTCCAGGGCCTCCTGGATTTCCTGTTGCAGGTCCAGGGTCGACAATTGGAGCAGGCGGATGGCCTGTTGCAGCTGCGGTGTCATCGTCAGCTGCTGGCCCATTCTCAAGACTAGCGATGGTTTCATGGCAGGGGCTTAACACCTTATTCGCCGGCGCGCATGCGCCATCCACTACAGGGCGCCGGAGCGCCAAACTTAAGCAAATTATATGCCTGAAACTGTCGTGTTTGCCTAGAGCGCTGTAACAATTAAAGCGTATTAAATCCTGCTTGAATCGATACAGCGCCCGGGCGGCTCGCTTAGAGGCGGAACTCGTGGCCCAGGTACACTTCCTTCACCAGATCGTTGGCAAGGATGGTCGCCGCATCGCCTTCGGCGATCAGTTGACCGTCGTTGACGATGTAGGCGGTTTCGCAGATATCCAGGGTCTCACGCACGTTGTGGTCGGTGATCAGTACACCGATGCCCTTGGCCTTGAGGTGGTGGATGATCTGCTTGATGTCGCCAACCGAAATCGGGTCGACACCGGCGAACGGTTCGTCGAGCAGGATGAATTTCGGTGCGGTCGCCAGGGCGCGGGCGATTTCCACCCGGCGGCGTTCACCACCGGACAGGCTCATGCCGAGGTTGTCGCGGATGTGGCTGATATGGAACTCCTGCAGCAGGCTTTCCAGTTCCTTGCGACGACCGGCCTTGTCGAGTTCCGTGCGGGTTTCGAGGATGGCCATGATGTTATCGGCCACCGACAGTTTGCGGAAGATCGACGCTTCTTGCGGCAGATAGCCGATACCGGCCTTGGCACGACCGTGCATCGGCTGATGGCTGACGTCCAGATCATCGATCAGCACGCGACCCTGATCGGCCTGCACCAGACCGACGATCATGTAGAAGCAGGTGGTCTTGCCGGCGCCGTTCGGGCCGAGCAGGCCAACGATCTGGCCGCTGTCGATCGACAGGCTGACGTCGCGCACAACCTGGCGGCTTTTATAGGCCTTGGCCAGGTGTTGGGCTTTCAGAGTTGCCATTACTGGGTCTTCTCGTCGGTTTTCTTCTTCGGCTGGATCACCATGTCGATGCGCGGACGCGCTTCGGTGACTTTGCTACCGGTAGCGCGACCGGCACTGGCCAGCTTCTTCACTGTGTCATAGACGATTTTCTCGCCCTGAGTGGTGTTGTTGTCCTTGTCGACAACCTTGGCCTTGTCGATCAGCACGACGCGGTTTTGCGCGGCGTGGTACTGGATCGTCACGCCCCAGCCTTGTACCGGCTTTTTGTCGCCCTGAGTCTGCAACTGCTCGAAGTAGGCAAGGTTGCCCACCGAGGTCACCACGTCGATATCACCGGTCGGGGTACGGGTGATGGTCACCGTATTGCCCTTAACGATCATCGAACCCTGGGTGATGATCACGTCACCTTTATAGGTGGCGATGCCATTCTTGTCGTCCAGTTGGGCGTCGTCGGCCTGAATGCGGATAGGTTGCTGCTGATCGTTCGGCAGAGCCCAGGCGCTCACGCTTCCCAGTGCTGCGCCCAGACTGAGCAAAATAGGGAGGGTTTTAACGAGCCTCATACTGTCCTCTTACGTTCGATTGCAGGTGTATCCTGCTGTCCTTCAAATACGCCTTCATTCCCACGCCAGTCGATACACCGCCAGCGCCGTCGATTCTAACGGGTTGCTCGGTCTGCGCATATTGCTGCTGAGGGAACACCGTCATGCGTGTGCTGGTGATCAGGGTGTCGCGGTTCTTTTCATCGGTGCGCTTGATGCGTACCGAGTCGATCAATTCTACCTGCGTTCCGTCCGGATTCACTTCGCCGCGCTCGCTGGTCACGTGCCATGGAAACTCGGTGCCGCGATACATGTTCAGGTCCGGTTTGGTAACCAGAGTTACATCCGTCGCTTTCAGGTGTTCGGCCTTGTCGGAGGTCATTTCGTACTGCACTTTGCCGTCCGGCAGGTATTGCAGGGTATGCGTATTGGTGGCGTACCAGTCGATTGCAGTGTCTTCGACCTTGACCGCAGGTTTGTCGAGGAACCGTTCCGGACTGATGTTCCAGTAGCCGACCGCCGCAAACATGGCAGCGATACAGCCGAACAGCAGGAAGTTGCGAAATTTTTTGCTAAACATGGTCTGGCTCACAGGTACGCGGCGTTGGCCGCATCGAGGCGGCCCTGGGCGCGCAGGATCAATTCGCAGAATTCACGGGCGGCACCTTCGCCACCGCGGGCCCGAGTGACGCCATGGGCGTGTTCGCGCACGAAATCGGCGGCATTGGCGACGGCCATGCCCAAGCCTACGCGGCGGATCACCGGCAGGTCAGGCAAGTCGTCACCGAGGTAGGCGACCTGTTCATAGCTTAGGCCCAGTTGCGCCAGTAGACCGTCCAGAACCACCAATTTGTCTTCGCGGCCCTGAAACAGGTGCGGGATGCCGAGGTTCTTCGCCCGGCGTTCAACCACCGGCGTCTTGCGGCCGCTGATGATGGCGGTTTCGACACCGGCATTCATCAGCATCTTGATGCCCTGGCCGTCGAGGGTGTTGAAGGTCTTGAATTCGCTGCCGTCTTCGAGGAAGTACAGGCGCCCGTCGGTGAGGACGCCGTCGACGTCGAACACCGCCAGTTTGATCGCTTTGCCGCGTTGCAGCAGATCGGTGGTCATTACATCACTCCTGCACGCAGCAGATCGGAGAGGTTGAAGGCGCCGATCGGGCGATCTTCTTCGTCCACGACCACCAGTGCGTTGATTCGGTGGTCTTCCATGATTTTCAGCGCTTCGGCGGCGAGCATCTCGGGCCGTGCGGTCTTGCCGTGTGCGGTCATGACCTGGTCGATGGTGGCGCTGTGGATGTCGATGCTGCGATCCAGGGTGCGGCGCAAGTCGCCGTCGGTAAAGATCCCGGCCAGCTTGCCATCTGCTTCAACGATCGCGGTCATGCCCAGACCCTTGCGGGTCATTTCCATCAGCGCGTCTTTGAGCAGGGTGCCGCGCTGCACTTGCGGCAGCTCTTGCCCGGCATGCATGACGTTTTCCACTTTCAGCAGCAGGCGTCGACCCAGAGCGCCGCCCGGGTGCGAAAAAGCAAAATCTTCGGCAGTGAAACCGCGCGCTTCCAGCAGCGCCACCGCCAGGGCATCACCCATGACCAGCGCCGCAGTGGTCGAAGAGGTCGGTGCCAGGTTCAGCGGGCAGGCTTCGTGCTCGACGTGAACGTTGAGATTGACTTCGGCGGCCTTGGCGAGCGGCGACTGCGGATTGCCGGTGAGGCTGATCAACTGGATGCCGAGGCGCTTGATCAATGGCAGCAGGGTGACGATTTCGTTGGTCGAGCCGGAGTTGGAGAGGGCGAGGATCACGTCGTCGCGGGTGATCATGCCCATGTCGCCATGGCTGGCTTCGGCCGGGTGGACGAAAAATGCCGGGGTGCCGGTGCTGGCCAGGGTTGCGGCAATCTTGTTGCCGACGTGCCCGGATTTGCCCATGCCGACCACCACCACACGGCCTTTGCTGGCCAGAATCATCTCGCAAGCGCGTACGAAATCGGCGTCGATATGGGGCAACAAGCCTTGTACGGCTTCCACTTCGAGGCGGATGGTGCGTTGTGCCGATTGAATCAGGTCGCTGGATTGGCTCATGTCAGAAATCGTATAGCCCGATGAAAAGGCGGCGATTATAGCGGTTATGTTGAAAAGCCTCACGCAAGTTCGTCGTGCTTTGTCATTCCTTGTCACCAAAACCCTGAAAAAGCGCGGGCGGGCCTGTCATGTCGCTGAACACAGAGGGGCATGGGCCTTGGGCGCTTGGCCTTTGCAGTGATATAGTTCGCCGCCAGTTCGGCCTGCCCGGGAGGTATGTGCTTTCCAAGGAAAGCCAGGCGTCCGAGTGAGAGGCTGCATCGCAAGGAGTTTAGATGAGTGCCGATAACGCCTACGCGGTCGAGCTGAAGGGAGTCTCCTTCAAGCGCGGTGCGCGCAGCATTTTCAATAACGTCGATATTCGCATCCCGCGTGGCAAGGTTACCGGCATCATGGGACCTTCCGGGTGCGGCAAGACCACTTTGTTGCGCTTGATGGGTGCGCAGTTGCGTCCTTCCAGCGGCGAAGTCTGGGTCAACGGCCAGAACCTGCCGACACTGTCGCGCAGTGATCTGTTCGATGCGCGCAAGCACATGGGTGTGCTGTTTCAGAGCGGCGCGCTGTTCACCGATCTCGATGTCTTCGAGAACGTCGCGTTCCCCCTGCGCGTTCATACCCAATTGCCGGATGAAATGATCCGCGACATCGTCCTGCTCAAATTGCAGGCGGTCGGCTTGCGCGGTGCCATCGAGTTGATGCCCGACGAGCTGTCCGGCGGCATGAAGCGCCGGGTGGCGCTGGCCCGGGCGATTGCGCTCGATCCGCAGATTCTCATGTATGACGAGCCTTTCGTCGGCCAGGATCCGATCGCCATGGGCGTGCTGGTACGCCTGATCCGTCTGCTCAACGATGCGTTGGGAATCACCAGTATCGTGGTCTCTCACGATCTGGCCGAAACCGCGAGCATCGCTGACTACATCTATGTAGTAGGTGATGGTCAGGTGCTGGGGCAGGGCACGCCGGACGAATTGATGAATTCGGATGAGCCGCGTATTCGCCAGTTCATGACCGGCAACCCCGATGGCCCGGTGCCGTATCATTTTCCAGCGACGGATTACCGCGCAGATCTTCTGGGGAAGCGCTGATGCGCAGAATTTCACTAATAGAACGCGTGCGCCGTTTCGGCGAGGCGGCGATCGACGCCGTCGCGGTGTTCGGTCGCGCGACCCTGTTCCTGTTTCACGCCCTGCTCGGTCGTGGCGGCATCAGCGGCGGATTCGGCCTGCTGGTCAAGCAACTGCATTCGGTTGGCGTGATGTCGCTGGTGATCATCGTCGTGTCGGGGATTTTCATCGGTATGGTGCTGGCGCTGCAGGGCTTCAGTATTCTGTCGAGCTACGGTTCGGAGCAGGCCGTGGGGCAGATGGTCGCCCTGACGTTGCTGCGTGAACTGGGGCCGGTGGTGACGGCGTTGCTGTTTGCCGGGCGTGCCGGTTCGGCGCTGACCGCGGAAATCGGCAATATGAAGTCCACCGAACAGCTTTCCAGCCTGGAAATGATCGGTGTCGATCCGCTCAAATACATTATTGCCCCGCGTCTGTGGGCCGGTTTCATTTCCCTGCCGGTGCTGGCGATGATTTTCAGCGTGGTGGGGATCTGGGGCGGTTCGTGGGTGGCTGTCGACTGGCTTGGCGTGTATGAAGGCTCCTACTGGGCGAACATGCAGAACAGCGTGAACTTCACCAGCGATGTGCTCAACGGCGTCATCAAAAGTATCGTTTTCGCCTTCGTCGTGACCTGGATTGCCGTTTTCCAAGGCTATGACTGTGAGCCCACTTCCGAGGGCATCAGTCGCGCCACCACCAAGACCGTGGTATTTGCCTCGCTGGCGGTACTGGGCCTGGACTTTATTCTGACCGCTTTGATGTTTGGAGATTTCTGATGCAAAACCGCACCCTGGAAATCGGTGTCGGCCTGTTCCTGCTGGCAGGGATCCTGGCTTTGTTGCTGCTTGCTCTGCGGGTCAGTGGGCTGTCTCCGACGTCGACCACCGACACCTATAAACTGTATGCCTACTTCGACAATATCGCCGGTTTGACGGTCAGAGCCAAAGTGACCATGGCCGGTGTGACCATCGGCAAGGTCACGGCCATCGATCTGGATCGCGACAGCTTCACCGGTCGGGTCACCCTGCAAGTGGATAAAAAGGTCGACAACCTGCCGACCGACTCCACAGCGTCTATCCTGACCGCTGGCCTGTTGGGCGAGAAGTACATCGGTATCAGCGTGGGCGGGGAAGACACCCGTCTGAAGGATGGTGGAACCATCCACGACACGCAGTCGTCTCTGGTACTGGAAGACCTGATCGGTAAATTCCTGCTCAATACCGTTAGCAAAGACGCCAAATGAGGAGCTTTTGAATGATCTCTACCTTGCGACGTGGCCTGTTGGTGTTGCTCGCGGCCCTGCCACTGCTGGCTAACGCTGCGCCTGGACAGTCGGCACACGACCTGATTCAGGACACCACGAACCGGATGCTGGCCGACCTGTCGGCCAATAAAGAAAAGTACAAGCAGGATCCGCAGGATTTCTACACGGCGCTGAACACCATCGTCGGTCCCGTGGTGGATGCCGAAGGCATTTCCAAGAGCATCATGACGGTCAAGTACTCGCGCAAGGCCACGCCGGCGCAGATGCAGACCTTCCAGGAAAACTTCAAGCGCGGCCTGTTCCAGTTCTATGGCAATGCCTTGCTCGAATACAACAACCAGGGCATTACCGTTGATCCTGCCAAGGATGAGTCCGGCGATCGCACCAGCGTCGGCATGACCGTCAAGGGCAACAACGGCGCGATCTACCCTGTGCAGTACACGCTGGAGAAGATCAATGGCGAGTGGAAACTGCGCAATGTGATCATCAATGGCATCAACATCGGCAAGCTGTTCCGTGATCAGTTCGCCGACGCAATGCAGCGCAATGGCAACGATCTGGACAAGACCATCAATGGTTGGGCCGGCGAAGTCGCCAAAGCCAAGGAAGAAACCGACAAAGCTGCCGCGAAGCCAGCGCAATGAATGAGGCGGCAGTTCGTATGAGTGACGTCGACGAGCTATTGCTCAGCGGAGTGCTGGATTACCGCACGGGTCCCGACCTGCGCAAGGAAGGCCAGGCGCTGATCAAGTCCAGCAAGGCGGCAGCGCTGGTCATCGATTGTTCGGCAGTGAAGAAGTCCAGCAGCGTCGGCTTGTCCTTGCTGCTGTGCTTCATGCGCGATGCCCAGGCGGCCGGCAAGGCCGTCAGCATCCGCGCGATGCCGGAAGACATGCGCGAAATCGCTCAGGTCAGTGAATTGACCGAGTTGCTGGCGCACCCCTGAACCCGCATCGATAAAGAAGCCCCCCGTCAGAGTCCTGCCAATGCGGGGTTCGCAGGCGCGGGGCTTTTTTGTATGATGTCCGACCCGTGCGCACAGGGCGCCGATTGAGGTTGAGCATGCAGGCCGTAGAAGTGAAGAGCTTCCTTGAAGGAAAGCTGCCAGGAACGCAGGTGGAAGTTGAAGGCGAAGGCTGCAACTTTCAGCTGAACGTGATCAGCGATGAACTGGCGGCATTGAGCCCGGTCAAGCGTCAGCAGAGCATTTATGCCCATTTGAACCCGTGGATCGCCGATGGCAGCATCCACGCGGTCACTATGAAATTTTTCAGCAGCGCGGCCTGGGCCGAGCGCACCTGAGCCCAAGGGCGTCGAGATTCTTATGGATAAATTGATTATTACCGGTGGCGTTCGTCTTGATGGCGAAATCCGTATCTCCGGGGCGAAGAACTCCGCCCTGCCGATTCTGGCTGCCACCCTGCTGTGCGATGGCCCGGTGACCGTTGGCAACCTGCCGCACCTGCACGACATCACCACCATGATCGAGCTGTTCGGTCGCATGGGCATCGAGCCGGTGATCGACGAGAAGCTCAGCGTCGAAATCGACCCACGCACCATCAAGACCCTGATCGCGCCGTACGAACTGGTGAAAACCATGCGTGCCTCGATCCTGGTACTGGGCCCGATGGTTGCGCGTTTCGGCGAAGCCGAAGTCGCCCTGCCTGGCGGTTGCGCCATCGGTTCGCGTCCGGTTGACCTGCACATCCGTGGCCTCGAAGCCATGGGCGCGGTGATCGACGTCGAAGGCGGCTACATCAAGGCCAAGGCACCTGAAGGCGGCCTGCGCGGCGCAAGCTTCTTCTTCGATACCGTCAGTGTGACCGGTACCGAAAACATCATGATGGCGGCGGCCCTGGCCAAGGGTCGCAGCGTGCTGCAGAACGCTGCGCGTGAGCCTGAAGTGGTTGACCTGGCGAACTTCCTCAACGCCATGGGCGCCAAGGTTTCCGGCGCCGGCACCGACACCATCACCATCGATGGCGTCGAGCGTCTGGGTTCGTGCTTCTACAAAGTCATGCCTGACCGTATCGAAACCGGCACCTACCTGGTGGCCGCAGCGGTCACCGGTGGCCGTGTGAAGGTCAAGGACACCGATCCGACCATCCTCGAAGCCGTTCTGGAAAAGCTCCGTGAAGCTGGCGCCGAAGTCACCAGCGGTGACGACTGGATCGAGCTGAACATGCACGGCAAGCGCCCGAAAGCGGTCAACGTGCGTACAGCGCCGTACCCGGCGTTCCCGACCGACATGCAGGCGCAGTTCATCTCGCTCAACGCCATTGCCGAAGGCACTGGTGCAGTGATCGAGACGATCTTCGAAAACCGTTTCATGCACGTGTACGAACTGCACCGCATGGGCGCCAGGATCCAGGTCGAAGGCAACACTGCGATCGTTACCGGTACTGAAGTCCTGAAGGGCGCGCCAGTGATGGCCACCGACCTGCGCGCTTCGGCCAGCCTGGTGATCTCGGCACTGGTTGCCGAAGGCGACACCCTGATCGACCGCATCTACCACATCGACCGTGGTTACGAGTGCATCGAAGAAAAACTGCAGATGCTGGGCGCCAAGATCCGTCGCGTTCCGGGCTGATTGCTGCATGCGGACACAGGGAGGTGTCCACCGAATTCGTTTCGAGTCGAGCCGGTTACCGGCTCGATGTGTGTCCGGCGCCGATTGCGACCGGGCATGAGTACCTTGATAAGGACTGACGTTTCCCATGTTGACCATCGCACTGTCCAAGGGCCGCATCCTTGACGACACCCTGCCGCTTCTCGCTGAAGCCGGCATCGTGCCGACCGAGAATCCGGACAAGAGCCGCAAGCTGATCATCCCCACCACTCAGGATGACGTACGTCTGTTGATCGTGCGTGCCACCGACGTGCCGACCTATGTCGAGCATGGCGCGGCCGACCTCGGCGTCGCCGGTAAAGACGTGCTGATGGAATACACCGGCCAGGGCCTTTACGAGCCGCTGGATCTGCAGATTGCCCAGTGCAAGCTGATGACCGCCGGCAAGATCGGCGCGGCCGAGCCCAAGGGCCGTCTGCGCGTGGCGACCAAGTTCGTCAACGTCGCCAAGCGTTACTACGCCGAGCAGGGCCGTCAGGTCGACATCATCAAGCTCTACGGTTCGATGGAGCTGGCGCCGCTGATCGGTCTGGCCGACAAGATCATCGACGTGGTCGACACCGGCAACACCCTGCGCGCCAACGGCCTGGAACCTCAGGAACTGATCGCCACGATCAGCTCGCGCCTGGTGGTCAACAAGGCTTCGATGAAGATGCAACACGCCCGAATCCAGGCGTTGATCGATACCCTGCGCAACGCAGTGGAATCGCGACACCGCGGCTGATTCACCTGCGCGACCTTGAGTCGCGCCCGTCTATCCGCCTCATAGCCAGAATCTCAGGTGCCCAAGCGGAAACGACTGCTAAGTTAGGGCGCCTGAGTTTTTGCCATTCCTATGAGGCTCTCGCTATGACCGCACCGACTGCAATTCGCCGACTCAACGCTGCTGACCCGGATTTCGCGCATCATCTGGATCATCTGCTGAGCTGGGAAAGTGTGTCTGACGACTCGGTCAATCAGCGCGTGCTGGACATCATCAAGGCGGTGCGCGAGCGCGGTGACGCGGCGCTGGTCGAGTTCACCCAGAAGTTCGACGGCCTCGAAGTCGCCTCGATGGCTGACTTGATCCTGCCGCGCGAGCGCCTGGAACTGGCCCTGACCCGCATCACCGTGGCACAGCGCGAAGCGCTGGAAAAAGCCGCGGCGCGGGTGCGCAGCTATCACGAAAAACAGAAACAGGATTCCTGGAGCTACACCGAGGCTGACGGCACCGTGCTCGGCCAGAAGGTCACGCCACTGGATCGCGCCGGCCTCTACGTGCCGGGCGGCAAGGCGTCGTATCCATCGTCGGTGCTGATGAACGCGATTCCGGCCAAGGTCGCCGGCGTGACCGAAGTGGTCATGGTGGTGCCGACCCCGCGCGGCGAAATCAACGAACTGGTGCTGGCGGCGGCGTGCATTGCCGGCGTCGACCGGGTGTTCACCATCGGCGGCGCGCAAGCGGTTGCCGCGCTAGCTTACGGCACCGAAAGCGTGCCACAGGTGGACAAGGTCGTCGGCCCGGGCAACATCTATGTCGCCACCGCCAAGCGTCACGTGTTCGGTCAGGTCGGCATCGACATGATCGCCGGCCCGTCGGAAATCCTCGTGGTCTGTGACGGCCAGACCGATCCGGACTGGATCGCCATGGACCTGTTCTCCCAGGCCGAGCACGACGAAGACGCCCAGGCGATTCTGGTCAGCCCGGATGCCGAATTCCTCGACAAGGTCGCCGCCAGCATCGACAAACTGCTGCCGACCATGGACCGCGCAACCATCATCGAAACCTCGATCAATGGTCGCGGTGCGCTGATCCACGTGCGCGACATGGCGCAAGCCATCGAAGTCGCCAACCGCATTGCCCCGGAACACCTTGAATTGTCGGTCGCCGACCCACAAGCGTGGTTGCCGCAGATCCGCCACGCCGGCGCGATCTTCATGGGCCGCCACACCTCCGAAGCACTGGGCGACTACTGCGCCGGTCCGAACCACGTGCTGCCGACCTCCGGCACCGCGCGGTTCTCCTCGCCGCTGGGTGTGTACGACTTCCAGAAACGTTCGTCGATCATCTTCTGCTCCGAGGCCGGTGCTTCCGAGCTGGGCAAGACCGCGTCCGTGCTGGCCCGTGGCGAATCCCTGAGCGCGCACGCACGCAGCGCCGAATACCGCATCAAAGACGCAGACTTTCTGCCAGGGCAGGGGGAGTGAACATGAGTAAATTCTGGAGCCCGTTCGTCAAGGATCTGGTGCCGTATGTGCCGGGCGAACAGCCGAAGCTGACCAGACTGGTCAAGCTCAACACCAACGAAAACCCCTACGGCCCGTCGCCCAGAGCGCTGGCGGCGATGCAGACCGAACTCAATGACAACCTGCGCCTGTACCCGGACCCGAACAGCGATCTGCTGAAAAACGCCGTCGCCCACTACTACGGCGTGCAGAGCAATCAGGTATTCCTCGGCAACGGCTCGGACGAAGTGCTCGCGCACATCTTCCACGGTCTGTTGCAACACGAGCAGCCGCTGTTGTTCCCGGACATCAGCTATAGCTTCTATCCGGTGTATTGCGGACTGTACGGTATCCAGTTCGATGCGGTGCCGCTGGACGCGCAGTTCCAGATCAACCCGGCGGATTACGCCAAGCCGAACGGCGGGATCATCTTCCCGAACCCGAACGCACCGACCGGTTGCCTGTTGGCACTGGAAGCGGTCGAGCAGATCCTCAAGGCCAGCCCGGATTCGGTGGTTGTGGTAGACGAGGCTTATATCGACTTCGGCGGCGAAACCGCGATCAGTCTGGTGGATCGTTATCCGAATCTGCTGGTGACCCAGACCCTGTCCAAGTCGCGCTCGCTGGCCGGGCTGCGCGTCGGTCTGGCGGTGGGTCATCCGGATCTGATCGAAGCGCTGGAGCGGATCAAGAACAGCTTCAATTCCTATCCGCTGGATCGCCTGGCGATTGTCGGCGCGGCGGCGGCGTTCGAAGACCGTGAGTACTTCGACAAGACCTGCCGTCTGGTTATCGAAAGTCGCGAGTGGGTCGTTGCGCAGTTGCAGGCCAAGGGCTTTGAGGTGCTGCCGTCGGCGGCAAACTTCATCTTCGCCCGTCACCCGCAACACGATGCCGCGGGGCTGGCAGCGAAACTGCGTGAGCAGGGCGTGATTGTGCGTCACTTCAAGCAGGAGCGGATTGCCCAGTTCCTGCGGATTTCGATCGGCACGCCGGAGCAGAACCAGGCGCTGATCGACGGCCTCGGCAACCTGTAGAACACCGCTAAACCTGTGGGAGCGAGCTTGCTCGCGAAAGCGGTTGGTCATTCAACATCGATGTTGAATGTGACGGCCTCTTCGCGAGCAAGCTCGCTCCCACAGTGTTTTTGGCAGTTGCTTACTCTTCTTCTTTGACCGGCGCCGGCGGTGGACGCAGGCCGATTTCAGCGGTCAGCTTGATCTCCTTGCCGTTGCGCATCACCTGAATCGTGACCTTGTCGGTCGGTTTGATCCGCGCCACCTGGTTCATTGACTTGCGGCCATCACCGGCCGGTTCGCCGTCGATACTCAGAATCACGTCACCCAACTGCAGGCCGGCCTTCTGTGCCGGGCCATCGCGGAAGATCCCTGCAACGACAATTCCCGGACGTCCGGACAGGCCAAACGACTCGGCCAGTTCCTGTGTCAGCGGCTGTACTTCAATACCCAGCCAGCCACGAATCACCTGACCGTGCTCGATGATCGACTTCATCACCTCCATCGCCAGTTTCACCGGGATCGCAAAACCGATGCCCTGCGAGCCGCCGGACTTGGAGAAGATCGCGGTGTTGATCCCGGTGAGGTTGCCGTTGGCATCGACCAGTGCGCCGCCGGAGTTGCCCGGGTTGATCGCCGCGTCGGTCTGGATGAAGTCTTCGTAGTTGTTCAGGCCCAACTGGTTGCGCCCAGTGGCGCTGATGATGCCCATGGTCACGGTCTGGCCGACGCCGAACGGGTTGCCGATGGCCAGTGCGACGTCGCCGATGCGGATGCTGTCGGAGCGGCCGACGGTGATCGCCGGGAGACTTTTCAGATCGATCTTCAGCACCGCGAGGTCGGTTTCCGGGTCGCTGCCGATGACGCGGGCGAGGGTTTCGCGACCGTCCTTGAGTGCGACCACGATCTGGTCGGCGCCGGTGGTCACGTGGTTATTGGTCAGAATGTAGCCTTCCGGGCTCATGATCACCCCGGAACCGAGGCTCGATTCCATGCGTTTCTGCTTCGGCGAGTTGTCACCGAAGAAGCGCCGGAACTGCGGGTCTTCAAACAGCGGGTGCGCCGGTTTGTTGATGACCTTGGTGGTGTAAAGGTTGACCACTGACGGTGCGGCGATGGTCACCGCGTCGGCATAGGACACCGGCCCCTGCTGCACGCTGGTGGTTTGCGGGGCCTGTTGCAGGTTGACGTCGAGGCTCGGCAGCCCGACCCACTGCGGGTAACGCTGAATAATCAACAGAGCGATAAGCACACCGGCCAACAGCGGCCAGCCAAAAAAACGCAGCGCCTTGAGCATTAAGCACGTCCTGGAAAAGTTGCAGGCGGGGGCAGACCGCCGATAATGTCGCGCATTATACGAGGCCGCGCGCGCCTCTGAACGGGATATTTAGGAGTCTTTCATGGCCGTCGCCCTCAGCACCCTCGTCGAAGAAGCCGACCGTTACCTCGGCAGTGCAAAAATCGCCGATTATTGCCCCAACGGCCTGCAGGTCGAAGGCCGTCCTCAAGTGATGCGCATCGTCAGTGGCGTCACCGCCAGTCAGGCCTTGCTCGATGCCGCAGTCGAAGCCGAGGCCGATCTGGTGCTGGTGCATCACGGCTATTTCTGGAAGGGCGAGAACCCGTGCATCACCGGCATGAAGCAGCGTCGCCTGAAAACCTTGCTCAAGCACGACATCAGTCTGCTCGCCTATCACTTGCCGCTGGATCTGCACCCGGAAGTCGGCAATAACGTGCAGCTGGCGCGTCAGCTGGACATTACCGTTGAAGGGCCACTGGATCCGGACAACCTGAAAATTGTCGGACTGGTTGGCTCGTTGAATGAGCCGATGACCCCGCGTGATTTCGCGCGCAAGGTCCAAGAGGTCATGGGCCGCGAGCCGCTGCTGGTCGAAGGCAGTGCGATGATTCGTCGGGTCGGCTGGTGCACTGGCGGCGGGCAGGGTTATATCGATCAGGGCGTGGCGGCGGGTGTTGATCTGTTCCTCAGCGGTGAAGCCTCCGAGCAGACCTTCCACAGCGCGCGGGAAAACGACATCAGCTTCATCGCCGCCGGTCACCACGCCACCGAGCGCTATGGCGTGCAGGCACTGGGCGACTACCTGGCAAAACGTTTCGCCCTTGAACACATCTTCATCGACTGCCCGAACCCGATCTGAAATCCACCGCATTTCCTCTGTAGGAGTGAGCCTGCTCGCGATAGCTTTGTCACATTCAATATAGCGGTGACTGATACACCGCTATCGCGAGCAGGCTCACTCCTCACGGGTTGGGCGCCCAAACGGGTGGGCATATTGATATGCCCTTTCGATCTAGTAGGCGTCCTGATTAGAAGAGGTCGCTGTGCTAGGATTCCCCGCTCGAACACGGCCCGCTGGCCGTTCATAAGAAAGCTTTCGTGAGTAGCCATGGTCGACAAACTGACGCATCTGAAACAGCTGGAGGCGGAAAGCATCCACATCATCCGCGAGGTGGCCGCCGAGTTCGACAACCCGGTGATGCTGTACTCCATCGGTAAAGACTCCGCCGTGATGCTGCATCTGGCACGCAAGGCGTTCTTCCCGGGCAAACTGCCGTTTCCGGTGATGCACGTCGACACTCGCTGGAAATTCCAGGAGATGTACAAGTTCCGCGACAAGATGGTCGAAGAGCTGGGCCTGGACCTGATCACCCACATCAACCCCGATGGCGTGGCGCAGAACATCAACCCGTTCACCCACGGCAGTGCCAAGCACACCGACATCATGAAGACCGAGGGCCTCAAGCAGGCGCTCGACAAGCATGGTTTCGACGCCGCGTTCGGCGGTGCCCGTCGCGATGAAGAGAAATCCCGCGCCAAAGAGCGCGTGTACTCGTTCCGCGACAGCAAGCATCGCTGGGATCCGAAGAACCAGCGTCCGGAGCTGTGGAACGTCTACAACGGCAAGGTCAACAAGGGCGAATCCATCCGTGTGTTCCCGTTGTCGAACTGGACCGAGCTGGACATCTGGCAGTACATCTACCTCGAAGGCATCCCGATCGTGCCGCTGTACTTCGCCGCCGAGCGTGAAGTGATCGAGAAGAACGGCACGCTGATCATGATCGACGACGACCGTATCCTCGAACACCTGTCCGACGAGGACAAGGCACGCATCGTCAAAAAGAAAGTGCGTTTCCGTACCCTTGGCTGCTACCCGTTGACGGGCGCGGTGGAGTCCGAAGCCGAGACGCTGACGGACATCATTCAGGAAATGCTCCTGACGCGAACTTCCGAGCGCCAGGGCCGGGTCATCGACCACGATGGCGCAGGCTCGATGGAAGACAAGAAACGTCAGGGTTATTTCTAAGGGGTTGTCATGTCGCATGTTTCTGATTTGATCAGCGAGGACATCCTCGCCTACCTGGGCCAGCACGAACGTAAAGAGCTGCTGCGCTTTTTGACCTGCGGTAACGTCGATGACGGCAAGAGCACCCTGATCGGGCGCCTGCTGCACGACTCCAAGATGATCTACGAAGATCATCTGGAAGCCATTACCCGCGATTCGAAGAAAGTCGGCACCACCGGTGACGACATCGACTTGGCGTTGCTGGTTGACGGCCTGCAGGCCGAGCGTGAGCAGGGCATCACCATCGATGTCGCCTACCGCTATTTCTCCACCGCCAAACGCAAATTCATCATCGCCGACACCCCCGGCCATGAGCAGTACACCCGCAACATGGCCACCGGTGCGTCCACCTGTGACCTGGCGATCATCCTGGTCGATGCGCGTTACGGCGTGCAGACCCAGACCCGTCGCCACAGCTTCATCGCCTCCTTGCTGGGTATCAAGCACATCGTTGTCGCCATCAACAAGATGGACCTCAAAGACTTCGATGAAGGCGTGTTCGAGTCGATCAAGGCCGACTACCTGAAGTTCGCCGAAGGCTTGAAGATGAAGCCGACCAGCATGCACTTCGTGCCGATGTCGGCGCTCAAGGGCGACAACGTGGTGAACAAGTCCGAGCGCTCGCCTTGGTACAAAGGCCAGTCGCTGATGGAGATTCTCGAGACCGTGGAAGTGGCGGGCGACCGCAACTTCACCGATCTGCGTTTCCCGGTGCAGTACGTCAACCGTCCGAACCTGAACTTCCGTGGTTTCGCCGGCACGCTGGCCAGCGGCATCGTGCACAAGGGCGACGAAGTCGTGGTTCTGCCATCCGGCAAGAGCAGCCGCGTCAAATCCATCGTCACCTTCGAAGGTGAACTGGAGCACGCAGGCCCGGGTCAGGCGGTGACGCTGACCATGGAAGACGAGATCGACATTTCTCGCGGCGACTTGCTGGTGCATGCCGACAACGTGCCGCCAGTCACCGACAGCTTCGAAGCGATGCTGGTGTGGATGGCCGAAGAGCCGATGCTGCCGGGCAAGAAATACGACATCAAACGCGCCACCAGTTACGTGCCGGGCTCGATTGCCAGCATCGTCAACAAGGTTGACGTCAACACCCTTGAAGAAGGCCCGGCGAGCGCGTTGCAGCTCAACGAAATCGGCAAGGTGAAGATCGCGCTCGACGCGCCGATCGCCCTCGACGGTTACGACAGCAACCGCACCACCGGCGCGTTCATCGTTATCGATCGTTTGACCAATGGCACCGTCGGCGCCGGCATGATCGTCGCTCAGCCAGTGGCTCATGGGACTGCCTCGCACCACGGCAAACTGGCTCATGTTGCCACTGAGGAGCGTGCCCAGCGCTTCGGTCAGCAGCCAGCCACCGTGTTGTTCAGCGGCCTGTCGGGCGCGGGCAAGAGCACGCTGGCCTATGCAGTCGAGCGCAAGCTGTTCGACATGGGCCGTGCGGTGTTTGTGCTCGACGGTCAGAATCTGCGTCAGGATCTGAACAAAGGCCTGCCGCAGGATCGTGCCGGGCGTACCGAGAACTGGCGGCGTGCGGCGCATGTGGCGCGTCAGTTCAACGAGGCCGGTCTGTTGACCCTGGCGGCGTTTGTGGCGCCGAGTGCTGAAGGTCGTGAGCAAGCCAAGGATCTGATCGGCAAGGAGCGTCTGCTGACCGTGTACGTGCAGGCCTCGCCGGCAGTGTGCGCTGAGCGTGATCCGCAGGGCTTGTATGCTGCGGGTGGCGATAATATTCCGGGTGAGTCGTTCCCGTATGACGTGCCGCTGAATGCTGATCTGGTGATCGACACGCAGTCGCTGTCGTTGGAAGAGAGCGTCAAGCAGGTGTTGGATCTGCTGCGCAAGCGTGGCGCGATTTAAGCGTTAGCTGGAAATGAAAGGCCCGCGGATGAGTGATCATCGGCGGGCTTTTTTATTGTGGGTCATTTGGTTTTTGGCGGTGGCGGCCTTTGGGCCGAGCATGCTCTTGTTGATTGAGTACATAGCCGTTGCTGCGGTAACGGCTGATTATGGTTCCGCCCTTACGGCGGGTCACTTTTTCCAGACGCCGAAAAAGTAACCAAAAAGGCTTGCTCCTGCGTTCGGCCCGCTCGCTAAAGCTCGGGGTTCCTTCGCTGCGGGATTGATCCGGGGGCAGCGCCTACGGTTTGCTTCGCTGCACCTCCTCTCGCTGTGTTTGGCTTCGCCAAACGGTCGCTGCGCTCCCACCCCCGGATCAATCCCTCCACTCAGCCTTCCGACGTCGCCCGTGGATCAAGATCAAGAGCTTTCGGCGAGCTGACACTCGGCCATTTGAGTGGTGAAAAGCGTGCGCCTGGCTTTAGTTTTTCCTGTGGGAGCTGGCTTGCCAGCGATGGCGGCCTGACAGCCGACCAATCTCTACCTGAATACACCGGGTTCAAACTGTGGGAGCGAGCTTGATCGCGAAGGCGGCCTGACAGCCGACCAATCTCTACCTGAATACACCGGGTCCAAACTGTGGGAGCGGGCTTGCTCGCGAAGGCGGCCTGACAGCCGACCAATCTCTACCTGAATACACCGGGTTCAAACTGTGGGAGCGAGCTTGCTCGCGAAGGCGGCCTGACAGCCGACCAATCTCTACCTGAATACACCGGGTTCAAACTGTGGGAGCGAGCTTGCTCGCGATGGCGGCCTGACAGCCGACCAATCTCTACCTGAATACACCGGGTTCAAACTGTGGGAGCGAGCTTGCTCGCGAAGGCGGCCTGACAGCCGACCAATCTCTACCTGAATACACCGGGTTCAAACTGTGGGAGCGAGCTTGCTCGCGAAGGCGGCCTGACAGCCGACCAATCTCTACCTGAATACGCCGGGTTCAAACTGTGGGAGCGAGCTTGCTCGCGAAGGCGGCCTGCGAGTCGACCAATCTCCAACTGAACACACCCAATCCAACTGTAGGAGTGAGCCTGCTCGCGATAGCGGTGTGTCATTCAACATTGGAGTGGCTGTTCCACCGCTATCGCGAGCAGGCTCACTCCTACAGGGGATTAGCGTTTGTCTGCGAATTCGCGGTGCATCTGTTCCAGCAGCGCATCCTTGTCCTGCCACAGCTGGTTGATCCAGCCCTGGAATTGCAGGCGATATTCGCCGTCCTGGTCGTAGTTCTTGCCAATGAACGCTGGCGGGATCTGCAGCTCTTCAAAGTGCACCACCACGTCACGCACGTTGCCGCACAGCAGATCCCAGAAACCCGGACGCCCGCCCGGATAGTGGATGGTCACGTTGACGATCGACTCCAGTTGCTCACCCATCGCATCGAGCACGAAGGCGATACCACCCGCCTTGGGTTTGAGCAGGTATTTGAACGGCGACTGCTGCTGCGCGTGCTTGCCTTCGGTGAAGCGTGTGCCTTCGACGAAGTTGAAAATGCCCACCGGGTTATCGCGAAACTTTGCGCAGGTCTTGCGTGTGGTTTCCAGGTCCTTGCCTTTCTTCTCCGGGTGCTTTTCCAGGTATGCCTTGGAGTAACGCTTCATGAACGGAAAGCCCAGCGCCCACCACGCCAGACCGATCACCGGAACCCAGATCAGCTCCTGCTTGAGGAAGAATTTCAGCGGCTGGATGCGCCGATTCAGCACGTATTGCAGCACCAGAATGTCGACCCAGCTCTGGTGGTTGCTGGTGATCAGGTACGAGTGCTGGTAGTCCAGACCTTGCAGGCCGCTGATGTGCCAGCGGGTGCGGCGCACCAGGTTCATCCAGGCTTTGTTGTTGCTGATCCAGGCTTCGTGGGTGTGGCTCATCAGCCACAGTGAGGCGCGGCGGGCGAGGTCGAACGGCAGCACTTTGATCAGCGCCACGCAGAACAGGAACGAGCATAGCAGAATCGTATTGAGCGCCAACAGCAGCGCGGCGATGACACCGCGAATCGGGGCGGGCAGGAAGTCCAGCATTTACACATCCATAGGTCGGTTGGCGGCTTGAATCGCAGTCAGGGCGATGGTGTAGACGATGTCGTCGACCTGCGCGCCGCGCGGCAAATCGTTCACCGGTTTGCGCAGGCCTTGCAGCATCGGGCCGAGGCTGACGCAGTCGGCGCTGCGTTGCACGGCTTTGTGAGTGGTGTTGCCGGTGTTCAGGTCGGGGAACACGAACACCGTGGCGCGACCGGCCACCTGGCTGTTCGGCGCCAGTTGCCGGGCGACGTCTGCGTTGGCAGCGGCGTCGTATTGCAGCGGGCCGTCGATCAGCAGCGAATGCTGTTGCTCGTGGGCGAGCAGGGTGGCTTCGCGGACTTTCTCGACTTCTTCACCGCTGGCCGATTCGCCGCTGGAGTAACTGATCATCGCCACGCGCGGGGTGATGCCGAATGCCGCTGCGGAATCGGCGCTCTGCAGGGCGATCTCCGCCAGTTCGACGGCGCTCGGGTGCGGGTTCATCACGCAGTCGCCGTAGACCAGCACTTCTTCGGGGAACAGCATGAAAAACACCGACGACACCAGCGTGCAGCCTGGTGCGGTCTTGATCAGTTGCAGCGCCGGGCGGATGGTGTTGGCGGTGGTGTTGATCACGCCCGAGACCAGGCCATCGACCTCATCCAGCGCGAGCATCATGGTGCCGATCACCACGGTGTCTTCCAGTTGCTGTTCGGCCATCGGCGCGTTGAGGCTCTTGCTCTTGCGCAGGGCGACCATCGGCTCGATATAGCGCTCGCGGATCAGGTCCGGATCGAGGATCTCCAGTCCCGGCGGCAACTCGATGCCCTGAGCGCGGGCTACCGCTTCGACGTCTTCGGGTTTGGCCAGCAACACACAACGGGCGATGCCGCGCTCCTGACAGATCGCCGCCGCTTGCACGGTGAGCGGCTCGCTGCCCTCTGGCAGGACGATGCGTTTGTTCGCCGACTGCGCGCGCTGGATCAGTTGATAACGGAATACCGCTGGCGACAGGCGCATTTCCCGCGGGGTGCCGCAGCGTTGATGCAGCCATTTGGCGTCGAGATGGCTGGCGACGAAATCGGTGATGATCTCCGCACGCTCGCGGTCATCGATGGGGATTTCCTTGTTCAGGCCATTGAGCAGATTAGCGGTGTCGTAGGAACCTGTGCTCACCGACAGCACCGGCAGACCGGCCTGCAACGCGCCTCGGCACAAATCCATGATGCGTGGATCGGGCAGGGTGTCGCTGGTCAGCAACAGCCCGGCCAGCGGCACGCCGTTCAACGCCGCGAGGCTGACGGCGAGAATGATGTCGTCGCGGTCGCCAGGGGTCACCACCAGCACGCCGGGCTTGAGCAGCTCCACGGTGTTGCGCATGGTGCGCGCGCAGATGATGATTTTGGTCATGCGCCGGGTTTCATAGTCGCCGGCGTTGAGCACCTGCGCGCCCATCAGGTCGGCGACGTCACGGGTGCGCGGTGCGTTGAGTTCGGGCTGGAACGGAATGCAGCCGAGCAGGCGGAAATCACCGCTGCGCAACAGCGGCGAATGCTCCTTCAGACGTGTGGCGAAAGCGTCCATGCTCTCGTCGGTCTTGACCTTGTTGAGGATCACGCCGAGGACTTTCGGGTCTTTCGGGCCGCCGAACAGCTGCGCCTGCAATTCGACGCGGCCGGAGAGTTCGGCGAGCACTTCGTTTTCTGGCGCCGAGACCAGAATCACCTCGGCATCCAGGCTTTTCGCCAGGTGCAGATTGACCCGTGCGGCGTAGCTGGCGCTGCGGGTCGGCACCATGCCTTCGACCACCAGCACGTCTTTACCGATGGCGGCTTGCTGATAAAGGGCGATGATTTCTTCAAGCAACTCATCGAGCTGGCCGTCGCCGAGCATCCGCTCGACGTGGGCCAGGCCCAGTGGCTGCGGCGGTTTCAGGCCGTGGGTGCGCGCCACCAGTTCGGTGGAACGCTCAGGGCCGGTATCGCCCGGATGCGGTTGGGCAATCGGTTTGAAGAAGCCGACTTTCAGTCCGGCCCGCTCCAGGGTGCGCACCAGCCCGAGGCTGATGGAGGTCAGACCCACGCCAAAATCGGTGGGCGCGATAAAAAAAGTTTGCATGCGTATTCTCTAAGGGTGCATGGCAATGGTGGCGATCTATACGTGACCGCCTACCGCAATTCAGTCGCCAAGGTTATCGCTAACCGAGCCTTGTGCGCACCAACCGCAGGCAAAGGGTTGGCCTATTTTTTCAATACGTTGCGCCGGATCAAGAACCCAGGCCCGCGATTGCCACGGCGGCTGGTGACGCAGGTGCTGGGTGTGGCCACAGGAAAGCTCGGCCACCCAGTGACCGTCTTCATCCTGATGGAAGCCGGTGATCGTCGAATCCCGTTTGTCCGGGTTGTGTTCGCTTTCGCGCGATTGCTTCGCTAAACTTGGCCTTTCTATATTCTTCTGCAAAAGGTCTCGCCCCATGCTGATCGCCGCCAATAAGGCTGTCTCCATCGACTATACCCTGACCAACGACGCTGGTGAGGTCATCGACAGCTCCGCCGGCGGCGCTCCGCTGGTCTACCTGCAAGGCGCAGGCAACATCATCCCGGGCCTGGAAAAAGCTCTGGAAGGCAAAGCTGTCGGTGACGAGCTGGAAGTGTCCGTTGAGCCGGAAGACGCTTACGGCGAATACGCTGCTGAACTGGTCAGCACCCTGAGCCGCAGCATGTTCGAAGGCGTTGACGAGCTGGAAGTCGGCATGCAGTTCCACGCTTCGGCGCCGGACGGCCAGATGCAGATCGTGACCATCCGTGACCTGGACGGCGACGACGTCACCGTCGACGGTAACCACCCACTGGCCGGTCAGCGCCTGAACTTCAAAGTGAAGGTCGTTGCTATCCGTGACGCCAGCCAGGAAGAAGTCGCTCATGGCCACGTCCATGGCGAAGGTGGCCATCACCACTGATTTTCTGCGCTAAGCTTCGAGTACTGGAGAGGCGCCTGCGGGCGCCTTTTTAGTCCGCGGCTGTCCTTGGCGCTCTCGCCAAGTGGCTGTTTCGAGTAGAACACGGGAATCTGGAGTCCGTCATGAGTGCTTTTCACGACCTTAAGTTGACAGCCCTGGATGGTCAGGAGCTACCGCTGGCGCCTTTCAAGGGCCAAGTCGTGCTGGTGGTCAACGTCGCCTCCAAATGCGGCTTGACCCCACAGTACGCGGCACTGGAAAACCTCTACCAGCAATTCAAGGGCAAGGGCTTCAGTGTGCTGGGCCTGCCGTGCAACCAGTTTGCCGGCCAGGAACCAGGCTCCGAGAAGGAAATTCAAGAGTTCTGCAGCCTCAACTACGGCGTGACGTTCCCGTTGTCGAGCAAGCTTGAAGTCAACGGTCATGATCGCCATCAGCTCTATCGCTTGCTGGCGGGAGAGGGCGCGGAATTTCCCGGTGACATCACCTGGAATTTCGAGAAGTTTCTGCTCGGCAAGGACGGCCGGGTGCTGGCGCGATTCTCGCCACGCACGCCGCCGGATGATCCGACCATTGTCCACGCGATTGAAAAAGCGCTGGGCTGAAACACAAAAATCGCAGCCATTGAGCTGCGATTTTTTTGCCTGACTTTTGACCCTTAATCATTCAAATCAATAGTGCTGTTCAAGGGCGTTGACTGTTCATATTATCGCCGTCATAAAGTCATTCCCTGTGGAGCCTTCCCATGCCGGTGCAAGCCCTGTTCAAACCGTTCCACCTCGGTGCCCTCGAACTGCCGACCCGCGTGGTCATGGCGCCGATGACCCGCTCGTTTTCCCCGGGTGGCGTACCCAATTCCAAAGTGATCGAGTACTACCGTCGCCGTGCTGCGGCCGGTGTCGGCCTGATCATCACCGAAGGCACCACGGTCGGTCACAAGGCTTCCAACGGTTACCCGAACGTGCCGCAGTTTTTCGGTGAAGCGCCACTGGCTGGCTGGAAAAAAGTCGTCGACGCGGTGCATGCCGAGGGCGGCAAGATTGTTCCGCAACTGTGGCATGTCGGCAGCGTGCGCCGCATCGGCACTGAACCGGACGCCAGCGTGCCGGCTTACGGTCCGACGGAAAAACTCAAGGATGGTCAGGTCGTGGTGCACGGCATGACCAAACAGGACATTCAGGACGTGATCGCCGCGTTCGCCCAGGCGGCCAAAGATGCCAAAAGCATCGGCATGGACGGCGTGGAAATTCACGGTGCCCACGGATACCTGATCGACCAGTTCTTCTGGGAAGGCAGCAACCAGCGTACCGACGAATACGGCGGCAGCCTGGCCAACCGTTCGCGCTTCGCCATCGAGCTGATTCAAGCGGTGCGTGCGGCAGTCGGTGAAGGCTTTCCGATCATCTTCCGTTTCTCGCAGTGGAAGCAGCAGGATTACACCGCACGTCTGGTGCAGACCCCGGAAGCGCTGGGCGAATTCCTCAAGCCGCTGGCCGATGCCGGTGTGGATATTTTCCACTGCTCGACGCGACGTTTCTGGGAGCCTGAGTTCGACGGTTCCGAGCTGAACCTGGCCGGCTGGACCCGCAAGCTGACCGGCAAACCGACCATCACCGTGGGCAGCGTCGGTCTGGACGGCGAGTTCCTGCAGTTCATGGTCAACACCGACAAGGTCGCGCAACCGGCGAGCCTGGAGAAACTGCTGGAGCGTCTGAACAACGACGAGTTCGATCTGGTGGCGGTGGGCCGTGCGCTGCTGGTGGATCCGGACTGGGCGCTGAAAGTGCGTGAAGGGCGTGAGCAGGACATTCTGCCGTTCAGCCGTGAGGCGTTGATGACGCTGGTTTAAACTTCGCCTTTAACGCCCTCTTCGCGAGCAAGCTCGCTCCACATTTTGAAATATATTCCAAATGTGGAGCGAGCTTGCTCGCGAAGAGGGCGTCAGAGTCGACGATGATCTAAGGCAATGTCTGCGCATCCGGCAACACCTGCTCCCGCACACACGCCCCACGCAAATGCTTTTCAAACTGCTCGATGATCGCCGCCCAGCCCTGGCGACTGGCATGCTGCCGCGCATTCAGACGCACACAGCGCAAGCGCTCATCCTCTTCCAATAACCACGCCGCGGCATCGCAGAACGCTTCTTCATCACCCGGCATCGCCAGCACGCCGTTGTAGCCGTGGCGAATGTGCTGCGCCGCTGCAGCCTGATCGTACGCCACCACTCCCAAGCCGCAGGCCAATGCCTCAAGCACCACGTTGCCGAAGGTTTCGGTCATGCTCGGAAACAGAAAAATATCGCCGGACGCATAGTGCGCCGCCAGTGCTTCGCCACGCTGTGAACCACAGAAGATCGCCTCGGGCAGCTCCTTTTCCAGCGCCACACGTTGCGGCCCGTCGCCCACCACGATCAGCTTCAGGTTGCGCTGTGGATAAGTCCGGCAGAGTTTGTCGAAGCATCGCTTGAGCAGCCCCAGATTTTTCTCCGGTGCCAGACGTCCTACGTGAATCACCGCGATGTCCTGCTCACTCAGGCCCCATTGCTCACGCAGTCCGTTCAATCGCTTGGCCGGGTGGAATAACTGGCTGTCCACGCCTCGGGAGAGCAGGGCGAGACGGTCGAAATGCCTGCGCTCCAGTTCCAGACGCTGGCTGACACTGGGCACAAGGGTCATCGCCGAGCGATTGTGAAACCAGCGCAGATAATGGGTCAGCAAGCGCGTCAGCAAACTCAGCCCGTACTGGTTGGTGTATTGCTGGAAATTGGTGTGAAAGCCGCTGACCACCGAGATCCCCAATCGCCGCGCCGCGCGCAATGCCGACAAACCGAGCGGCCCTTCAGTGGCGATGTACAGCACATCCGGGCGATGACGCTTCCAGCGCCGCAGCAGCTTGTGCATCGACGACTGACCCCATTGCAGTCCGGGATAACCCGGCAACGGCCAGCCCCGGCACAACAGCAAGGCATCGTCCTCGACGCGCTGCGGATCGCCGGCCTGGCGCGGCCGCACCAGTTCCACCTGATGCCCACGCGCGCGCAAGCCATCGCACAGGCGGCCAAGGGTATTGGCCACCCCGTTGATTTCCGGTGGGAAGGTTTCGCTGATCAGGGTGATATGCAGAGCTGTCGTCATGACCTCAGTGTCGACTGAGGCCATGTCGTGTCTGTGACGTTCGGATGATGGATTTGTGACTGGCTGTTTGGGAGCGACCTAGCGCTGCGTGACGAGGTTCTCCGCCCCGCGCTCACGCACCCAGAATAACGTCGCCCCGGCCACCGCGGCCGGCATCATCAGGATATTGACCACCGGAATCAGCAGCGCCAGATAGACGATGCCGCCAAAACTCATGCTCTGCCAGCGCTTCTGGCGCAGCCAGGCGAGCATCTCGTTCCAGCCCAGTTTGTGGTTGTCTGCCGGGTAGTCGATGTACTGGATCGCCATCATCCACACGCCGAACAGCAGCCACAGCGGCGCGGCGACGATGTTCACCACCGGGATGAACGAGAGGATGAACAGGCCGATCGCGCGGGGCAGAAAGTAGCCGAGTTTGCGCATTTCCCGGGCGAGGGTGCGCGGGATCATCGCAATCAGTTCGCCCCAGCTGAAGGCCGGGAAATCATCGGTGCCGCGTACCACCACTTCGACTTTTTCCGCGAGGAAGCCGTTGAACGGTGCGGCGATGACGTTGGCGAGCATGGTGAAGGTGAAAAACACCATCAACGCCACCAGCACCACGAACAGCGGCCAGAGAATGTAGCTGAGGAAACTCAGCCAGTCGGGCAGCGACGGCATCAGGCTGTCGACCCACAGGCTGAACTGGTGGCCGGCCAGATAGATCAATCCGACGAACAGCACCAGGTTGATCGCCAGCGGCAGCAGCACGAACAGGCGCAGGCCAGGGCTGAGAACCAGTTTGAGGCCTTCGCGCAGGTATTGCGGGCCGGACAGAACAGGGGCGGGCATAAGGTGCTCCGAGCAAGGGAAAACGCGCCGACCTTACCGACTTTGCAACAGGTGCGATAGCGCGGCAGAGCGATCGACATTCACTGTAACAAAGACGTCGATCTGGTCGGAGTCTGCGTATAGAGACCACCTATGAGCTGGATTGTTATTCCGTATTTCCTTAATCTTGCCCCCCTCGATACGCTGCACCCAACTTTTTACAGGACTGTCGAGCTCATGCCTTCCCCAAGGTTATCCACAGTCCTTTTTTATTCCCGCCGGCAGTCCGGCGTTCCGCGCCAGTCTTTCGGCCCGGTCAACAGGAGCAGGTCATGTCTGAAGTCCGTCATTCGCGAGTGATTATTCTCGGTTCCGGCCCTGCCGGTTACAGCGCTGCGGTCTACGCCGCCCGTGCCAACCTCAAGCCACTGCTGATCACCGGCATGCAGGCTGGCGGTCAACTGACCACCACCACCGAAGTCGACAACTGGCCGGGCGACGTACACGGCCTGACCGGCCCGGCGCTGATGGAGCGGATGCGCGAGCACGCCGAGCGTTTTGAAACCGAGATCGTTTTCGATCACATCAATGCCGTGGACTTCGCCGCCAAGCCATACACCCTGACCGGCGACAGCGCGACTTACACCTGCGACGCGCTGATCATCGCCACCGGTGCCAGCGCTCGCTACCTGGGCTTGCCGTCGGAAGAAGCGTTCATGGGCAAAGGCGTTTCGGCCTGCGCGACCTGCGACGGTTTCTTCTACCGCAACAAGCCAGTGGCTGTGGTCGGTGGCGGCAACACCGCGGTTGAAGAAGCACTGTACCTGGCCAACATCGCAAGCACCGTGACCCTGATCCACCGTCGCGAAACCTTCCGCGCCGAGAAGATCCTGATCGACAAGCTCAATGCCCGCGTGGCCGAAGGCAAGATCATTCTGAAGTTGAACGCCAACCTCGACGAAGTGCTGGGCGACAACATGGGCGTGACCGGCGCGCGCCTGAAGAACAACGACGGCAGCTTCGACGAAATCAAGGTCGACGGCGTGTTCATCGCCATCGGCCACACCCCGAACACGTCGCTGTTCGAAGGCCAGTTGACCCTCAAAGACGGTTATCTGGTGGTGCAGGGCGGTCGTGACGGCAACGCCACTGCGACCAGCGTCGAAGGTATCTTCGCTGCCGGTGACGTGGCCGACCACGTTTACCGTCAGGCCATCACCTCGGCCGGCGCCGGCTGCATGGCGGCACTGGACACCGAGCGTTACCTGGACGGTCTGCAGAACGCTTCGTTCTAAATCGCAGACACAAAAAAACCGGCTTCGGCCGGTTTTTTTGTGCCCACAGTTTCTGTCACAACGCCATTTCATTGTAGGAGTGAGCCTGCTCGCGATAGCGATTTATCAGTTAACTCATGTGTTGAATGCAAGATCGCTATCGCGAGCAGGCTCACTCCTACAGGGTGGGCGGTGTTGAATCAGCGGCGGGTCAGCGGCTGTGCTTCGAACTTCACACCGGCCAGCTCGTGCTTGATCAGCGCGCGGATATTGCCGTGGTCGCTGCCTTCAGGCGTTGCCAGCACCGAACGGTAATGCTCGCCGAATGCCAGCAGCGCTTCTTCATCGCTCAGACCTTCCAGCAGTGCCAGACCCAAGGTCTTGCACGAACCTTCATTCTGCCCGGCGGCGTTTTCCACACCACCGTTGTTGAACGCCTGAGGCTGGTAGTCGTAACCGGCGGCGATGAAGGCCAGGGTGTCGGCAAAAACGTGTTCGCCGCTCTTGAGGCTGGCGCGCAGGGTGTTCAGATCACTCATTGGGTTTTCCTTTGGCGAACGCCGCCTGTTGTTCGGCGCTGGCTTCTTGCTGGTATTGGGCTTTCCACTCTGCGTACGGCATGCCGTAAACCACTTCGCGCGCGTCGTCGAGGCTGACCTCGATCTGACGGTCATCGGCGGCGGCCTTGTACCACTTGGACAGGCAGTTGCGGCAGAACCCGGCGAGGTTCATCAGATCGATGTTCTGTACGTCCTTGCGGCTGTCCAGGTGGGCGACCAGCCGGCGGAAGGCGGCGGCTTCGAGTTCGAGGCGTTGTTGCTCGGTCATGGGAGTCTCTGCGAGACAGCTTCAAGCGACGAGCTTCAAGCTGCAAGATGGGTGGCGTTGATGCGAAGTTTACAGCGTGCCGCTTGAAGCTTGAAGCTAGCGGCTCGCTGCAAGCGTAATTGACACCGATTCGGCAAACCGCAGCGCATGCGGCTTGTCGACTTCGACTTCGGCGTACAGCACCGCGGCATGGGTCATCACCAGATCCAGCAATTCCTGAGTCAGGCGTTCGAGCAGCGCAAACCGGTTGCCCTCGACGTGGGCGATGATCGCCTTGGTGATGGTGCGGTAGTTCAGCGCGTGATCGATGTCGTTGTCGCGCACCGCTTCCTGCGCTGCGTACAGGATTGTGAGATTGATCAGCACATCCTGCTTGTTGAGGATCTCGTCCTCGTTGATCCCGATAAAGGTGCGCAGGCGCAGATCCTTGACCCGGATGCGCGCCATTCCCGGTTGAAGTTGTGACATTTACTTGCTCCGTCCAATCAATTGCAGGAACTCCTGACGGGTGTTGCTCGAGTCGCGAAAGGCGCCGAGCATGACCGAGGTGTTCATGGTCGAATTCTGTTTCTCGACACCGCGCATCATCATGCACATGTGCCGGGCTTCGATGACCACCGCGACGCCGGCGGCATCGGTGACCTGTTGCACCGCATCGGCAATCTGCCGGGTGAGGTTTTCCTGAATCTGCAGGCGCCGGGCGAACATGTCCACCAACCGCGCGATCTTCGACAGCCCCAGCACCTTGCCTGTCGGAATATAAGCCACATGGGCCTTGCCGATGAAGGGCAGCAGGTGATGTTCGCACAACGAGTACAACTCGATATCGGCGACGATGATCATCTCGTCGCTGTCAGAGGCAAACAGCGCGCCATTGACGATCTGATCCACACTCTGTTCATAGCCGTGACACAGGTATTGCATGGCCTTGGCCGCGCGCACCGGGGTGTCGAGCAGGCCTTCGCGGTCGGGGTCTTCACCGAGGCCGATGAGGATCTCGCGGTAATTCTCGGGCAGGGTACGGCTCATGGGAGATCCTCGCGCAGCAGCTTATTTGACGTGCCGTCCGCCATTGACGGTCAGGGTCGTGCCGGTGACATAGGGGTTGTCGAGCAGATAGCGCAGGCTCTGGTAGATCACTTCGCTGCCGGGCTCGATGCCCAGCGCGGATTTGGCCAGCGCCTTGGCACGGTACGCCGCGTCGTCGTCGGGATTGAACAATAGCAGGGCCGGCGCGATGCCGTTGACCTTGATCGCCGGTGCATAACGCGCGGCGAACGACAGGGTCAGGCTGTCGAGCCCGGCCTTGCTGGCGCAATAACCGATGTGCTTGCTGCTGCCCTTGCGCGTGACGTCGTCGCTGATGTGGATGATGTCGGCCGGCGTCGAGCGCTTGAGCAGGTCGGCGCAGTGCAGGTTGATCAGATACGGCGCGAGCATGTGCACGTTGAGCATGCGCGAGAAGGCTTCGGCTTCGTTGCCCGGGGTTTCCGCCAGCCATTCGGAGGCGTTGTGGACGATGGCGCGCAGGCTGTCAGTATGGGTTTTCAGTTCTTCGATGAAGACGAGGATGGCGGCTTCACTGGAGAAGTCCGCGAACACCCCGATCGCGCCTAGATCCCGCAGGGCTTGCACGCCGGGACGTTCGCTGCGGTAGGTGAAGATGACCTGATGGCCGTCCTCAAGCAAACGCTGCGCGCAATGCAGACCGACACGCTGGCCGGCACCGGTGATGAGGATCGGGGCGGAGGAATTGGTCATGTACGGCTCGGGTCGCGGCTGGAGCAAAAACTATAACAGCGACATGAGCCATGCACCTATCGTCGGCGTTACCAATACCTGTGGGAGCGAGCCTGCTCGCGAAAGCGGTGTCTCAGTCGACATCAATGTTGAATGTCAGTCCGTATTCGCGAGCAGGCTCGCTCCCACACAAAGATTAGCGATTCTGCGTAGAGGGTGTTGCAGGCAAAGGTCGCGCCGGTACAGCGTTCAACCAGTTGGCCAGCAACCGCGTCGACAGCGGAATGAAGAAGTACACCATCAGCGGCGTCAGGCATGCGGTGCTGATCAACACCCGCGGCAGCAGGCTCATCTCGCCGAGCAGCGGGCCGAGGACAAAGTTGAACAGCAGCGATACCGGGAAGAACGCCAGCCAGATCGCCACGGCCTGTTTCCAGCGCGGAGGCCGCTGACCAGCCGCGGCGAACCAGCCTTCGATGCCGCTGACTCGATGCTCTGTGGGGTGCGCAAACAGATCGCTGCCCCGGGCCAACCAAGCGGTACGCGAGGCCGAGTGTTCCCAGGCGTGCAGGGTCTGCTCGTCAACGAAGCGGAAAATGATCTGGAATTCGTTGTCACCGGGTGGCGGAGCGAGCACGCCGGAACCCAGGTAACCGGGAAAGTCTGTGGCCAGTTGTTCGCCTTCGCGCAGCCAGGCAATCAGGTCATGATAGCGGCCGTCGGCGACGCGACGCGCAACCATCAGCGTGACGGGGGAAGTAGACATTGTGTATCTCCATATTTCGATTGCGTCGCTCCGGGTAGGAGATTTCGCATGGCGCAGGCCGGGGTAGGGGCCTGCACTTTTCAGCAAGCAAGGATTATTCCCGATTTTGATGACAGTTTCAGAGACTTTCGTCTCTGTTCATTGGGTTGAACCGATAGAGGGCATCGGATGTAGAATGGGATCCAAATTTACCGAGCGGACACACCAGCACCATGGCTGTTATCACGGACGCTAACCCTGCCCCGCAGGCCTCTGTCGCGCTAGAGCGCGAGGAGTTGTTCCCTATTCGGGAGGTGTCGCGACTGACCGGCGTCAACCCGGTTACGCTGCGTGCATGGGAGCGCCGCTACGGTTTGATCCAGCCGACGCGCACCGAAAGCGGGCACCGGTTGTATTCGATGACCGAAATCGAGCGTGTGCGCAGCATCGTCGACTGGATCGATCGCGGCGTGGCCGTGAGCAAGGTCGGCAAGATCCTCGCCAAGACCGAGCCATTGAAGGCCCTGGCGCATATCATCCCCGATGATCTGGTTCAGACCGATTACGCGCAGTGGCGGCAGCAGGTGCAAGTTGCAGTCAGTGCGTTCGATGACCGCGCGCTGGATCAGGTCTACAACCAGATTTTCTCTTCATACTCGCTGCCGGTGGTGTTTCAGGACATCCTCATGCCGTTGTGGCTGCAGATGTTGCAGCGCCAGGACGCCTTCGGTCAGACCAGCGAGTGGCTGTTTTTCGACGGGTTCCTGCGGGCTCGGGTGCTGCAGCGCATTGTTGCGCTGCGCGGCGTGCAACCGCGCAAGGTGATTGTCAGTGCGCTCGCCGGTCAGTGTCGTGAACTCGAGCTACTGGTCGCCGCGTTGTTTCTCAGCGGCAATGACGCCGGGGTGCGGGTGCTGACCACCGGTCAGCCATTCGATGAGTTGGCGCTGGTGTGCGAGCGGATCAAGCCGCAGGCGCTGGTGCTGTTTTCCAACCACGCCCCGACAGCCGATTTGCCGCGACGGTTGAACCGTCTGGCATTGAGTCTGGATTGTCAGGTCATGCTCGCCGGTGATACTGCTGATCTGGCACAGGACAACCTGGCCGGATCGTCGATCGGTTGTCTGGGCAATGAAGGGGCGACGATGCGTCAGCGCATGACGCAGTTTCTCGCGGGGACGCTGGATACCTGAATATCAGGTGTGCAGGGCGGGGTGGGTCAGACGGTGTTGCTGCAGAATGAACTGGCGCAGGCGTTCGGTTTCATCGGCATCGGTCTGGCTCAGCTCATAGGCGTAGAAGCCGTGCTCGGTTTCGCGCTCGAAATTGCCGCGCAGGGAAATCCGCTCATAACCTGACGGGCTGAACCACAGGGCGAAATGCTTGGGTGGTTTGGTCTTGTTGCGCATCTCCAGCAGCACGCCCTTGTGCGACACCTCGTGTACCCACATCATGCCCGGCTGGCCCTTGGCATTTTCCAGCGCTACCGGCTCTTCGAGGGTCAGGCGCCATGGGCGAACCATCGGCCCGTCTTCGTAAATGCTCGGTACGCCCAGACGCAGGTGCAAGGCGTGGAATTCGTCTTCCACCAGGTGCAGCGGAAAGGTCATCTGCTGATTTTCGAAGTTGGCCTGGATGGTCACTTGCTCTTGAGCCGCCAGGCGCGTGAGCAGGTCGCGGATCTGCGAACCACCATTGACCAGCAGGCTCGACGTCGCATCCCGCACATTGAGCTGCGGGTTGTGCTGCATGGTCTGGATGAAATCCAGCTCATCCTGGGTCAGGAGGGCGTCGCGTTGCATGGCCTGGCTCGAAAGAAATAGTTACAAAGTCATTGGTGATTGTAGTTAATGACACTTAGTTCGCTGTTTTGTTTGCGCCGTTCGTCGCTTTCAACGCTGCAAGCTCCGCTTGTAATGCCGCAACCTCGGCCTCCAGCTGAATGACGCGCTGCTGCGCCTTGACCTGAACGGTGACATCCTTCTGCACACCGACGAAGTAGGTCTGACCGTCATCGGCATTTTTTACCGTCGAAAGCGACAGTTCGTTCCAGAACGGTGTGCCGTCCTTGCGGTAGTTGCGCAGGATCTCCCGGCACGAACCACCCTCGCGCAACACTCCGCGAATCCGCTCCAGACTTGCCTGATCACGGTCTCCGGCCTGCAGAAAGCGGCAGTCCTGATAGAGAATCTCTTCGCTGCTGTAACCGGTCAGGCGTTCGAAGGCCGGGTTCACATAGATCAGGATGTTGTCCTGCTCACCTTCTTTCTCAGCCACCACGATTCCGTCGTTCGACGCGTTGATCACCATTTGCAGCAGACTGGCATTGATCATCTGTGAATCCTTTCAGCATTGTCGATGGCTCGCATTCTAGAAGATCAGCCGGCGCTGTCTATAGGCCATCAGCGTCTGTTGAGAGCCAGTCGCAACATCTCTGTCGGGACTGCTACTATCGCCGCTCTTTTTTTTCAGCTTCAGGATCAGATTGATGAAAGTCGCCATCCTCTCCGGCTCGGTTTACGGCACGGCCGAAGAAGTCGCCCGTCACGCGCAGAACCTGCTGAAAGGCGCCGGTTTTGAAACCTTCTACAACTCGCGCGCCAGCCTTGCGGACATTCAGGCGTTTGGCCCTGAAGCGATTCTCGCGGTGACCTCGACCACCGGCATGGGCGAATTGCCGGATAACCTGCAGCCGCTGTATTTCAGCCTTCGCGATCAACTGCCAATGGCCTGGCGCGGTTTGCCGGGCGCGGTGATTGGTTTGGGCGATGCCAGTTACGGCGATACGTTCTGCGGCGGCGGCGAGCTGATGCGTGAGTTGTTCGCCGAGCTGGGCGTGCGCGAAGTGCAGGAGATGCTGCGTCTGGACGCCAGCGAAAGCGTGACCCCGGAAACCGACGCCGAGCCATGGCTGGCGCAACTGATCGCCACGCTCAAGGGCTGATCGCGCGCTCGCGCAGCAAGGCCAGCCAGGCCTGCGCAGCTTTCGACAGATAGGCACCCCGACGCCAGATGAACGCGATGTCCCAACGCAAGTAATCCGGCGCGCGCAGGGTCAGGCGTACCACGCCCGGGCGCTCCAGTGCCCGGGCGACCACACTGGGCAGCAGCACCACGCCTTGCCCGGCGGCCACCAGTGCCACGAGAAAATCCGCCTGGCCACTGCGCCCGCCTTCTTTCGGGGTAAAGCCCAGTTGCTGGCAGGCCTGCAGTAGACGGTCATTGAGCACAAAGCTGCGCTGATACAGCAGGAACGGCGTGTCGGCCAATTCCTCAAGACCAATCTCGCCGTGTGCTGCCAACGGATGATCCACCGGCAGCAGCGCATCGAGCTTTTCATCGCAGAAAGGCTGGAAGTCGAACTGCGGATCTTTCGGCAGCAGGCTGCCGCCCAACTCCAGTTCACCGCTGAGCACCGCCTGCTCGACATTGCGACTGCCGCCCTCAAGCAATTGAATGCTGATGTTCGGATAGCGCCGCCGATACTCGGCAAACAGCCCGGCGAACAGTGCATCGCTTCCCAGCAGCGGCAGGCCGAGGCGCAGTTCACCGCGAGCCAGTTGGCTCAAATCATCCAGTTCGCTGAGCAACTCATTGCGCAAACGCAACATGCCTTCGGCGCGCTGCAGCACCACGCTGCCCGCGGCGGTCAGGCGCAGTTGCGAGCCGAGGCGTTCAAGCAATGGCGTGCCGAGGCTCTGCTCCAGTTGCGCGACTTGCTTGCTCACGGCCGACTGGCTGATGTGCAGGGTTTTCGCCGCCTGGGTGAAGCCGCCCTGATGCATGACTTCGACAAAACTGCGCAGCTGTTTGAATTCCATCATCCGATTCCATTGTGGAATAGGACTGAGTCTAACAATTCGCTTCTGGGATGGCAGGCCGCTTCGTAAAATAAGCCCCTGTAAGGAGCCCATCATGAACGCCGCATCCCTCAAATATCTTTCCCGTCTATTCGCAGAACTGGCCGTGCTGCTCGGTCTCTACCTGCTCGGCTGCCAGATCGCCGCGTGGCTGGCCTGGCCGATTCCCGGCGGCGTCATCGGCATGGCTTTGTTGCTGCTGGCGTTCGCGTTTGGCTGGGTCAAACCGGCGGCGCTGCAACTGGGTGCCGGGTTGCTGATGGCCGAGATGCTGTTGTTCTTTATCCCGGCACTGATGAGTCTGCTCGACTACGGCGCACTGCTGCGCAATGACGGCTGGCGGATTCTGCTGGTGATCGGCGCCAGTACCCTGATGGTGATGCTCGTGACCGCATTCACCGTCGAGTTGGCCGTGCGCCTGAGGCGGTCCCATGAAGCTTGAATGGATGCCGATGTTCTGGCTCGCTTTCACCCTGCTGGCTTATCTGTTCAGTCGCTGGATTTATCGGCGTACCGGACGTTATCTGCTGTCGCCGCTGATTCTGGTGCCGGCGCTGCTGCTGGCCCTCGCCGTGCCGCTGCACACCGCCTACGCCGAATATTCCAGCAACACCCACTGGTTGATGCTGGTACTCGGCCCGGTGACGGTCGCTTTCGCGGTGCCGATCTGGCAGCAGCGGCGATTGCTCATGCAGCATTGGTCCGCGTTGCTGCTGGGTATGTTCGCCGGTAGTGCCGCGTCGATCGCCACCTCGTTCGGTCTGGCCAGGGCACTGGCGCTCGACAGCTCGGTGACCATGTCACTGGTGCCACGTTCGATCACCACGCCGTTCGCCATGCCACTGGCGCAGGATCTTGGTGGTGTGCCGGAACTGACTGCCGTGTTCGTCATGTTCACTGGCGTGTTCGGCGCGATGCTCGGTGGCGTGTTGCTCAAGTGGCTGCCACTGCGCAGTGCCCTGGCGCGCGGTGCGTTGTTCGGGGTTGGCGCGCACGGCGCAGGCGTCAGTCGGGCGCATGAAGTGGGCGGTGAAGAAGGCTCGGTGGCGGGGCTGGTGATGGTGCTGACCGGGTTGCTCAATCTGTTCGCCGCGCCTTTGTTGGCGTCGTTGCTTTGACATGGATCCAAGGTGTTTGCATGGCTGACCCGCTCAGTCATCAAGCTGGCTGGCAATGCAACTCCGCGATCCTCTGCGCCTGACTAGACTGCTGACACGTGCAGAACAATAAGAACGCAGAGGTGCATACAGTGAGCGTAGCCCCCGTCCAGTCGTCCCTTGATGTCAAAGACCAGGTCAGTGCCGCGGAATGGCAGACTCGGGTCGATCTTGCCGCCTGCTATCGGCTGGTGGCGTTGCATGGCTGGGACGACCTGATCTTCACCCACATCTCGGCCAAGGTCCCCGGCACCGAAGACTTCCTGATCAACCCGTTCGGGTTGATGTTCCATGAGATCACCGCGTCGAGCCTGGTCAAAGTCGATCAGGCCGGCAACAAGCTCATGGACAGTCCCTACGAAATCAATCCCGCCGGTTACACCATCCACAGCGCCGTGCACGAAGTGCGGCACGATGTGGTTTGTGTGCTGCACACCCACACCGCATCCGGTGTCGCGGTGTCGGCGCAAAAGCAGGGCGTGTTGCCGATCAGTCAGCAGTCGCTGTTCGTGCTGTCGAGCCTGGCTTATCACGCCTATGAAGGCGTGGCGCTGAATCATGAAGAGAAGGCCCGTTTGCAGGCCGATCTGGGCGAGAACAATTTCCTGATGCTGCACAACCACGGTCTGCTGACCTGTGGCAGCACCATCGCCGACACCTTTCTGATGATGTTCACCTTCCAGCGCGCCTGCGATATTCAGGTCATGGCGCAAACCGGAGGTGCTGAACTGATCGCCATCGAACCGCAGATCCTCGCGGGCGCCAAAGCGATGATCGCCGGCGTGACCAAAAGTGCTCAAGGCATGGGCGGCGCGCTGGCCTGGCCGGCGCTGCTGCGCAAACTCGATAAACAAGACCCCGGATATAAACTCTGATGCCTCTTGCCGAGATTCCTCTGTGTGTCTGGCGCAAACGCAGCCGGACGTTTGTCTTCCGCGGCCAGTCGATCCGCTACTGGACGGCAGGGCAGGGTGAGCCGCTGTTGCTGATCCACGGTTTTCCGACGGCCAGTTGGGATTGGCACTATCTGTGGCAACCACTGGCCCAGCGTTATCGAGTGATCGCCTGTGACATGCTCGGTTTCGGGGATTCGGCCAAACCGTTGCATCACCGCTACAGCCTGCTGGAACAGGCCGACCTGCAACAGGCGCTGCTGGCGCATCTTCAGATCGAGCAAGCGGTGCATGTGCTGGCTCACGATTACGGTGACAGCGTTGCCCAGGAACTGCTCGCCCGGCATTACGAAAACCGGATCGAGGTGGCCAGTTGTGTCTTTCTCAATGGCGGACTGTTCCCGGAAACCCATCGCCCGGTGCTGATGCAAAAGCTGTTGCTCAGCCCGCTGGGCTGGATGATCGGGCGGGCGTTCAGCCGTGACGCGTTGGTGAAAAGTTTCCGGCAGATCTTTGGTCCGCAGACCGGCCCCAGCGAAAGTGAGCTGGATGATTTCTGGAGTCTGATCGAGACCCATCGCGGCCCACGCATCCTGCACAAACTGATCAGCTACATCCCCGAGCGCCGTGTGCAGCGCGACCGTTGGGTGGCGGCCATGCAGCGTGATGAAATCCCGCTGCGAGTGATCGATGGCGAAGTCGACCCGATCTCCGGTGCGCACATGGTCCAGCGTTATCGTGAGCTGATTGCCGATGCCGACACCGTGTTGTTGCCGGGCATCGGTCATTACCCACAAATTGAAGCGCCGGTGCAGGTGCTCAAGCATTACCTGGCGTTTCGTCAGCGTCTGGAGTTGCCGCCGCGCAAGGTGGCGTGCTCCTGAAAGATCAAAAGATCGCAGCCTGCGGCAGCTCCTGCACAAATTAATGTAGGAGATGCCGAAGGCTGCGATCTTTTGATCTTTTAATTTTGCTGTTCATCATCCCCCAGCCTTATCGCCCACCATTCAGCCCCAGCCCTGTTCGTTGTGAGCGAAAGCCCCGTGCCTGACACTCGGGATTACTGTCCCTCAGGCCTGCTGGAGTTCCTGCGATGAATGAGTCCGTACGTTTCGAAGACAAAGTCGTGATCGTCACCGGTGCCGGTGGTGGCCTGGGTCGGGCGCACGCGTTGCTGTTTGCCCGGCACGGCGCCAAAGTGCTGGTCAACGACCTCGGCGGCTCGACCCAGGGCGAAGGCGCCAACGCCTCCGCGGCCGACCGTGTGGTGGCGGAGATTCGCGAAGCCGGCGGCATCGCCGAGGCCAACCATGACTCGGTCACCGACGGCGACAAACTGGTACAGAACGCCCTCGACGCCTTTGGCCGTGTCGATGTGGTGGTGAACAACGCGGGGATTCTGCGCGACAAGACCTTTCACAAGATGGACGACGCTGACTGGGATCTGGTCTATCGCGTCCACGTCGAGGGCGCCTACAAAGTGACCCGCGCCGCGTGGCCGCACCTGCGTGAGCAAAACTACGGCCGGGTGATCTTCACGGCATCGACCTCGGGCATCTATGGCAACTTCGGCCAGTCCAACTACGGCATGGCCAAGCTCGGCCTCTACGGCCTGACCCGTACCCTGGCCATCGAAGGTCGCAAGAACAACATTCTGGTCAATGCCATCGCGCCTACCGGCGGCACGCGCATGACCGAAGGCCTGATCCCGCCGCAAGTGTTCGAACAGCTCAAACCGGAGCTGGTCAGCCCGCTGGTGGTGTACCTGGCCAGTGAACAGTGCCAGGAAACCTCCGGCCTGTTTGAAGTCGGTGGTGGCTGGATGGGCAAGGTGCGCTGGGAACGCAGCCTCGGCGCCGGGTTCGATCCGCGCAGTGGTTTCTCGCCGGAAGATGTCGCGGCGCACTGGCAGCAGATCTGCGACTTCGAAGGCGCGGCGCATCCGAAGGACAACATTGAAGCGCTGAAGGAAATGATGGCGAATTTGCAGAAGTATTCGCTGTGACGTGTGTCATGCCCGGCTAATGAGCAACCCGATCGGCAAAACCTTCGCCCATAAAAAAGGCCGCTGCAAACGCAGCGGCCAAGGTAAGACGTTGGATCAAGGAGCTACAAATCAACGTCAGTGAACACCGGGGCGATCAATCGAAGCATCGACTCATCTGAAATCGGTCAGCGCTGGCGCGGGTTACTCAGCAGCCAAAGCTGGGTGCTTTGCGGCGTGTGCCGTGAAAGCCCGCTCAGAATAAGCACTTGAGCCCAATGGAAAAATAGCGATTCCGGACATGCACTGTTACGGGGCGTGCAACAGTCTTGTTCGTGCCAGCGCACCCTGCTTGGACTTTGCAGAGCATTCGCAGTCTCAAATGTATCGCTTCTGTCTATTCTGGATGGCTGCGTTAGTTGCTTTGTATGGATCTTGTTGCGCAGTGTTTGTTTGTGATCTTGTCACTTTTCATAAGTGGCTTCTTTAATTTTGATTAATGTTTTGTAATCTATATTTGTTGAAATGAACTGGCGCTTCTTGTTTTTCACAAATGAAACTATCTTTCGCTGTCACAGTGATACGGGGTTCCGTTCATTGAACTTAAAGATAGGACTTGAATATGGATAAGTTATACAAAAGCCTGATGCGAGGTTCTGAAGGTGCGGAAGTAACCTGGAGGGCTGAGTGGGTAAAGGCTGCCGCCGTGCAGGATGATTTGTTCGCTATTGTTGAGGCGATCCCGACAGTTCGGCAGATTGCTCGGCAGGCATTGCAGCAAGAACTGCAGCAACGGCGAAAGAATATCGATATCGATAATGTGTACATAAATGTCACCGATAAGTCATATGAGATAGAACGTCGTCCTTCGGGGAAACTGTCTGACGTATTGTTTCATTGTCTTGATAATAATGTGCTGCCGAACTATCTGGATGGCGGCGGCGACGGTGTTTTTCATCTGCCGGAAACCGTTGGCGAACAGATGAGAGTCAAGGGCTTCAGTATTTTCGAGGCTGAGGAAGCTATTACTTATACGCTGCGAAATCTGGAAAGCAGTCTGCGTTCGGAGATGGGCAAGTATTGGGCAGCACCCGTAAAAGTCGCAACGACTGAAAATACCGGCCTGACAAATAAACAGGCTTTGCATCAGGCATATAACGTTGTGCTGACAGCAGAGCTTTCTTTAAAAGCCATGGCGGGATTCCTGGATCATGGCATGGCGAAGCGCTATTGCTACTTGTTGAACCTGGAAAACGGCGCCGGTGCATATAACGTTGTGGTGAGTCCTGAACCCGACTATCGCACTTCGCTCGGGCCCGGGTTTGTGCTCGATAATGCGATGCGGGCGGATCCGGAAATGAAATTGCTCAATGAGTCCACCGGTTATGTCCTTCACACACCAGGCAATGGTTTTGAATACTTCGCCAGGAACCTCGACTTGCCCGCGACGTTGCTGGCGCGTGTATCGGCGTCCGGTAGCAAAATCGCTTTCCCCAAAGCCAGGCAGAGTGTGTCTGCGTATTGTGTCGATGTTTACTTGAAGGGGCAGCTCGATACGCTTGCAAGTCTGATGCGCGATCGCAAGGGCCAGACTCAAGCGTTCAGCCGGGTATTGCAGGACAATCAGGTATTGTCGAAGATGCGTGCTGACATCGGTCGTCGATTCGATCAAGTGCAGGCAGAACTCAAGCGTACCGAATGGCCACACTGGCTGAAGAGCGGTGGAAACGCTCTTCAGCAGCGGTACGTCGAACTTGAGCACTCAATGGAGAAATATCACTCTGCCTACCAGATGGTGTTCGACAGGCATTTCTCGTTTAAAGAATATGTCTTGCGTTGTTTTTCCGATTGGGCGATGAGCGCGTTGGGTGAGCATCTGGATGCCGAGACGATAAAGGTGCGCAGCGTCCACAAGATGCAAGTGGGCGGCCGCACCCTCGAGCAGATCGATAGTCGGACCCTGACGGAATTCATCATCTTCGGTCTGCATGACGAGGGATATAAAGCCGAAATCAGCATCACCGGGCTGCCGTCCGGCAGCAGGCTATCCTCGGCAGCGCTTGAGCGATGGTTGAGCAATATCAACGTGCGCTCGCAGTTCGTATTCAGGCTTCCCGTTGATCCATCGCCTGAGTTTGCACAGGCGTATCGTGATCACTTGCACAGCAACATGGAATTCGCGCTTTTCGTTGCGCGCCATTCGGGCGTCTTCAATGAAACCGAAGCGAAGGTCATTGAAAGGGCGTTGGCAGGTGACCCGTCGGTGTCCATCCGCGGATTGCAACTGAGCCTGCAGATTCCAGGGCCAACCTTGAAAGGTGTGATGATTTTTCAGGCACGGGAGACTCGGAACCATCTTGTTTATCTGAAAACACCTGCAGGCAAGTCTGTTTTCATGACGTTTGCGGACGCATTCGCTCTGAACAAGTGGTTTGAATCGGCCATGACCGCTGATCGCCAATACGCGGCGTCATTGATTCATCCGGACTATTTGCACGATGCCGGATCGTTGCGCGGTGCCAGCCGTCACTCAACCCATTATCTGTACAAGCTGGATACCCGATACCCGGACCTTTTCCCCAATGGCACAGCGCCGTTGCTCAATAACGTCACTGTCGCTTATCAGTCTGAACTGGCGTTACACAAGACCATTGCGCCTGCGCCTTACCGCTACCTCGAAATTGAGCCGCGCAAACGTTACGCTCGTTTGAATACCGAGCTGAAAGCACTCTCCACCGTGGAGACAAGGGACAATGCGTTCCCTTCTTTTGAACGCTTTACCCGCGATGCGGTGAAGCAGAACCTTGAAAATCTGCTGCGTTCGCGAGGACGAAGTGTCGAGATCGATCCGGATCAGATTATTGTCCAGACTGACGATTTTCAGAAAAGCGTAACGGATCTGCTCATCGAAGGACTGTCGTTTGAAGCTGCCAATCCGGCGTATCCGAGCAAGAATGACCCAAGGTATTTTTTGACAGGTGGCCATCCGGCGATCGATCAGCTGGATATTCGCGATCTTTCCTCGTTATCGAAAACATTCCGTCCTGGCGACAGGTATACGGAAATGTTGAATACCGACTATCTGGATCGGGAGCATCCTGACTACGCCTTCAAGCGTGCCGTTCACGCGAAAAAAGTTCGCTGTCAGATGCATTACGATCTGCTCTCCAACTACGTTGATGGCAGGTTTGGCTCTGAAATTTTTTTAGCGCTACAACGGGTTGTCGGCAGTTTGAAAGAGGATGTCTATCACTACCCGATCGCAGGTAGTTCTGCAGAAGGTGATGAAGGTCTTTATGAATTCAATATCGGGAAAATAGACTTGACCAAGGCGGGGGATCGTACGGTTGCGGGTGTCTATATCCTGCGGATGAACATTCTTGGCCAGTTCAACGACTGGTTATATACGCCCGATGCGCCGGATGGCGTTGCCTACCGACCTATCAACGATTTCATTCCCTCCATTCGGTTCCGCTATGGACCGATGCGCGATTATTATTTTGACCGGGTTGCGATCGTCGATCAAAAAGTAATCAATGACTATTTTGACGATCTTGTCGCAACCGTGAATACCCGGCCTCCGGTCAAGACGCAAGAACGCGCCAAATTGAACAACCTCTTCACGTTCCATGATCGGAGAGTGCGTCGCGCATTGAGCGATATCGACGAGCGAACCACCAGCTTGAAGGAGGTTATCGCCGGACTGATTTACGATGGCCTGATCAAGGCGACGAGTGTCATCAGTCTCGCCGTGCCGCCAATCGGCACTCTGGTCGTCGCGGTGCAGATGATGAAAAGTGTTTACGACGGATCTCAGGCGCAACAGCGAGGTGACTACTCCGCGGCCCTGGGATACGGCGCAGACGCGCTGATCGGACTGTTTACGCTCGGCCAGGCGGCCACAGCCGGTGCGAGCGCAGAGGTGATCAAGCAGGTGACCAACGTACAAAGATCGTTTCTGGATCTGGTCGATGACGCACGGTCGGCAGCACAATTCGTCGCCGAGGCGGCGGGTCATAAAGCTGCAGACCAACAGTTGATCGATTTCATCACTGAGTTGATGAAGGATCGGGTAACGGGCATCAGCCAGACCATCGTGCGCTGATCCCAGGTTGGCGCATGGGGATCGCTTGACTCAATCGGCTTGCTCATACCCCATGCGCCAGCTCACGGCCCGCGACGCAGCCAGTAACCGCTGCGCCGCCGGGCCGTTTTCGTCGGCGTGGAACAGCGAGGTCGGACCGACGATGGTCAGCACCGCGGCGATCTGCCCGACAGCGTTGAACACCGGCGCCGACAAGGCATCGACCCCAGGCATCAACAAACCGTGCACATGATGCAGACCGCGCGCGCGGATCTGCTCGCACAAACTGCTGTAGGCATTTTGATCGGCCAGTGGATGGCCGGCGACGGCAATTTCCTGCTCGCGTAACTCATCGGTTTCCCGATGCGGCAGAAAGGCACTGAACACCAGCCCGGTGGACGAACTGAGCAGCGGCAACACTGAACCCAATTGGGTCACCACCGTCACCGCGCGCACTGCCGGCTCGATGTGCACCACGGTCGCGCCCTGATTGCCCCAGACCGCCAGAAAGCAGGTTTCATTCAGTTCGTCGCGCAGCTCGGACAGGGGCAGTGCGGCGACTTTCAGCACGTCCATACTGTTCAGGGCTGCCAGGCCCACGCGCAACGCTTCGCGGCCGAGACCGTAGTGGTTGGTGGCGGCGTTCTGTTCGGCAAAACCGCTGGCGATCAGTGCCTGAAGATAACGGTGCACCTTGCTCGCCGGCATCTGCACATGCTCGGCCAGACGTGACAGTGAGGTGGAGGGCGACAACTCGGCCAACGCCTTGAGGATGTCGGTGCCGACCTCGGCGGAGCGGACTTTCTGTTTGCCGTTGTTGTCGCTGGTTTTTTCCATGGTGCGGCCGGGATCCGAAAACGAATGGGCGTCTTTATAGCTTGACGCTGGGTAGCGAGCAAATTACGTTATGCGTAATCGAATTACGATAATAACAACCCCGGCGTGCGCAAACCTCTGAGCCAGAGCGATGGGCCACTGCCGACTCCCTGTTCAGGAGGCTCCATGAACCTCGATTCAAACGCGTCGGAGCTGGCGTACCAGTCCGGTTTCGGCAACGAATTCAGCAGTGAAGCGTTGCCCGGCGCCTTGCCCATCGGCCAGAATTCCCCGCAGAAAGCCCCCTACGGCCTCTACACCGAATTGCTCTCCGGCACTGCGTTCACCATGACCCGCAGTGAAGCCCGGCGCACCTGGATGTACCGGATTCAGCCGTCAGCCAATCACCCGGCGTTTGTCAAACTGGAGCGGCAACTGGCCGGCGGCCCATTGGGTGAAGTGACGCCCAATCGCCTGCGCTGGAATCCTCTGGATATCCCGGCCGAGCCGACTGATTTCATCGACGGTCTGGTCGGCATGGTGGCCAATTCGGCGGCGGAAAAACCAGCCGGCATCAGCATCTATAACTACACCGCCAACCGTTCGATGGAGCGGGTGTTTTACAACGCCGACGGCGAACTGCTGCTGGTGCCGCAACTGGGGCGGCTGCGAATTGCCACCGAACTCGGTGTGCTGGACGTCGCGCCGCTGGAAATTGTCGTGCTGCCGCGTGGCCTGAAATTCCGCGTCGAGCTGCTTGATCCGCAGGCGCGCGGTTACGTCGCCGAGAACCATGGCGCGCCGCTGCGCCTGCCCGATCTGGGGCCGATCGGCAGCAACGGTCTGGCCAATCCACGGGACTTCCTCGCGCCGGTCGCCGCTTATGAAAACCTGCAGCAGCCGACGACGCTGGTGCAGAAGTTCCTCGGCCAGTTGTGGGGCACCGAGCTCGATCATTCGCCGCTGAACGTGGTCGCCTGGCACGGCAACAACGTGCCGTACAAATATGATCTGCGCCGTTTCAACACCATCGGCACCGTGAGTTTCGATCACCCGGATCCGTCGATCTTTACCGTGCTGACGTCGCCGACCAGCGTGCACGGTCTGGCCAACCTCGACTTCGTGATCTTCCCGCCACGCTGGATGGTCGCCGAGAACACCTTCCGTCCGCCGTGGTTCCACCGCAACCTGATGAACGAATTCATGGGCCTGATCCACGGTGAGTACGACGCCAAGGCAGAAGGCTTCGTGCCCGGCGGTGCCTCGCTGCACAGCTGCATGAGCGCCCACGGCCCGGATGGCGAAACCTGCACCAAAGCGATCAACGCCGACCTCAAGCCAGCGAAGATCGATAACACCATGGCCTTCATGTTCGAGACCAGTCAGGTGCTGCGTCCAAGCCGCTTCGCCCTCGACTGCCCGCAACTGCAATCCACTTACGACGCCTGCTGGGCCACGCTGCCTGCCACGTTCGACCCGACCCGGAGATAACCCATGACTCAGACTTCCATCACCCGCAGCTGGGTTGCTTCGGCCAACGGCCACGCGGACTTCCCGTTGCAGAACCTGCCGCTCGGTGTGTTCAGCACTGGCGGCTCGGCGCCGCGCGCGGGCGTGGCGATCGGTGAACATATTTTCGATCTGCAGGTGGCGCTTGAAGCCGGCCTGTTCGACGGCCCGGCACGCAGCGCGGTTGAAGCCATGCACGGCGGTCTGTTGAACGCCTTCTTCGATCTCGGTCGCGAAGCCCGCGTAGCCTTGCGCAGCCGTTTGCTGGAATTGTTCAGCGAGGGCAGCAGCCACCGCGGCGCCATCGAAGCCCAGGGCGTGAAACTGCTGCCATTGGCGGCCGATTGCCAGATGCACCTGCCGGCGCGCATCAGCGATTACACCGACTTCTACGTCGGCATCGAGCACGCGCAGAACGTCGGCAAACTGTTCCGCCCGGACAACCCGCTGCTGCCGAACTACAAGCACGTGCCGATCGGTTATCACGGTCGTGCCTCCACGGTGCGCGCCTCCGGCACCGACGTGCGTCGTCCAAAGGGGCAGACGTTGCCGGCCGGTGCCAGCGAGCCGACCTTCGGCCCTTGCGCCCGACTGGACTACGAACTGGAACTGGGCATCTGGATCGGTCAGGGCAACGAAATGGGCGAGCCGATTGCCATCGGTGACGCCGCCGAACACATCGCCGGTTTCTGCCTGCTCAACGACTGGTCGGCCCGCGATATCCAGGCCTGGGAATACCAGCCGCTGGGCCCGTTCCTGTCCAAGAGTTTCATCACCAGTGTCTCGCCTTGGGTGGTGACCGCTGAAGCGCTGGAGCCATTCCGCACGGCGCAACCTGCGCGTCCGCAAGGTGATCCGCAGCCGCTGCCATACCTGTTCGACAAACGTGATCAGGATGGCGGCGCCTTCGACATCGAACTGGAAGTGCTGCTGCTCACCGAAGCCATGCGCGAGCAGAGTCTGCCGGCCCATCGCCTGACCCTGAGCAACACTCGCTACATGTACTGGACCGTCGCACAAATGGTCGCGCACCACAGCGTCAACGGCTGCCAGTTGCAGGCCGGTGACCTGTTCGGTTCGGGCACCTTGTCCGGTCCGGAAAACGGTCAGTTCGGCAGCCTGCTGGAAATCACCGAGGGCGGTAAAAAGCCGATCGAACTGGCCTCCGGCGAAGTGCGCAAATTCCTTGAGGACGGCGACGAAATCATCCTGCGCGCGCGTTGCGCCCGAGATGGTTTTGCCTCGATCGGCTTCGGCGAATGCCGCGGCAAAGTGCTGGCGGCGCGCTGACAGGAGCGGATCATGGATCTCTACACCTATTACCGCTCGACCTCGTCTTATCGGGTGCGCATCGCGTTGGCGTTGAAGGGCCTCGACTACACCGCGCTGCCGGTCAACCTGATTGCGCCGTCGGGGGGCGAGCATCGCCAGCCGGCGTATCTGGCGATCAACCCGCAGGGGCGGGTGCCGGCCTTGCGCACGGATGAAGGCGAGTTGCTGATTCAGTCGCCAGCGATCATCGAATACCTGGAAGAACGTTATCCACAACGGCCGTTGTTGCCCGAAGACCTCGCCGCCCGCGCCCACGTGCGCGGTGTGGCGGCGGTGATCGGCTGCGACGTGCATCCGCTGCACAACGTCAGCGTGCTCAATCGCCTGCGTCAGTTGGGCCATGAAGAACCGCAGGTGGTGGAGTGGATTGCGCACTGGATCAGTCAGGGGTTGGCGACTGTCGAGCAATTGATCGGTGACAGCGGTTTCTGTTTCGGTGAGTGGCCGTGTGTGGCGGATGTTTACCTGATTCCGCAGTTGTATGCGGCCGAGCGCTTCGGTGTGTCGCTGGAGGCTTACCCGCGGATTCGGCGGGTGGCGGCGCTGGCGGCAGAGCATCCGGCATTCATCAAGGCGCATCCGGCAAACCAGCCTGATACCCCTTAACGCTTCACAATGCCCCAATGTAGGAGTGAGCCTGCTCGCGATAGCGGAGTGTCAGATACGGGGATGTTGACTGACACACCGCTATCGCGAGCAGGCTCACTCCTACAAGGGATCAGCTCCGTACACAAAAATCATAAAAACAAAACAGGTACCTTGCGATGCACAACCAGATTGCCAGCTTCCGCGCGGCACTCGACGCCCGTCCTGTGTCCCGCTATCAGTGGTTACTCCTGATCCTGCTCGCCTTGTTGCTGGTCACCGACGGTTATGACGCCCAGGTGCTCGGTTACGTGGTGCCGGCCCTGGCCCAGGACTGGGGCCTGGAGAAAGCCGCGTTCGGGCCGGTTTTCAGCGCCAACCTGTTGGGCCTCACGCTCGGCTCGCTCGCGGTGACGCCGCTGGCCGATCGCTTTGGCGTACGACGGATCCTGCTCGCCTGCGTGCTGATCTACGCCAGCCTCACGGTGCTGATGGTGTTCGCCGACTCGCTGAATACCCTGATGATCGCGCGCTTCATCTGCGGCATCGGCATGGGCGGTGCGATGCCGAGTGCCATGGCCTTGATGTCGGAATACTCACCGCCGCGTCTGCGCACCTTGATGGTGACGCTGGCGGCCTGTGGGTTTTCATTTGGCGGTGCAGCGGGTGGTTTTGTCGCGGCGGGCTTCATCGACCGTTTTGGCTGGCAAGCGGTGTTTCTTGCCGGTGGTGTCACGCCATTGCTGCTGTTCCCGTTCCTGTGGTGGATGCTGCCGGAATCGCTGCCGCGTTTACTGCGCGATGCTCCGCCCTATGCGCGCCTGCGTAAAGTCACCGCGCGAATGCTGCCGGACTGGCAACCGCCGGCCGCGTCCGTCGAACAGAACGAGCGCGAGCAGGGCAGCAAATTGACCGTGGTCGAGCTGTTCCGCAACGGTTATGCACGACCGACCCTGCTGATCTGGGCGACGTTTTTTGTCAGCCTGATTCTGTTGTATTTCATGATCAGCTGGCTGCCGACGCTGTTGCTGGAAAGCGGCCTGAAACTCAATGAGGCGAATCTGGTGACTTCGATGTTCCTGTTCGCCGGCACCTTGGGCGCGGTGTGCATGGCGTGGTTCGCCGACCGTTTGCAACGCAAGGTGCGCCTGCTCTGCGCAGTGCTGGCCGGGGCTGCGCTGTGCACCATTCTGCTGGGCCTGAACCACGATAATCCACGTTATCTGGTGGCCTGCGTGTTTGCCGCCGGGTTCTGCATCATCGGTGGGCAACTGACGCTGAACGCTTTCGCCAGTAATTTCTACCCGGCGCATGTGCGGGCCACAGGCACTGGCTGGGCGCTGGGGGTAGGGCGCTTCGGTTCGATCCTCGGTCCGCTGTTCGGCAGCATGCTGCTGGCGACGCACATTCCGGTGACGCAGATTTTCTTCTTCTGCGCGATTCCGGCGGTCATTGCGGCGCTGTTGATCATCCAGGTGCGCTCGCCCTCAGATATCCCGCAATCCAATGTGGGAGCGAGCTTGCTCGCGAAGAACGATAACGCGGTCTAAAGGATAAACCGAGGCGCCTGCATCGCGAGCAGGCTCGCTCCCACACAGGGATTAGTGGACGACTGAATTCGGCGGCAGATGCCCGAGCCGTTCAGTCAGGCGCAATCGCTGGATCGGATCATCACTGAGCAGCAGCGCATGCTCCAGATCGAAGCGCTCCGCGTTCGGGCAATCGAGCCGTTGATACAGGCTGGCGCGGGCCAGATAATCGGCGGCGCTGGCACCGCCCAGTTCCAGCACGCGCTCTGCATCGATCAGCGCGGCGATGTAATCCTCATGCGCCAGATGCAACTGGCGCAGGTTGCGTGACAGGCGCTGAAGCATCTGCTGCGGGCTGGCGGTGGCCAGATGGTCGGCATTGAGTTTGAGGTGCGCGCCGTACTGACGCTGCAACAATTCGCGACAATCATTCGGATACAGGCGCCGACCACCGCAGGGATCCAGCAAGTGATCTGCACCGGGCACCCGCAGCAGGAAATGCCCGGGGAAGTTCACCCCGACCAGCGGAATCTCCAGACCACGCGCCAGTTCCAGAGCAATCAAGGACAGGCTCAGCGGTTGGCCGCGACGGGTCTGCAGCACTTTGTCCAACAACGCAACCTGCGGGCGCAGCGGCAGAAAATCGTCCTGAGAGAAGCCCAGATCATTCATCCGCCGCAGCAACGGTTGCGCCAGTTCGCTGACCGGCAGCATCGGCAAGCCGTAGCTGACGCGCTGTTGCAGCGCCTTGAAGTCCTGTTGCAGCGCTTCGACATCGAGACCTTTTTCGTGTTCAGCGGCCATCCACAACGCCGCTTCGAACAGCGCGGGCGGTGAACGGTGCAGACACTCGAAAAAACGTTGGCGCGGGCTCATCGCAATCTCCGGGGAATGCCTCGTTTTAGCCCCGTCCGCGCCATTCGTCCAGTACCGACCAGGTTATGCCGCAAAGTCATCGTCGAAGCGGGCGCTTATTCCGGTGCGCTTCAGCAATTTTTGGGCGCAAGCCTATACTGGCGTCTACCAGAAGTGATTCGGGAGCCTGCCGATGTTCGCTCTCATGCAAAGCACTCGCCTGGAATCGCTGCACCTCAGCGTTGACCCGGTCACCGGGTTGAAGGCGGTCATTGCCATTCATAACAGTCGCCTTGGCCCAGCCCTGGGCGGTTGCCGTTATCTCGCCTATCCCAACGACGAATCCGCAGTCGAGGACGCCATTCGCCTCGCACAGGGCATGAGCTACAAGGCTGCCCTGGCCGGGCTCGATCAGGGCGGCGGGGTGGCGGTGATCGTGCGCCCGGCGCATGTGGAAAACCGCGCGTCTTTGTTCGAAGCGTTTGGCCGCTGCATTGAGCAACTCGACGGTCGCTACATCACCGCCATCGACAGCGGCACTTCGGTGGCGGACATGGATTGCATCGCCCAGCAGACCCAGCATGTCACCAGTACCACCTCGGCCGGCGACCCGGCACCGCATGCGGCGATGGGCGTATTCACCGGGATTCGCGCTACCGCCATGGCGCGGCTGGGCAGCGACAATCTTGAAGGCTTGCGCGTGGCGATTCAGGGCTTGGGCAACGTCGGTTATGCACTGGCCGAGCAGTTGCACGCGGCGGGCGCGGAGTTGCTGGTCAGCGACATCGATCACGGCAAAGTGCAACTGGCGATGGAACAGCTCAATGCGCACCCGATCGCCAACGATGCCTTGCTCAGCACACCCTGCGACATCCTTGCGCCTTGCGGCCTCGGCGGGGTGCTCAACAGTCACACGGTGACGCAACTGCGTTGCTCGGCAGTGGCGGGATCGGCGAACAATCAGCTGACGCATCTGGACGTGGCTGATCAGCTGGAGCGGCGCGGCATTCTTTATGCGCCGGACTATGTGATCAACGCCGGTGGGCTGATCTACGTTTCGCTCAAGCATCGCGGAGAAGAGCTGGGGACGATTACCGCGCACCTGTCGAAAATCAGTTCGCGTCTGACTGAAGTGTTTGCCCATGCGCAGGCCGAGAAGCGTTCGCCGGCGCGGGTGGCGGATGAGTTGGCGGAGAAAGTTTTGTATCGTTGAAAAGCAAAAGATCGCAGCCTGCGGCAGCTCCTACAGGAAATACGTATTCCAATGTAGGAGCTGCCGCAGGCTGCGATCTTTTAATGGGTCAGTGATTACTTGACAGCTTTCGCCGCTTTAACCGGCTTCACCGGAGCCTCTTCCGGCTCAGCTGCTTCGGCTTTTTCGACCACTTCTGCCGATGCATTGATCAGCTCCGACAGCGCATCAGGCTGGCTCTTGAACGCCTTGGCGAACACATCGCGGTTCTTCGCCATGTAGATCCCGACTTCTTCAACCTGTTGCTCGTTCAGCGACGGCACGGCTTTCTGCAACACTTCGGACAGCATCTCGGCCAGTTCGAGCATTTTGTCATGACGGTCAGCTTCGGCTTTATCCATGAACAAGCGCTCCAGATCTCGGCTGCTGCGGTATACCACTTCGACGGCCATTCACCACCTCACATGCCTTCACATTTAGTTGTCTTAGCGACTACTGTATTTATATACAGCGAAAGGATAAGCGAATCCCTGCGCTTTGGGTAGTGGCTTTTCAATGTAGACCGGATTCGGGGTTTTTCCTGATTCACCCGCCTCAAACGAAACGACCCGCACATGGCGGGTCGTTGGTTTTTTCTGATTTCAGAATTTGCCGCTGGCGTAACCCCCATCGATGGGCATGATCACACCCGTGACGTAAGCGGATTGATCGCTGAGCAGCCAGAGCACCGCGTTGGCCACTTCGTCCGCGGTGCCGAAACGCTTCATCGACGTCACGTTGATTTTGCGCTGGGTGTTTTCCGGTGCGGCTTTCAGGCGTGCCTCGCTGTTCATGCCGCCGAGGATCGGCCCCGGGGCGACCGCATTGACGCGAATGCAGCCGCCGTCTTCCAGTCGCGCATTTTCGATCGACGCCACCTGGGTCATGCCGTTGATCGCCTGCTTGCTGGCGACATAGGCGACCTGGCCGCCAATCGGTACCACGCCGGCACAGGATGAGGTGTTGACGATCGCTCCGGTGCCGCGGTCGAGCATCAGTTGCAGTTCATGACGCATGCAGTGATAGGTGCCGTTGACGTTGATGTTCATTACCCTCATCCAGTCATCCGGGCACGATTGCGCGAGCGCTCCGTACTTGGCGGTTACGCCGGCGTTATTGAACGCGCAATCGAGACGGCCGTAGACCGAACGAATGCTCGCGAACGCCTGGTCGACCTGCACCGGATCCCCGACATCACAGGCGATGAAGCGGCAGTGTTCACCCAGCCGATCGGCCAGCGCCGCGCCTTTTTCTTGGTCCCGGCCGAACACGATCACATCGGCGCCGGCCTTGATCAGGCGTTCGCTGACGCTCTCGCCGATGCCACTGGTGCCGCCGGTGACCAGGCACACTTTTCCCAGAAAATCGTACATATGTCGCATCTCCTTATGCCAACGCGGGGCGTAAATATTTCGGGTTCACGCAGCAATACACCCGATCCAGTCGCGGATTGCTCTTGTCGCTGAAGCACTGGCTGTCCCAGCGGCATTTGTGGATGTCGGCGGAACGGCCCTGCAGGGTTTTGTTGATCAGGTCGTTGTCAGCAAACAGCGCTCGCGACATTCCTACCCAATCGCATACGCCATCGGCGAGCAACTGCTCGGCCTTGTCCAGCCCATCGATGAAACCGGCGTAACCCACCGGCACTGTCGACACGGATTTGATCGCCCGCACGCCGGCTTGCAGGTAGTGGTCCATGGTCTCGGAATGCACGATCAACTGGCCGAACGTCGCGCCCATGCACATCGAACATTCCAGCGCGGCAACGCCGGCCTGACAGAGCGCCTGCACGGTTTCCTTGAGGTCCGTATATTGCAGCCCTTCAGCGCCCAGACGGTCGTCGATGCCCAGACGAATGGTGACGATCAGTTGGCCTTGAGTGCGCTCGCGGATGGCCCTGACCACGTCGAGCAACAGCCGCGCACGGTTCTCTTCGCTGCCGCCATACCGGTCGGTGCGCTTGTTGGTGTGCGGCGAGAGAAAACTGCTCAGCAGGTAGCCGTTGGACGCCTGCAACTGCACCAGACGCGCGCCGTTGGTCCAGGCCAGCCAGGCTGAATGGGCGAACTGCTCGATCACCAGAGCGATGTCGGTTTCGTCCATGATCCGCACGCGGTAATCCGGATCGAGTTTCGATACGCGCGGGCAGGGCACGCCGCTCGGGGTCAGCACCGCGACTCCGGTGTGGGTGGTGGTGCCCTGACCGCCGTAATGCTGCAGTTGCACACCCACCGGCGTATTGACCTGCTCGGCCATCGCCAACATCGCCTTGAGCGATTCGCCCTGATGTTCTTCGAACAGGCCGAGCCCGGTGCTCTGCAGGCGCGACTGCGGCGAGACCGTGGCGTTGCACAGAAACGCCATGGCGCAGCCGCCCTCCATGATGCCCTGATAGAACTCGATCATGGCGGGCGTCACGCACCCGCTGTGATCGGCCAGGTCCACGCCCATCGACGCGAAGAACAGCCGATTGCGCAACTCCAGCCCACCGGCCAGCCGCAGGGGCTCCAGCACGTGGGGATAGCGCGGCATCATGCTTCCTTCCTTTGTTCGGGCATCGCCAAGGCTTGATCGAAGGTCATCCACAACGGTTGTCCGAGGGCGGGCGCCGGAGCCGGGGCGGGTTCTTCGTGGGAGAAGTAAGCGAATTGCTTGAGCACTTCGCGCCACTTGAAGCGCAGCGGCGAATCCAGCTCTGCCAGGTGCAGTTTTAGAGTACCGGCCTTTGTCGCGTCGCTGGCGTGCAGCGATTGCAGCGGCAGGCTGAGCATGCCTTCGTTTTCCAGGTACAGGTAGACGTGGCCGCGCTCGGAAGCCTCGAGCGGACTGTCGCATTGCACTTGCAGGCCGGCCATCGACAGCAGCTCAAGGCGGGCGGAGAGGTGACGCCCGGAATCCAGGCGTACCAGCACCTCATGGCGTATGCCCTTGAGCGGACGGAACCAGCAGGCGGGGTCGATGTTGATGTTCCGCATGCGCTTGAACACCGGCATCTTGATCACTTCGCCGTGCAGGCGAATGTCGGCCACCAGCTCGCCACGCTGGAAGAAACGCGCACGCTTGTCGACCTTGCGCGCCCGCGGCGGCGCCATGCCTTCGTAGTCGCTGACCAGCACATCCACCTGAAACGAAGACTCGGTGTAACGGGGAAAACTCGACAGCAGATCAACGATGGAAATCGACACCTCGCCGCGGGCGTAACCGCTGTGCTCGTAGAACTGCGCGTACATCGCCTGGCGTGCCGCTTCGATCAGCATCAGGCCCGGCACGTGCTCGTGGTGCTTGCGGTAGAAAAAGTAATTGGCGGTGTCGTTGAACAGGGTGAAATAGAGCAGGCCCTGTTGCGGGCAGCCGTCCAGAGCCTTCAGAACATCATGCACCTGTCGACGCTGATCAAGGCTCAGGCCGTTGTCGCAACCGGGCAGTCGAGCCAGTTTGGCCTCGGTGCTTTCCAGCACCCAGACGCCGCTGAGGATCAGGTGGTCAGTGGTTTTCTCGTAGTTCGTCAGCAGCTCCGGCAGACAGTCCGACAGGCCCGCCAGTTCGAGCTCTTCCAGGTCGATGATGGTTGGCAGCGAGCGCAGCACCAGACGCTCGCTGTCGAGCCGATAGGCTTGATTGACGATCTCCAGATCCATTGGATCAAGGTTCGCCCGTTGCACGATGGCGGCCGGCAGCCAGGCCGGCAGCAAGTGGTGAGCGTCGTAAATCAGCACGTCGTCATCGTGGCCTTTGTGGACGATGTCTTTGGCAACTTTCCTGTGCATGTCGATCATGATCATCCCTCTGTGTTGAACGTTGGTTGTAAGGCAGTTGCTATCCATGGCGTGAAATCGACCCACACCGAAGGTGCTGCTCGACGCGTGTCGGCAGCTTCAGTTGATGTGTTTTCTTGTTTTCTTGTTTTCTTGTTTTCTTGTTTTCTTGTTATCGCGTGTCGGGCAGGGTTACTGCACCGTGATGTAGCAGGCGCCGAGGGTTCGGTTGTCCAGTACCTGCGGCGGTGCCAGCCATTTGTAGTCGATGCCGCCACGTTTGAGCAGGCGTCCGATCGCGACCGGTGACACCGACACCAGATGTGAAACGCCGCAGGTCCTGGCGTACTCCAGCGTGGCCATGAACAGGCCAACGGTGTTTTCGTCGGACATCACCTGTTCGTTTTTGCCGCCCTCGGCATCGAGGTCCAGTGAGGTGAAGCGCGACAGCTCCCAGATGTCATCGCCGCGCGGTGCAGGCTTGTCGCCGAGCAACGAGGTGAACACCTCACTCAGCAGATACGGCTGGGTGGTCGGCAGCAGGCGGGCGCATCCCTTGATGTTGCCGTCGTGTTCTTCGGCGACGATGTAGTGGGTGCCGCTGTGATCAAATTGATCAAACTCGAAATCGTCCGGCGTGGATAACTGCCAGCCGAGGCGTTCGACGAACACCTGATAGCGATATTGAGCCAAGCGTTGACGCTTTACTGTCGTCAACTCGTCATAACGTCCTGACAAGTAATCCATCACAGATTCCGTTTAGTGATTGGTTGGGTGGCGATTAAAGTGCACACTGCGCTCGCATACTACCTGTCACCCTTGACAGCTAGCGGAAACATTTGGAAATATGCTAGGCATGTTGGCAAGAAGCCGACAGCAATAACTGTGGGAAAGGAATCTCTATGTCATATTGGCAGGCTGAACTGTTGGAAAACGCCATGTCTGCAACGGATGTCGAGTTGTTGTTCGACAATATCAAGACCGTTGCCCGGCAGTTGGAGTTTGATTATGTGGCTTACGGGTCACGCAGGCTTTTCCCCATCACCAAACCCTGTCTTTTTCTTGCCAATAATTATTCGCCCGCCTGGCAAGCCGCCTATTCCGCCAATCGCTACCTGGACATCGACCCCTACGTCATGCGCGCAATGCGTAGCGTAAAACCGGTGCTGTGGGACGCTGAACTCAAGGCTCAGACGCCCGAATTCTGGCAGGAAGCTCAGGCTCACGGGCTCGCGGAGGGCTGGGGGCAGACGCTGCTCAACAGCGAAACTCAAGGGCTGGTGACCTTCGCCCGGGGCAGCGAGCCGATCACCGCGCTGGAACTCGAAACCAAACAGGCGCAGCTGTCCTGGCTGGCCCAGATCACTCACCTGGGCCTGACGCGCCTGCAAATGCGCGGCGTGGATTCGGCGCTCCCGGTGCCAATAGAACTGTCGCAAAGGGAAAAGGAAATCCTGCAATGGACCGCTGACGGAAAGTCATCGGACGATGTTTCGGTGATCCTCGGCATCAGCAAGAGGACGGTTAACTTCCATATAAACCATTGCCTGAAGAAGCTCGGTTGCCAAAACAAGATCGCTGCTGCAGTTAAAGCTTCGCTGATGGGGTTGCTCTGGAAATAATTACACCAGTCATTTATTGGATAACTAACTGGTGAATAACCGAGGTGAGTGTGCGCGAGTTCACAAATTGACCCGATTAATAATATTTCACTTATAAGCTAATGCCATTTCAAGGGTAACGAACTTATCAAGAAACTTCAGTTATACCGTCACAATCATTCTTGTCGACGGTGCCTGTTCAACGGTGCGACCAAACGCCACGGCGCAGGTTTCATGCCGGCTCGCCATGATGCGTGGCCTCGTTTCTGCATGGCGCATAGCGCATACAGAAAACCGTCACGTCCAACCGGCATCATCCGCTCGCATCGGGCTAAGGAACATCATCGTGAAAATCAACTGGGCCGAGAAACTGCGGCAAAACGTGCATCAACTGGCCGAGTCCCTGGGCAATCTGTTCGTCGAGACCTTCCACTACCTGGCGCTGTTCGCCATTGGTGCGGTGACCGCATGGGCGGCGGTGATGGAATTTCTCGGCATGCTGGAAGAAGGCCACATCAAGATCGATGACATTCTGTTGCTGTTCATCTATCTGGAACTGGGGGCGATGGTCGGGATTTACTTCAAGACCAACCACATGCCAGTGCGCTTCCTGATCTACGTGGCGATCACTGCGCTGACCCGCCTGCTGATCTCCAACGTTTCGCACCACAACCCGCCGGACATGGGCATCATCTACCTGTGCGGCGGCATTCTGCTGCTGGCGTTCTCGATCCTGGTGGTGCGTTACGCCTCGTCGCAATTTCCGTCGGTGAAGATCGAAAAACCGCAACGCAAGCTCGGCGCCGGCTCCGGTGAACACCCCGAGATCGAGAAGGGCGAGCTTTAAAGCCCCATCGACGGCCGAGGCTGGCCGTTGCTCTGCTGCGGTGGCGGAGGCAGCCCGTCGCCGCTGGTCATCGCTTCAAGGATCGCCATGGCGCTGTGGCCCTGTTCGATGGCGATGCCGAACTGAATGCTTTGCACCAGCCGTTTGAGCCGTACCGGATCGTTGCGCTGTTCGGCGCTGATCATCCGTTTGGCGACGATTCGGCCGCTGTTGGACAGGGTCAGCATGATGCTGCCGTCCAGTCCCTGAATGCTCAGGTTGATCTGATAGTCCGGCGCGAAGGCATCGGTAATGATCTGAAAAGGATTGTCCATGATGCGTCACCGCCTGATTGAACGTGCAGTTGTTGACCGGCCGTGATCGGGTTGGTTCGCAATACCTGATCATCGGCGATTCCGTGGCCTGTGTTGTTGCTTTACGTAGAAGCTGCCGCAGGCTGCGATCTTTTGCTCTGCAGCGTCTTGACGTGCGTCATGCAGATCAAAAGATCGCAGCCTCGTTGCACTCGACAGCTCCTACACAGGGCTTAGCAAGGGCTGTGCCGGGAAGATTGCTGGACAATGGATACGGCATAAAAAAGGCGAGCCCATGGCTCGCCTTTGTCATTTGTGGCCCGTTTCAGGGCAGAACCGAGTAGATGATCGCCGACAGTGCAATCAGGCCGATCAGCACCACGAACACGTTCGACATCTGCCCCGAGTACTGGCGCAAGGCTGGCACACGGCGGATGGCGTACATCGGCATCAGGAACAACAGGCAGGCAATCACCGGGCCGCCGAGGGTTTCGATCATGCCCAGAATGCTCGGGTTGAAGGTGGCCACGGCCCAGCAACTGAGGATCATGAACAGCGCGGTCGCACGGTTCAGCCAGCTCGCCGACATCACCTTGCCACGACCGCGCAGGCTTTTGACGATCATGCCCTGAAAGCCTTCGCTGGCGCCGATGTAGTGGCCGAGGAAGGATTTGGTGATCGCCACCAGCGCAATCAGCGGCGCAGCGTAAGCGATGACCGGGGTCTGGAAGTGGTTGGCCAGGTACGACAGGATCGAAATGTTCTGCGCCTTCGCTGCTGCCAGATCCGCCGGTGACAGCGCCAGCACGCAGCTGAAGCAGAAGAACATCACCGTCACCACCATCATCCCGTGGGCCATGGCGAGGATGCCGCTGCTTTTGCGTTCGGCCTCGGCGCCGTAGCGTTGCTTCTGGTCAACCGCGAACGCAGAGATGATTGGCGAATGGTTGAACGAGAACACCATCACCGGGATCGCCAGCCACAGGGTTTTGAGGAACGCCGACAGCGGCATCGACTCTTGAGCGCTGGCGAAGAACGCGCCGTTCCAGTTGGGGATCAGGCTGAGGCCGAGTAACAGCAGGGCCGCGACGAACGGATAGACCAGCACGCTCATGGCTTTGACGATCACGTTCTGTCCGCAACGCACGATGGCCATCAGGCCGAGGATCAGCACCAGCGACAGAATCGCCCGGGGTGGCGGGGCAATGTGCAATTGGTGTTCGAGAAAACTGCTCAGGGTGTTGGTCAGCGCGACGCTGTAAACCAACAGGATCGGGAAAATCGCGAAGAAGTACAGCAGGGTGATCAGCTTGCCGGCACCGATGCCGAAGTGTTCTTCAACGACTTCGGTGATGTCGCCCGAACGCCCGGACAACACGAAGCGGGTCAGGCCCCGGTGGGCGAAAAAGGTCATCGGGAACGCCAGCAACGCCAGAATCAGCAATGGCCAGAAACCGCCGACACCGGCGTTGATCGGCAGAAACAAAGTGCCGGCACCGATGGCGGTGCCATACAGACCGAGCATCCAGGTGGTGTCGGATTTGCTCCAGCCCTTGTGGGCTATTTCGGTGTTGCGTGTGCGATCTACAGCGGGATTTTCGGCAGCAGGTGTACGTACATCGGTCATCGTTTTGGCCTCGTTATTATTTTTGCTCGGGCTCACGGTTGGCGGGCCGCAGGTTGCGGTCCGCCGGGGCGGTCAGGGCATGCGCGTCAGCATTCCACCCAGTTCACGGCCAGGCCGCCCCGTGAAGTCTCTTTGTATTTGTCGTGCATGTCGGCGCCGGTATCGCGCATGGTGCGGATCACCCGGTCGAGGGAAATGAAGTGTTTGCCGTCGCCGCGCAGGGCCATTTGCGTGGCGTTGATCGCCTTCACGGCGGCGATGGCGTTGCGCTCGATGCACGGCACCTGCACCAGGCCGCCGACCGGGTCGCAGGTCAGGCCGAGGTTGTGCTCCAGGCCGATTTCGGCGGCGTTTTCCAGTTGCTCCGGGGTCGCTCCGAGCACTTCAGCGAGGCCTGCAGCGGCCATGGCGCAAGCCGAACCGACTTCGCCCTGACAGCCGACTTCAGCGCCGGAGATCGAAGCATTTTTCTTACATAGAATGCCGACAGCGGCGGCCCCCATGAAGAACGCGACCACGTCATCGTCAGACGCGTCCGGATTGAATTTCATGTAGTAGTGCAGCACCGCCGGAATGATCCCGGCCGCGCCATTGGTCGGAGCGGTGACCATGCGCCCGCCGGCCGCGTTCTCTTCGTTGACGGCGAGGGCGAACAGGTTGACCCATTCCATCGCCGACAGCGTCGAACTGATCACGTTCGGCTTGCCGATTTCCAGCAGGCTGCGGTGCAACTTCGCCGCGCGGCGCGGCACGTTCAGCCCACCGGGCAGGATGCCTTCGTGGCGCAGGCCTTGCTCGACGCACTCGCGCATCACCGACCAGATGTGCAGCAAGCCGTTACGGATTTCAGCGTCGCTGCGCCAGGCCCGTTCGTTGGCCATCATCAGTTCCGAGACGCGCAAGTTGTGCTGCCTGCACAGGCTCAGCAATTCGGCAGCGCTGGAAAAATCGTACGGCAACACCACGTCGCCGGCCGGTGCCACACCGGACTCGGCTTCCGCCGCTTCGATGATGAAACCGCCGCCAATCGAGTAGTACGTCTGTGTGAACAGCTCGGCGCTTTCGCCGAAGGCTGTCAGCGACATGGCGTTGGGGTGGTAGGGCAGGCTTTCGTCCAGCAGCAGGAGATCATGCTGCCAGTTGAAGGAAATTTCTCTGTGGCCGGCCAGCAGCAACACGCCGCTTTCGCGCAGCTGCTGGATGCGTGGGTCGATGGTCGCCGGATCGATACTATCCGGCCATTCGCCCATCAGGCCCATGACCGTGGCGCGGTCAGTGGCGTGGCCGACACCGGTGGCCGACAGTGAACCGTACAAACGGATTTCCACGCGGCGCACATCATTGAGCAGGCATTGCTCGATCAGCGCCTGGGCGAAGGTCGCGGCGGCGCGCATCGGACCGACGGTATGTGAACTGGACGGACCGATGCCGACTTTGAATAGATCGAAAACACTGATAGCCATGCTAAACCCTTACAAGCAATGGAGTAGGAATCGCTGCCATCTTTTGTAGGACAAGCGCAATGTCGGCGATACTGCCTACCTCGGTCCTACGTGACTAACGAAATTTCCTAAGTAAGCCTTTAGCAGGACTAAACGATGAGTCGTCAATTGCACGCCCAGACCTACGTCTGGCTGCAGGTGTTTTCCTGTGCCGCGCGGCACCTGTCGTTCACCCGTTGCGCGGAAGAGCTGCACATCACCCCGGGGGCGGTCAGCCAGCAGATTCGCCAACTGGAAGAGCGCCTCGGTTTTCGCCTGTTCCATCGCCGGGCGCGGGGCGTCGAGTTGAGTGCGGAAGGCCAACGGTTGGCCATCACGGTCAATGAGGCCTACGGCAGCATCGATGCTGAATTGCGTCGACTGGATGCCGGAATGATCAGCGGGATTTTGCGGGTGCGGTCGATCCCGTCGTTCCTCAGCAAATGGCTGACCCCGCGTTTGCCGCGCCTGCAACAGCGCTATCCGGACATCCAGTTGCGCCTGGTGGCCGAAGACAGCAGCGTGCCATTGCACGAGGGCGACTTTGATCTGGCAATCGACCTGAACGACGGCAGTTATCCGGGGCTGTTATCCACAGCCTTACTCGACGAGCAGATTTTCCCGGTGTGTGCGCCGAGCCTGTTGCGTGGACGTCCGCCGCTGCATGGGCCGGTGGACCTGGTGCATTTTCCGTTGTTGCACGACATCACCGCCTGGCGCGGCAGTTACGAATACGCGGAATGGGAGTTCTATCTGAACGCGATTGGCTTTGAAGGCGCCGACGTACGGCGTGGACACACGTTCAACCGCAATCACCTGACCATCGAAGCCGCGATTGCCGGCATGGGCGTGGCGATTGCCCGGCGCACGTTGCTCAACGATGAGCTGGAGCGCGGGACGTTGATCGTGCCGTTCGGTCTGTCGGTGCCCAACCACAAACGCTACGTGCTGCTGTATGCGCCGGGGGCCTTGAGCCATCCAGGCGTGCGTGCGGTGCATGACTGGCTGGTGGAGGAGGCGGTGATTTTCCGCAACTTGCACCCGTTGAACGACGGGCAATTGTGAGCAGATTTTGCAGGGGTGCGAGGCGACCCAACTCCCGACCTTACCAGTGACTTGCTCGGTTGTCCGGCTTTTTTTGCGAATGAATATTTATCTTTTTTCAGGGGTTGAAATGTTCGTCAGTCGGGCCGATTGTTGTAACCAAGGGGTCAGGAAATTCAATTCAAGGCCTCTCGCGAGCTAGCTGAAATAAGGGATGAACTATGCAAATCCAAGTCAACAGCGATAACCATATTCAAAGCAGTAAACGACTGGAGGAGTGGGTACGTACAACCATTGAGAGCACGCTCGACCGTTATGAAGAAGACCTGACCCGTGTCGAAGTCCACCTGAGCGACGAGAACGGCGACAAACCAGGTCCCCATGACTTGCGCTGCCAGCTGGAAGCGCGGCCAAAAGGCCACCAACCGATTTCCGTCACCCATAAAGCCGATTCGCTGGAACAGGCGATCGACGGTGCAGCCGAAAAACTGGAACATGCGCTGGAGCACCTGTTTGGCAAACTGCGAGGCAAACCCCGCGCCGCCATCGTGCCATTCAGCAAGGCGAACGACGCACTGCTGGAAGAAGAGTTTCTGGAGAACGAACAGGCAGCGATCAACAGTTGATACGCTGATTTTTCAAGCCACCCCATGAGAACGGGCCTGCGCAAGCAGGCCCGTTTTTGTTTGTGTTGCTGAGCAATGTGGCGAGGGAGCTTGCTCCCGCCGGGCAGCGAAGCGGCCCCAAAAATCTGCAACAAGACCGCATCCGCGGGAGTTACGGCTGCTTCGCAGCCGAGCGGGAGCAAGCTCCCTCGCCACAGTTTTCTTAGAAAGCTACAGACGTTTGCACATACACCGTGCGCGGCTCACCCACGTACTTGCCCTTGTTGTTGTCATCGAATGAGCGGGTGAAGTACTGGGTGTTGAAGATGTTCTTCACCCCCACCGCCACGTTCAGATCCGACAATTGCGGGCCGAAGTCGTAACCGGCGCGGCTGCTGAACAGCATGTAGCCGGGGATCTTGCCGGTGCTGCCGTCGGCGCTTTCCCTGGAGGTGTTGGCGTTGTCGGCGAACTGGTCGCTCTGGAAGCTGCTGTCGACGTTGAGTTTCCATGGCCCTTCGGTGTAACCGACGCCAATCGTGCCTTTGTGTTTCGAGGAGAACGGCACGCGATTGCCTTTATTCGGCCCGTCTTCGCGGATGGTCGCGTCGACATAGGCATAAGTGGCGTACACATCGAAACCGGCCAGCGCCGGGCTCAAGTCATCCAGCGCGTAATTGACGCTGGTCTCGATGCCCTGATGGCGGGTCTCGCCACGGGCGATCACCGAATCGTTGGTCTGGTTGCTTTCGTACTGATTGTCGAAGTTGATCAGGAACGCACCGATTTCCGCGCGCAGTGCGCCATTGTCATAACGGGTACCGAGTTCCCAAGTGCGGGCCTTCTCCGGCTTCACTTCGCCGCTGCTCACGCGGTTGGGCATCTGACTGTATTGCACACTGCCGAACGAACCTTCGGTGTTGGCGTACAGGTTCCAGCTGTCGGTCAGATGGTACAGCACGTTCAATGCCGGCAGCGCGGTGTTGTAGTCGCCCTTGTATTTAGCATTGGTCAGGTTGTTGGTCTGCTGCGATTCGATCATCTCGTAGCGCACGCCCGGGGTGATGGTCCATTTGCCGATGTCGATGCGGTCGTCGACGAACAACGCATTGGCTTCGGTGCCACCTCGCGTATCGCGGTCGTTGCGGCTGTCGGTGGTCGGGTATTGGTTGCTGCTGATCGGCGTGCGATAGCGCAACTCGTGGCCGGCCTCGTTGATGTAGCGGTAACCGACGCCGACTTCGTGGCTGGTCGGGCCGAGGTCGAAGCCCTGGGCGAAACGCGTTTCGAAACCGCGCACCCAATACTCGCGTGGCGACAGTGAGAGGAACGTGCCCTGATCCAGATAGCCGCTGCGCAAGGTCTTGGTGAAGAAGGTGTTGGCAGTGAATTCGCGGCGATCTTCCTGATAGCGATAGCCGAAGTTGAACATCGTACGGCGGCCCCAGAACTGGTCTTTCGGGCGCGTCGACTGGTACGGATCGGCATCGTAATCGGCAACGTTGAGGCCGCCGGGCATGTCGGCCTTGCCCTCGTAATACTGGGCCATGGCGTTGAAACTGTTGGCCTCGTCGAGCTGGTATTTGCCCTTGAGGATCAGGTCATCGATCTCGCTGTCGCTGTGTTCACGCCAGTCGCCGCCACGGGTGCCGGAGTACAGCAGCGCGCCGCCCAGACCATTTTCGTTGGTGCCGCCGGCCAGCAGGTTGGCGCTGGTCTTGAAGCCGTCATGGCTCGACGACGGGCTGGTTTCGGTCTGGAAACCACCCTTGACCGTCGGCGCGTCGGGAATGGCACGGGTCACGAAGTTGACCACACCGCCGACGTTCTGCGGGCCGTAACGCACCGCGCCGCCGCCACGCACCACGTCCACGGCATCCATGTTGCCCATGCTGATCGGCGCGAACGACAACTGCGGCTGGCCGTACGGTGCGAAGGGTACGGGAATGCCGTCCATCAGTACGGTCGAGCGCGCCGCCAGTCGTGGATTGAGGCCACGGATACCAAAGTTCAGCGCCATGTCGTGGCTACCGGTGCCGTTGTTTTCCGGAGCATTGACCCCGGGGATGCGGTTGAGTACGTCGCGTGCCTGAGTCGCGCCCTGACGTTCGAAGTCTTCGCGGCGGATCACATCGCGGGCACCCGGGTGTTCGAACACGTTGACCTGCGCCGCGTCACCGAGCCAGTCGCCGACGACTTTCGAGGTGTCCAGCTCCAGCGCCGTGTCGCCGACCGGTTGCAGGCTGAAGGCATTGTTGCCTTCGGCGCGAGCTTGCAGGCCGGTGCCTTCGAGCAGCGCATCGAGACCTTGTTCGGCGCTGTAGCTGCCTTCGAGGCCACGGCTTTGCACGCCGCTGGTGACTTGCGAACCGAAGGAAATCAGCACGCCGGCTTCACGACCAAACTGGTTGAGGGCGTTTTCCAGTGACGCCGGGGCGATGTGGTAAACCCTGGTTTCGGCGGCCATGGCTGGCAGAGCGCTGAGGCTCAGGCTGGCGCCCAGTACGAGGTTGCGCAGGCTGCGGGCCAGTGGCGTGAGGCGGGTGGGGTGCATGAACGATGATCCTGAGAAGGTTGAATCAAGGGGGCTTTCCTTCTCTGTCACGCCAGATCTGAAAAACGGCTCACGGTTTACGAATATTTTTTTGAATGACTGATTTTGTGGCGAGGGAGCTTGCTCCCGTTGGGGCGCGAAGCGGCCCCCGTATTGAGGGCCTGCTGCGCAGGCCAGCGGGAGCAAGCTCCCTCGCCACAGTTTTGTTTTAAACCCGGGCCTCGACACTCACCCAATAACGGGTAAACCGCCGCACTTTCACCGGCAGACTGATTTGCAGCAGATCAAGAATCCGCTCGCTGTCGTCCAGTGGATAAGTCCCGGAGATCAGCAGGTCGGCCACCTTCGCATCACAATGCAACTGCCCGCGACGATAACGGCCGAGTTCATCGAGGAAGTCGCCCAGACGCATGTGCGCGGCAACCAGCATGCCCTCGGCCCAGGCGCCGCTGTTGGCATCCAAGGGTCTGGCTTCGCTGATCGCTGTCGAGCTGAAGCTCAGCTGACGGGCGACGGGCAATGACATTGGTGCGCGGCCATGGGCGATGAGTTCGGCCTGACCTTCAAACAACGCCACCTGCGTGCGATCGGCAAATTGCCGGACGTTGAGTCGGGCAGCGTTTGTTTTCAATACACCTTGGGCCGTGCGCACTTCGAACGCGTGTACGGTGCTGAGCAGAATCTCGCCTTCCAGCAAACGGATCAGCCGTTGTCCGACCTCCACATCTGCCGCGCTCGCGGTATTGAGCTGCAACTGGCTGCCCGCGCCCAGCGCAACTTTGCGTCGCTCGCCCACCGGGCTGCGGTAATCGGCGAGCAGCGTCGGCAGCGGATTGTGCTCGCGCATGCCCCAGGTGACGGCGGAACCGGCACCGAGAAGCAGCAGCAATTTGAGCGCCTGACGGCGGCTGGAAGACTTCGGCCCGGTCAACGCGGCATGGGCCAATGGCGAAGCCACACCGCGTAAGCGCTGGTTGACCCGCTGCATGTGTTCCCACGCGCGGCGGTGTTCGCTGTGGGCGTCCAGCCATTGCTGCCAGGCCTGTTGCTGGCGCGGGGAGAACGACCCTTGCTGCATTTCCATCAGCCAGTGCACGGCCTGTTCGGCCACTTGCGCAGAGAAATCCGGGACGCGGTTCATAGGGCGAAATAGCAACGCAGGGCGGCTTTGTGCAGATGACGTTTGACCGTGGCTACGGAGATGCCCAGCTCGACGGCGATTTGCGGATAAGTCAGGCCATCGACCTGCGCCAGCAAAAAGGCGCGTTTGACCGGTCGCGGCAAGCCATCGAGCAATTGGTCCAGTTCGATCAGGGTCTGCAGGATGATCGCTTTGTCTTCTTCCGATGGCGCAACCATTTCCGGCATCTGCGCCAGGGTATCGAGGTAGGCGCGTTCCAGGTCCTGACGGCGGTAATGATTGAACAGCACGCGTTTGGCGAGGGTGGTCAGGAACGCGCGCGGTTCGATGATCGTCACCGGTTCGCGGGCGCTGAGCACGCGGATGAACGTGTCTTGCGCCAGATCCGCCGCGCTGTCCGGGCAGCCGAGTCTGCGCCGCAACCAGCCGGTGAGCCAGCTGTGGTGGTCATGGTAGAGCGATTCGACGGGATGGGCGGACGACAAGGGTATTACTCCGGGCGCATGCTCGATGCGTTAGAGAACAAGAACTGTTCGCATTGTAGGGGTGCGCGTGGGTGTCCGGCAATCAGATGCTTTTGCGTATGAGAATATTTATCATTAATATTGCTCGCCTGTTGGTTCGGCTTGTCGGCCGGACGTTTTTCGTTTCAGGGTCGAAACATGAAAGGCAAACTCGCCTCACTTCCCATGTCCTATCGTCTTGCTGTCACTTCGCGGGTACTGGCGGCGGTGTTCGGCGGCTATCTGGTCGCCGCGCTGGCCAGTGTCGCGCTGACGATGTGGCTGCCGTTGAGCCGCGCCGAAGCGGTGGTGACCGGCATGACCATTTCCTTTCTGGTCTATCTGGTGGCGGTGCTGTGGTGTTTTGCTTGCCGCACGGCGTGGTCGGCGTGGGTCGGGTTGCTGGTGCCGAGCGTGATTCTGGCGACGGTGTCGGGTGCCGCGCGGGGCTTGGGTTACGCATGAAAGAGGGCTTTCGTCAGTCGATGGCCTGGCTGCACACCTGGACCGGGCTGGTGTTCGGTTGGCTGCTGTTTGCGATTTTTCTCACCGGGACGCTGGCCTATTTCAAGGATGAGATCAGCCACTGGATGCAGCCGGAAATTCCCGCGCGGCCCATCAATGCCGAAGCGAGCCTGACCCTGGCGCAACGTTACCTGCAGCAACACGCCGCCGGCGCCTCGCGCTGGCTGATCGACTTGCCCGACGCCCGCGATCCCGGTCTGACGGTGCGCTGGCAGCAGGCGCCGAACACACCGCGCGAGCGCGGCAAGTTCGAATCCAGAACACTCGACGCGCAGACCGGCAACGAAGTCCAGACCCGGCAAAGCATGGGCGGCGAGTTCTTCTACCGCTTCCATTTTCAGCTGCAAATGCCCTATCCGTGGGGCCGCTGGCTGGCGACGATGGCGGCGATGGTGATGTTCATCGGGCTGATCACCGGCATCATCACCCACAAGAAAATCTTCAAGGACTTCTTCACCTTTCGCCCGCGCAAAGGCCAGCGTTCATGGCTCGACGGGCATAACGCGGTCGGCGTGCTGGTGCTGCCGTTTCACCTGATGATCACCTACAGCAGCCTGGTGATTTTCATGGCGATGGTCATGCCAGCGAGCATTCTGGCGTCCTATAACGGCGACGTGCGCGCCTTTTACGACGAAGTTTTTCCGGCATCGAAAACCCCTGAGCGGGCCAACCGGGCGGCGCCGCTGAGCCCGTTGGCACCGCTGCTGGCCAAGGCCAGCGAGCAGTGGGCAGGTGGCAGTACCGCGCGGCTGACAGTGAACAACCCGGGAGACGCGAATGCCTCGGTAGTGCTGTCGCGCCGTGGCGACCGCGTCGTCCACGATTTCGGGCGTGCGGTGACGTTCAACGGTGTCACCGGCGAGCGCCTCGGCAGCACCCCGGAGCAGCCAGTGGCGATGGCCGTCGGCGGCACGTTCTACGGTTTGCACATGGGCCACTTCGCCGGGGCCACATTGCGCTGGCTGTATTTCATCTGCGGCCTGGCGAGTACCGCGATGATCGGCACCGGGCTGGTGATCTGGCTTGGCAAGCGCCAGCTCAAACACGCCAAGAGCGGCGTGATGCCGTTCGAATTGCGCCTGGTGGAAGTGCTGAACATCGCCAGCATGGCCGGGCTGACAGCGGCGGTGGCAGTGTTCTTTTTGGCCAATCGGCTGTTGCCGGCGGATCTGGCCGGGCGCGCTGATCAGGAAGTGAATGCGTTTTTTATTGCCTGGGCGTTGAGCGTGGTGCATGCGTTGCTGCGCAAAGGACGCAAGGCCTGGGTCGAACAGCTCGCGCTGGCTGCTGTGCTGTTTATCGCGGTGCCGCTGATCAATCTGACCACGCCATGGAATCTCGGCGTAACGCTGGCGCAAGGTGACTTGACGCTGGCGGGTTTCGATCTGACTTGCCTGGGCGCAGGCCTGTTCCTCGGCTGGGCCGCATGGAAAATGCAGCGTGCGGCCAGCGCCGTCAGCGTGAAAAAAACACCCCGGGAAAAGCCGCGACCGATCGCGCTTGAGCAGGAGGTCAGCTGATGTTGCTGGCGTTGTTGCTGTGCTACGCCGGGTTCAGCGCGTTGTGTCTGTCGATGCCTCGGCACCACGATGAGCTGCTTGGCAACAAACCCTCGGTCCGACGCGCACGGATTCTGAAACTCGCCGGTTGGCTGTTGCTCGGCCTGTCGCTTTGGGCGGCAGTCGGGGCAAACGGCTGGAGTTTCGGTCTGGTCGACTGGTTCGCGGTGCTCATGCTCAGCGCTTTGGCATTGGTGCTGTTGCTGCCGTATCGCCCACGTCTGGCCCTCGCACTGGCCGGGTTGAGTCTGCTGGCCAGCCCGGTCGCTGCCTGGGCGCAGGTCTGACATGCTGATCGGTCATCCCCCGGAGTCCCGCGACGACGAACCGCACGGTGCGCGTGCGCATTTTCTTCAGGTGTTCCTGTCGCAGCGCTCGCAGATGGAAGCGCTGGTGAACCGGCGCGTCGGTTGCCGGGCCACGGCAGCGGATCTGGTGCAGGACCTGTTTCTGCGTTTCTGGCGGCGGCCGCTGGTGCAAGTCGAAGAACTCAGCACCTACCTGTTGCGCTGCGCCGGCAACATCGCCATCGATCATTTGCGCAGCGAAGGCACGCGCGTGCGGGTCAACGAGGGCTGGCAACCGGACGCGCCGGACAGCCACGGCAGCGAGCCGCAAGCCGCGCTCGAAGCGGGCAATGATCTGCGCCACGTCGAAGCGGCATTGCGCGCCTTGCCCGAGCGCACCCGGCAGATCTTTTTGCTCAATCGCATCCACGGCCGCAAGTACGCGGACATCGCCAAAGCCATGGGCCTGTCCCAAAGCGCCGTGGAAAAACATATGATGCGCGCCCTGGAGGCCTGCAAGGCCAGCCTGCGCGAACCCGCGCCACGCCTGCCAGGGAAAGCACCGTGAATCACACCGACCGCGTCAGTCCGACGCCCGCTCAGGAACAGGCCGCGCTCGCCTGGCTGAGCCTGTTGCACGACCGCCCAAGCACCGGCGATCAACTGACCTTCAGCCAATGGCTGCGCGCTGACCCGGCCCACGCTGAGGCCTATGCCCAGGCGCAAGTGCTCTGGGAGTTGAGCGAAAGCCCGGCGCGTACCTTGGCCGCTGAAGACGCATTGGCGTTGCAGGGCTACCTGAATGCAATGGACCGTCCGCGTCGCCCGGCACTTGTGCGCTGGTCGGGCGCGTTGGCGATGGCCGCGTGTCTGATGCTGATGATCAGCCTTGGCACGGGCTGGCAGCCGCAGCGCTGGATCAATGATCTGGGCGCCGATTACGTTTCGGCACCGGGGGAAATTCGCACCGTGACATTGGCCGACCAATCACAAGTCATGCTGGACGCCGACAGCGCTATCGCGGTGGATTTCAGCCATGGCGAGCGGCGGGTGCAGTTGCGACGCGGCGCCGGGTTTTTCAGTGTGATGCACACCGGTGAGCCGTTCGTGGTCGAAGCCGAGAAAGGCCAGGCGCGGGTGCTCGGCACGCAGTTCGAAGTGCGTCTGCAGCCCGGTGGTGCGCAAGTCACGGTGCTGTCGGGGCGCGTTGGCGTGACGGCGGATCGCGACGCACAGCAGCAGATTCTGACGGCTGGCCAGCAAGTGGCCTACGGGCAGGGCACAGCGGAGAAACTGCACGCGGTGGACAGCGAGGCGCAACTGGCCTGGCGTCAGGGCTGGCTGACTTACTACAAGGCGTCGCTGGCCGACGTGGTGGAGGATCTGCGGCGCTATTACCCGGGGCGGATTGTTGTGCTCAACGATGAGCTGGCGGCGCGCAAGGTCAGCGGTAGTTTTCCGAGCAAGGATCCGCAGGCGGTGTTGAGTTCGTTGCAGGGTGTGCTGGGGTTTGAGCAGCATCAGGTGTTGGGGCATCTGATTATTCTGCGCTGAGCCTGCCGGCGCCATCGCGAGCAGGCTCACTCCTACATTTGGAATGCGTTTCCCCTGTAGGAGTGAGCCTGCTCGCGAAAGCGTTCTTTCAGACACCAAAAAATATTTTCAAATGAGTGGTGAGGTAAACCACAGCCCCATCCGTGTAGTGACTGAAACTGCGAGTCATTCGCATCCGTTGCGGTTCTACACAGGTCATTGAGCAATGAAGTCCAGGGCAAAATCGGGTTCGGTCAAACAGTGGTTGGGCGTTTCGGCATTGAGTTTTTCGGCATTGGCGCTGTTGCCGATGAGCGTGGCGCTCGCCGCTGAAACCGTCAGCAGTCCGGCGCAAAAGCAATTCAATTTCTCCCTGAGCGCCAAACCGCTGCCGCAAGCCCTGAGCGACTTCAGCCGTGTCACCGGGCAAAGCGTGGTCTACACCGACGAAGCGCCGTACGGCCTCAACGCCCCGGCCGTCAGCGGCCAGATGAGTGCCGAACAAGCGCTGCAACGCCTGCTCAGCGGCTCCGGTATGACCTTCCGCCGTACCGACAGCCACACCCTGGCGTTGGAGCCGCAGCCCACCGAGGGCGCGCTCAATCTCGGCGCGACTACCATCACTTCGATGCGCGACGACTCGATGAGCTACCAGCCGCCGCAAACCAGTTCGGTGATGCGCTCTTCGGCTTCGCTGCAGGAAATCCCGCAGACCGTCAACGTGATCCCGGCCCAGGTGATCCGCGATCAGACCCCGCGCAATCTCGACGATGCGCTGGCCAACGTCAGCGGCATCACTCAGGGCAACACCTTGGGCAGCACCCAGGATTCGGTGATGACCCGCGGTTTCGGCGACAACCGCAACGGCTCGATCATGCGCGACGGCATGCCGATCGTGCAGGGCCGCGGGATGAACGAAACCGTTGATCGCGTCGAAGTGCTCAAAGGCCCGGCCTCGTTGCTTTACGGAATCCAGGACCCGGGCGGGGTGGTCAACCTGGTCAGCAAGAAACCCGAACTGACCCAATACAACGCCCTGACCCTGCGTGGCTCCACCTACGGCGACGGCAAGAACGGCAGCGGCGGCAGCTTCGACAGCACCGGCGCGCTGGGCGATTCCGGCCTGGCGTATCGCATGGTGCTGGATCACGAAGACGAAGATTACTGGCGCAATTTCGGCACTCACCGCGAGACGCTGATCGCGCCATCGCTGGCCTGGTATGGCGAACGCACCAAGCTGCTGTTCTCCTACGAACACCGCGAATTTCTCACGCCGTTCGACCGTGGCACGCTGATCGATCCGCGCACCAACCACCCGCTGGACATCTCGCGCAACGAGCGTCTGGACGAGCCGTTCAACGACATGGAAGGCCGTTCCGATCTGTACCACTTCGAGGCCGACCACGAACTCAATGACGACTGGAAAGCTCACTTCGGCTACAGCTGGAACCGCGAGACCTACGACGCCAGCCAGGTGCGCGTGACCGCTATCGACACCAAGAAAGGCACACTGACCCGCAGCATGGACGGCACGCAAGGCGCGATCAGCACTGACCGTTTCACCACCGCCAGTCTCGAAGGCAAGGTCAATGTGCTGGGCATGCAGCATGACCTGGTGTTCGGCGTCGACGACGAGTACCGCAAGATCTACCGCGCCGACCTGATCCGCCAGAAAAGCCTGAGCACCTTCAGCTACGTCAATCCGGTGTATGGCCGTGAAGTCGAAGGCACCACGGTCAGCCCGGCGGACAGTGCGCAGACCGATCTGCTGCGCAGCGATTCGGTGTTTATGCAGGACTCCATTCACCTCAATGACCAGTGGATTCTGGTCGCCGGCGGACGCTTCCAGGAGTACGACCAGTACGCCGGCAAAGGCGTGCCGTTCAAGGCCAACACCGACAGCAACGGGCAGAAGTTCGTACCGCGTGCGGGCCTGGTGTATCGCTACACCGACGAGTTGTCGTTCTACGGCAGCTACACCGAATCATTCAAACCCAACTCGACCATCGCCCCGCTCAGCGGCAGCAGCACCGTGCTCGACGGCAGCATCGCGCCGGAAGAAGCCAAGTCGTGGGAGCTGGGGGCGCGGCTGGATATTCCGGGGCGCATCACCGGCAACATTGCGCTGTTCGACATCAAGAAACGCAACGTGCTGGTGGCCAACGCCGAAGGCCCGACCACAATTTACAGCGCCGCCGGTGAAGTGCGCTCGCGGGGACTTGAGCTGGATCTGACCGGTCAACTGACCGACCGCTGGAGCCTGATCGGCGCCTATGCCTACACTGATGCCGAGGTCACCGAAGACCCGGACTACAAAGGCAATCGCCTGCAAAACGTGGCGAAGAACAGCGGCTCATTGTCGGCGGTGTATGACTTCGGCAGCGTGATCGGTGGCGATCAACTGCGGGTCGGCGCCGGGGCGCGGTATGTCGGCGAGCGGGCGGGCAACGCGGTGAATGATTTCGACCTGCCGAGCTACACCGTGGCCGATGCGTTCGCCACTTACGACACCAAAGTCGAAGGGCAGAAGGTCAAGTTCCAGCTCAACGTGAAGAACCTGTTTGACCGCACCTACTACACCTCGGCGGCGAGCCGGTTCTTTGTGTCGATGGGTGATTCGCGGCAGATTTCGCTCTCCAGTACGCTGGAGTTCTGATCGGGGACCGCGTCATCGTTCATCGCTGGCAAGCCAGCTCCCACAGGTTCACGGTCGAGCAAAAATGTTTTGAACGGCCGGAGACATTGTGGGAGCTGGCTTGCCAGCGATAAGGCCCTGACAGACAGCGAAAACATTCGCCTCTAGCGCAAAAACGCCTGCCGATATTCCCCCGGCGTCCCACCCAATACCTGCCGAAACCGGTTGGTGAAATGGCTGGCACTGGCAAACCCGCACGCCAGCGCAATCTCCCCCAGCGGCAACGCCGTTGCGCGCAACAACTCCCGCGCCCGGCTCAAGCGCCGTGCCAGTACGTACTGATGCGGCGGCAGACCGAAGCTCACGCGAAACATCCGCGCAAAGTGGTACTCCGACAATGCACACAATCCGGCCAGTTGACCGAGGCTGATCGGCTCGGCCAACTGACTGTCGATGAACTCGACCAATTGCCGACGCTGATGCGGTGCCAGTCCGCCCTTGAGGCGCAACCCCTGGCGCGCGCCGACCTGGCTGAGCAGGGTATGGCTGATCAATTCATGGGCGATGCTGCTGGTCAGCAAGCGTTCGGCAGGTTCGTCCCAATTCAGCGTCAGTAACTGCCGAAAGCGTCCGGCCTGCTGCGGATCTTCCAGAAAGGTCTGCTCACGCAGTTGCATCTCTCGCGGCTCGCGATCGAGCAAGGTGACGCACCCCAACGCAAACTGCTCGGCACTGAAATACAGATGAGCGAGGCGGATATCGCCGTTGATCACCCAACCGGATTCATGATCCGCCGGCAGGATGCACAGCTTGTCCGGCCCACCCTTGTGCCCCGGTTGACCGCGACGAAACGTCCCGGTGCCACCGGCGATGTAGCAGGACAGGGTGTGGTGGCTCGGCGCTGCGTATTCCTGGGCGTCGTGGTGGTTGGTCCACAGGGCCGCAGACAAGCCGTCACCGAGCTCGGCGCTGTGCACAAGGCGTGCGTTCGGCGAGCGGTTGAGGGCTTGAAAGACTTGCAGGGTATCGATAGCGGCCATGTGCGGTTCTCTCCAACGCCTTGCATCCTACTCCGTAGCCGGCGCGCTGCCAGCCTGCCGGGCGACAAAAGCGCAAGAATCTGCAAGCGCCCCGCTCCTGTCTGCCGCACCCTGAATTTCCATTCAACACAACCCTGTGGCGAAGGAGCTTGCTCCCGCCGGGCTGCGCATCAGCCCATCAGTGAGTGCTGTGCACTCAAGCGCGAGCAAGCTCGCTCGCCACAGAGTGTCCGGTGTCCTCAGGAGTCTCGTCATGAACCTTTCGCTGTATCTGCTGACCGTGCTGATCTGGGGCACCACCTGGATTGCCCTGAAATGGCAATTGGGTGTGGTCGCGATACCGGTGTCGATCGTCTATCGCTTCGGTCTCGCCGCGCTGGTGCTGTTTGCGATGTTGCTGCTCAGTCGGCGGCTGCAACCGATGAACCGGCGCGGGCATCTGATCTGCGTGGCGCAGGGCTTGTGTCTGTTCTGCGTCAACTTCATGTGCTTTCTGACCGCCAGCCAGTGGATTCCCAGCGGACTGGTGGCGGTGGTGTTTTCCACAGCCACTTTGTGGAACGCGCTCAATGCCCGGGTGTTCTTCGGTCAGCGCATCGCCCGTAACGTGCTGATGGGCGGGGCGCTCGGTTTGTTCGGTCTGGGAATGTTGTTCTGGCCGGAACTGGCCGGCCATCACGCCAGCCCCGAAACGTTGCTGGGTCTTGGCTTGGCGCTGTGCGGCACCCTGTGTTTCTCGGCGGGCAACATGCTCTCGAGCCTGCAGCAGAAGGCCGGTCTGAAACCCTTGACCACCAACGCCTGGGGCATGGCCTATGGAGCGGCGATGTTGTCGGTGTGGTGCCTGGTCAAAGGCATTCCATTCGACATGGACTGGTCGCCGCGTTATGTCGGGGCGCTGCTGTATCTGGTGATCCCGGGTTCGGTGATCGGGTTTACCGCGTACCTGACGCTGGTCGGGCGCATGGGGCCGGAGCGCGCCGCTTACTGCACGGTGCTGTTCCCGGTGGTGGCGCTGAACGTGTCAGCGTTTGCTGAAGGTTATCAGTGGACGGCACCGGCGTTGCTCGGGCTGGTGTTGGTGATGCTGGGTAATGTCTTGGTGTTTCGTAAGCCGAAAACGCTGGTGGCGCCGGTGCAGGGGAAGTTGGTATGAAACAAACGATCACTGAACATCAGCGCTCGACTTTCAAGGTGATGTAAATCATCACCGGCAACATGAAGTCTACGATATGCCGGGCCCAGTCTTTGGCATTCCATGATTGTGAAGTGTCCATGTCAAACCATTCCACACCCACGGTTTGCAGGCACACGTAATAAATGAAAATTGCCGTCAGTATGCCCATGATCGAGAACTTTTTTGCCTCGTGGAATATCTCTGCAGGCGCGTTGATGTGCCGATAGAGTTGATAGGTGCCTATCAGGCACAATGTCGTATACGTTACTTCCAGCGTGATGATGAACCAATAGATCCGGTGATGAATCATTGGCGAGTCAATGGATCGGTATTTTATGGACTCATTGGCGGTGGTAGTGTCCATGCTCAGGATATGAGCCACGTACGTGTAGTTCGAGTCATAGTCGGTAAAGTTGTGAATCATCACCAATACACCAAAGAAGCTGATGTAAGTCATCAATATAACTTTGCTGTAGCGAATAATTTTGTCGGTTGTCAGATTGTTCACGGGATTAGCTCTCCATAGCAGTGGTCGATCATTCGATTGCCAAGCAGAGCTTATAATGCTGTTGTTTAATTGGCTTTGTTGTTCAATTTCAAGTTATGTAGGGCGGCAACTAACGGGCAAGTGCGGTTCTGCACTTGCCCGTCATTTTTTATCCGCGCCAGACTTGCGGATTGACCAGGTCCTGCGGGCGTTCGCCGAGCAGCGCGCTGCGCAGATTGGCCAGTGCACGATTGGCCATGGCTTCGCGCGTTTCATTCGTGGCGGAGCCGATATGCGGCAATGTCACAGCATTTTTCAACTGGAACAGCGGCGACTCGGCCAGTGGTTCTTTTTCGTAGACGTCCAGTCCGGCGCCACGGATGCGATTGTTTTGCAGGGCTTCGATCAGCGCCGGCTCGTCGACCACCGGGCCACGGGAGATGTTGACCAGAATCGCACCTGGCTTCATCAGCGCCAGTTCGCGGTGGCTGATGAGGTGTCGGGTCTTGTCGCTGAGCGGCACCACCAGGCAGACGAAGTCGGCTTCGGCCAGCAGTTGGTCGAGGCTGCGAAATTGCGCGCCGAGTTGTTGTTCCAGTTCCGGCTTGCGGCTGTTGCCGCTGTAGAGGATCGGCATGTTGAAACCGAAATGGCCCCGGCGGGCGACGGCGGCGCCGATGTTGCCCATGCCGACGATGCCCAGGGTCTTGCCGTGGACGTCACAACCGAACAGCGGCGCGCCGACGCTGGCTTGCCATTGGCCGGCCTTGGTCCAGGCGTCGAGTTCGGCGACGCGGCGGGCGCTGCTCATGATCAGGGCGAAGGCGAGGTCGGCGGTGCTTTCAGTGAGCACGTCCGGGGTGTTGGTGAGCATGATCCCGCGTTCGTTGAAGTAGTCGAGGTCGTAGTTGTCGTAGCCGACGGAGACGCTGGAGACCACTTCGAGTTTTTCGGCGGTTTCGAGTTGGGCTTTGCCGAGTTTGCGGCCGACGCCGATCAGGCCGTGAGCGTGGGGGAGGGCTTCGTTGAATTGGGCGTTGATGTCGCCGTTTTTCGGGTTGGGGACGATGACGTCGAACTCTTGCTGCAGGCGCTCGATCATGGGCGGGGTGATGCGGCTGAAGGCCAGGACTGTTTTTTTCATCGCTATGGGCTCGGCTTCGGGGCTTTATTGCCAAGCAAGCTAACATTTCTGTTTTGGGTTGTCTTGGCGGCCTCTGGGCCGACCATGCTTTGGGTTGATGGGGGGCATATCCGTTGCTTCGGGTGTGGCGGCTGGCGGTTTCGCTCTTACAGCGAGTCACTTTTCCAGACGCCGAAAAGTAACCAAAAGGACTGGGCCCCGGCGTACGGCCCTCGCCGTGGCTCGGGTTCCTTCGCTGCGGGGTTCATCCGGGGGCATCGCCTCCGGTTTGCTTCGCTGCACCTCCTCTCGATGTATGCGGCTTCGCCGCATGGCGCTGCGCGCCTACCCCCGGATAAACCCCTCCACTCAGCCTGCCGAAGGGGCCGGCACGGCAAGATCAAGAGCTTTCGGCGAGCTGACACTCGGCCATTTGAGTGGTGAAAAGCATGCGGTCTGTCTGGACTGCTTTGCTTTTCTGTAGGAGTGAGCCCTCGCGATGGCGGCCTACGAGCCGACCAATCTCCAACTGACCACACCCATTCCAACTGTGGGAGCGAGCTTGCTCGCGAAAGCGGTATGTCAGGCACCAAAAGTGTTGGATATGTTGAGGCCTGCGCGAGCAAACCCGCTCCTGCAATGGCTTAACTGTGTGCCGCAGATTGGCTCACTTCCACATTGTCCAGCACCCGATTCACCGCCAGTTCAGCCAGCATGATGATCTGCTGAATCGCCAGTATCGTCTGCCGCTGCGGGCTTTCGACATAGGCCGCAATGTCGCTGGTCATGATGCTCGCCGATGCCAGTGATTCGCAGGCGTGAACCAGCAGGCTTTCGTTGTCCATGTCGGGGGCGACCTGGAACATGCTGCTGGGTTTGTGGAATCTCACCGCGGCGACGGAGGGTTTCAGGTAGTGGTCGAGGGCGCGTTCGGCGGCGTCGTGGAGTTTTTTTGAATCGAGGGATTCGTAGGGGGAGGTGCTTTCCGCTTGGGGCGGATTTTGGTTGGGATTAGGCATGGTGAAATTCCTTAGGTGCGCCATTCGTAATCCGAGCGACCAAGCCCGTTCGCTGAGTTTTCAGCGATCGGAAAAGCTTATCCACCCAACTTCCGAGCCACAACCGTCAAAACCTGTCGGAAAACTCCCTTCGAATCACCGCTTCTGTAGGAGCTGCCGCAGGCTGCGATCTTTTGATTTTTAAACATAAAAGGCAAAGATCGCAGCCTGCGGCAGCTCCTACAGATTTGGCGGTGTGTTTAAGTCAGGTGGCGACACGGACTCCTGCGAGGCTGCCACTGAGTTCGTAGGCGGCCAGTTCCGCCTGATGCGCCGCCAGTATCTCCGGCAGCGACCCGCGCAAGTACTCGACCCAGGTCTTGATCTTCGCGTCCAGGTATTGCCGCGACGGGTAGATCGCGTACAGGTTGAGTTCCTGCGAGCGGTAGTTGGGCATCATCCGTACCAGCGTGCCGTTGCGCAGCCCTTCAATGGCGGCGTACACCGGCAGCACGCCGACGCCCATGCCGCTGATGATCGCGGCTTTCATCGCGTCGGCGGAGTTCACCAGGAACGGCGAGCTGTTGATGGTGACCATTTCCTGGCCTTCGGGGCCGTTGAAGGCCCATTTTTCCAGGGGGATCACCGGGCTGACAAGGCGCAGGCAGGCGTGGTTCAGCAGGTCGCTGGGTTTTTGTGCGCAGCCGTTGGCTTTCACGTAGGCCGGGGAGGCGCAGACGATGCTGTAGGTGATGCCCAGGCGTTGCGAGACGAAGCCCGAGTCGGGCAGTTCGCTGGCCAGCACGATGGACACGTCGTAGCCCTCGTCGAGCAGGTCCGGTACGCGGTTGGCCATGGTCAGGTCGAAGGTCACGTCCGGGTGGGTCTTGCGGTAGCGGGCGATGGCGTCGATCACGAAGTGCTGGCCGATACCGGTCATGGTATGCACTTTCAACTGGCCGGCGGGGCGGGCGTGGGCCTGGCTGGCCTCGGCTTCGGCTTCTTCGACATAGGCCAGGATCTGTTCGCAGCGCAGCAGGTAGCGCTTGCCGGCCTCGGTCAGGGCAATGCGCCGGGTCGTGCGATTGAGCAGGCGGGTTTGCAGGTGGGCTTCCAGGTTGGAGACCGCGCGCGAGACGTTGGCCGTGGTGGTGTCGAGTTGCACGGCGGCGGCGGTGAAGCTGCCGGCTTCGGCCACACAACTGAAGGCGCGCATGTTTTGCAATGTGTCCATGGGGTGCTCTCAAGGGAGATGGCAAATTGTGACACGAAGTTTCAGGGGCTGAGACCCCCGACCAAGGGATTATCTCGTTAACGGTAACAAAGATTCACAAGAATCCCAGCTTATCGCCACCAAGGCGCCCACCTAGAATTGCGCCGTTCCCTGTAGGAGCTGCCGAAGGCTGCGATCTTTTGATTTTGTTTTAAGGGAATCAAGATCAGAAGATCGTCCGAACGCGGCCCGAGCCCTCGGCAGCTCCTGCAGAAGGGAACATGCCCCCGCCTTATCCTCTTTCAGGAATTCGCAGCTGTGCCGCGTCGCATCATCAGAGCGCTTTTGCCGCTCAGTGTTCTGGCTTTTACCCTGGGTCTCAGCGGCTGCATCTCAACGCAAGGAATTGCCCCGCATAGCAAGGCATTGGAAGCCGACGCACTGGCCACTGACGACGCCATCGCCCATGCCGCCCGTGACGCACACTGGCCCACCGCACAATGGTGGCAAGCCTACGGCGACCCGCAACTCAATCACTGGATCGACCTCGCCGTGCAGGGCAGTCCGAGCATGGCCATGGCAGCGGCGCGGGTGCGTCAGGCCAAGGCCATGGCCGGTGTCGCCGAAGCCGCCGAGTCGCTGCAGATCAATGGCGAGTCGACGCTCAAGCGCCACAACTGGCCGACCGATCAGTTCTACGGCCCGGGCGAGCTGGCCAACACCACCACCTGGGACAACAACGCCGCGCTGGGTTTCAGCTACGCCCTCGACCTCTGGGGCCGGGAAAGCAATGCCAGCGAACGCGCGGTGGATCTGGCGCACATGAGCGCCGCCGAAGCGCGGCTGGCGCAGCTGGAATTGCAGAGCAACCTGGTGCGTGCCTACATCGAGCTGTCGCTGCATTACGCCCAGCGCGACATCGTCGCCGCGACGCTCAAGCAGCAACAGCAAATTCTCGATCTGGCGCAGAAGCGTCTGGACGGCGGCATCGGCACGCACTTCGAAGTCAGTCAGGCCGAAACGCCATTGCCGGAAACCCATCGGCAATTGGATGCACTGGACGAAGAAATTGCCCTGAGCCGCAACCAGATCGCCGCGTTGGCAGGCAAAGGCCCGGGCGCCGGCGCGCAGTTGCAGCGGCCGACTCTGGCGCTGGGTGCTGCGTTGAAACTGCCATCGGCCTTGCCTGCCGAGCTGCTCGGCCAGCGCCCGGACGTGGTTGCCAGTCGCTGGCAAGTGGCGGCGCAGGCGCGCGGCATTGATGTTGCGCATGCCGGGTTCTATCCCAACGTCGATCTGGTCGGCAGTCTCGGCTACATGGCCACCGGCGGCGGGGCGCTGGAGTTTTTGACCGGCAAGAAGCTCAACTACAACGTTGGCCCGGCGATTTCGCTGCCGATCTTCGACGGTGGGCGTTTGCGCAGTGAGCTGGGCGAAGCGTCCGCCGGGTATGACATCGCCGTGGCGCATTACAACCAGACGCTGGTCAATGCGCTGAAGAACATCTCCGACCAGTTGATCCGCCGCGAGTCGATGGACAAGCAGCAAGCCTTCGCCGCCGAGTCGGTGGCCACCGCGCAGAAGACTTACGACATCGCGATGATCGCTTATCAGCGCGGCCTTACTGACTACCTCAACGTGCTCAATGCGCAGACCTTGTTGTTCAAGCAGCAGCAAGTGCAGCAGCAGGTGCAGGCGGCGCGCTTGAGTGCGCATGCGGAACTGGTGACGGCGCTGGGTGGCGGCCTCGGGGCTGGCAACGACGTGCCGACGGCCGAGCAAACGGCAGCCCCGAAAACCCCGGCCCTGCTGCGGTGAACACAATCCCGACGGCATGCGCAAACCTGTGGCGAGGGAGCTTGCTCCCGCTGGGCTGCGCAGCAGCCCCAAAAATCTTGTGAGCGCTGCGCACTCAAGCGGGAGCAAGCTCCCTCGCCACAGGAATTGCGTGATTCACAGACTTTTCCTTCATTTATCGAGCAAGTCCAAATGACTCCCTTGCCCGCACCTCTACGCTGGCTCTACTCCCTGGAATGGCGTCGGGGTTTGTTTGACTGGGCGCGCAGCGATGGCGTGACCTGGGTCTACATCTTCAAGGTCTTGCTCGCCGCGTTTCTCACGCTGTGGCTGGCGATGCGCCTGGAGTTGCCGCAACCGCGTACGGCGATGATCACCGTGTTCATCGTCATGCAGCCGCAGAGCGGCCAGGTGTTCGCCAAGAGTTTCTATCGTTTCCTTGGCACCCTGGCCGGGTCGGCGATGATGGTCACGCTGATCGCGCTGTTCGCGCAGAACACCGAGTTGTTCCTCGGTTCGCTGGCGATCTGGGTCGGCATCTGCTCGGCCGGTGCAGCACGTTGGCGTAACTTTCGCGCCTACGGTTTTGTCCTCGCCGGCTACACCGCGGCGATGGTCGGATTGCCGGCGCTGGCGCATCCGGACGGCGCGTTCATGGCCGCCGTGTGGCGGGTGCTGGAGATCTCGCTGGGGATTCTCTGCTCGACCGTGGTCAGCGCGGCGATCCTGCCGCAAACCGCCAGCGCGGCGATGCGCAACGCGCTGTATCAGCGCTTCGGTGTATTCGCGCTGTTCGTCACCGATGGCCTGCGCGGGCGCAGCAAAGCCGAGTCATTCGAAGCGAGCAACGTGCGCTTTATCGCCGAAGCCGTGGGCCTGGAAGGGCTGCGCAGCGTCACCGTGTTCGAAGACCCGCACATGCGTCGGCGCAACGGTCGCCTCAGTCGCTTGAACAGCGAGTTCATGGGTATCACCACGCGCTTCAATGCGCTGCATCAGTTGCTCGAGCGCCTGCGTGGCAACGGCGAAGAACACGTGGTGGCTGCGATCAGGCCGGGCCTGCAGGATCTGGCGGAAGTACTCGACGGCTTCAGTGGCCGCGCCTTGACCAGTCCGGACGCGGCACGTTTGGCGACGGCATTGGCCACGTACAAGGAAGGCCTGCCGACGCGCGTGCGAACCTTGCGCGGGATTTTCCAGGAAACCGGTCCGAGTGAAGCCGAACAACTGGATTTTCACACCGCATACGAACTGCTCTATCGTTTCGTCGACGACCTGCACAGTTATGCACAGACCCACGCCTCGCTGGCCGATCACCGCCACGAACGTGAGCGCTGGGACGAGCCGTTCACCCCGCAAACCAACTGGTGGGCTGCTGCCGCTTCGGGGATTCGCGCCTCGTTCATCCTGATTGTGCTGGGCAGCTATTGGGTCGCCACCGCGTGGCCGAGTGGTGCGACCATGACCCTGATTGCCGCCGCGACGGTGGGCCTGTCTGCCGCCACGCCGAACCCGAAACGCATGGCGTTCCAGATGGCCTGCGGGACTTTCCTCGGAGCGGTGATCGGCTTCGTCGAGATGTTTTTCATCTTCCCGTGGATCGACGGTTTTCCGCTGCTGTGCGTGATGCTCGCGCCAGTCATCGTGCTCGGCTCGTTCCTCGCTTCGCGACCGCAATACGCCGGGGTCGGTCTCGGTCTGTTGATCTTCTTCAGCACCGGTTCGGTGCCGGACAACCTGACCATTTACAACCCTTACACCTTCATCAATGACTACATCGCCATGGTCATGGGCATGCTGGTGTGCGCGGCGGCGGGGGCGATCATTCTGCCGCCGAACAGTCGCTGGTTATGGAAGCGTCTGGAGCAGGACCTGCGCGGCCAGGTGGTCTACGCCATCAGCGGCAGACTCAAAGGCCTGGCGTCGAGTTTCGAAAGCCGCACCCGTGATCTGCTGCATCAGGCATACGGCCTCGCGGCAGGCCAGCCGACCGTGCAGAAAAACCTGCTGCGCTGGATGTTCGTGGTGCTCGAAGTCGGCCACGCGATCATCGAATTGCGCAAGGAACAGGCGATCCTCCCGGTGCATCCGGCGTATGCCGAATCGCAGCCGTGGCGTCAGGCGATCCGCGTCATGGGCCGGGCGCTGGTGCGACTGTTTCTGCAACCGAACCCGAGTAATCTGGAGCGCGCACTGGTGGTGGTCGATCACGCGATCAGTCGGGTCGCCGCGACCGACGAGCCGTTTGCGCCGCACTTCGACACGTCCGCGTTACGCCGGGTGAAGAGCTATCTGCACTTCATCCGCACCTCGTTGCTCGACCCGCAATCACCACTCGCTGCCTATGCCGTCGCCAAGCCCGAAGGACTTGCCCATGCCTCGTGAAATCGCCTTCCACGGCGTGTACATGCCGACCATGACCCTGATGTTTTTCGTCGCTGCGGCGCTGGCCTGGGCGCTGGACCGGTTCCTGTCGGGGTTCGATCTGTACCGTTTTTTCTGGCACCCGGCGCTGCTGCGCCTGAGTCTGTTTACCTGTCTGTTCGGCGCCATGGCGCTGACTGTCTACCGTTGAGAACGCTCTGATGAAAAAGTTTTTCAGCCTGCTCGCGACCCTGCTGGTGCTGGCCCTGGCGCTGTGGATCGGCCGGACCCTGTGGGAGCACTACATGAATACGCCGTGGACCCGTGACGGCCGCGTTCGTGCCGACATCATCAACGTCGCCGCCGACGTCACCGGTGAAGTCATCGATGTGCCGGTGCGCGACAACCAGTTGGTGAAGAAGGGCGACCTGCTGATGCAGATCGACCCGGAGCACTACCGCATCGCGGTCAAGCAGGCGCAGTCGCTGGTGGCTTCGCGCAAGTCGACCTGGGAGATGCGCAAGGTCAACGCCCATCGTCGTGCCGACCTCGACAACTTGGTGATCTCCAAGGAAAACCGCGACGACGCCAGCAACATCGCCGACGCCGCGCTCGCCGATTACCAACACGCACAAGCGCAACTGGAAGCCGCCGAACTCAACCTCAAACGCACTGAAGTGCGCGCGGCGGTGGACGGCTACGTGACCAACCTCAACGTGCATCGCGGTGACTACGCGCGCATCGGCGAAGCGAAAATGGCCGTGGTGGACATGAACTCGTTCTGGGTCTACGGCTTCTTTGAAGAGACCAAACTGCCGCACGTGCGCGTAGGCGACAAGGCTGACATGCAACTGATGAGCGGCGAAGTGTTGAAGGGCCACGTGGAGAGCATCTCTCGCGGCATCTACGACCGCGACAACCCGGAAAGCCGCGAGCTGATCGCCGACGTCAACCCGACGTTCAACTGGGTGCGTCTGGCGCAGCGAGTGCCGGTGCGCATTCACATCGATGAAGTGCCGGAGGGGGTGTTGTTGGCGGCGGGGATTACTTGCACCGTGGTGGTGAAGCAGGACGCGGTGGATAACTGAAATACCGAGTCGCTTTCATTCGCGAGCAAGCTCGCTCCCACAGGGGGGCCGGGGTGCAACAAACATCCCTTGTGGGAGCGAGCTTGCTCGCGAAGAGGTCGACTCGTTACTTCAGAAAAGCGCTGAGCAATCACTCAGCGCAAAACGTCTCCTGCAAATGCCGCCACAGCACCCGCTCGGCCTCGGTCTTTGCAAACACCACCGTCGACCGGCGATCGGTGTACAACCCGCTCGCATCGCTCTGCTGCTCGCGATAACTCAGCGTTGCGCCATGCGCATGCAGGGCAATCCCGCGCAGCTCACTGAGCTCGATCCTGAACCCGGGCTTGTTCCCGCCCGCCGCCTGAAACAGCGCACGCAAGGCTTCGATATCCAGCGTCCGGCCCAGCGGCGTGACCATGGAAAAATCCGCCGCGAACCGGCCCAGCAAGTGCGCAAGTTCCGCCGGATCCTGTTCCACGGCAAACCATCGTTCGATCAACAGATGGGCCTGGATCACTTCATCAAAATATTCGTTGTAGTCAGTCATGTGGATTTTTCCTGGAGGGGAGGTGGACTCAGCAGGGCGAGTACTTTGGAGGCGTCGAAACGCAGCACGGCGACCATTGGCAGCAATGTGAGCAGCGCGGCGGCGAGAAAGCAGTAGCGGAAACCGTTGCTGCCCAAAGCGCCCAACAACGAACTGAGCAGCGCCGCGCCGAGGCAGAAACCGAGCTGGCGGTTGATGTTCCACAGAGCGCTGGAATGGCCCATTTTTTCTGGCGCGATGCCAACAAATGCCAGGCTCTGCGCGGTGACGCTGCACAGGCTGCCGCCCAGTCCCATCAAGGCATAGGCAATGATCAGCGGCGTGGCGGTGGGTTGTTCGACACGCATCAGCAGGACAATCCCCAGGCACTGCAAAAGCATCCCGGCGATCAGCAACGGTTTGGGGCCGAGGCGGTTGAAACTGCGTTTGCCCAACATGATCGCCACACCCGAGGCCGCCGCCCAGGACAGCATCAGCGCACCGGTCTGCGCGGCGCCGAAGCCGAGGTCGTGCAGGTACAACACGGCAATCATGTTGGTGCCGGTAAACACCCCGGGCACGAACAGGTAGATCAGCATTGCCAAACGAAGTGACGGACTCTTGAGCAGTTGCAGGTCGAGCACCGCGTCGGGTTTGTGCCAGCCATCACGCAGGTACAGCCCCAAGGTGACGGCGCCGATCAACAGAACGCCGCCCGCAAGATTCCGGGTCGTGGACGCGCTCGCCAGACTCACCGCAATCAACAACAGACTCAGGGCTGTCACAGCCAGCAGCAAACCGCGCACATCCAGTGTCGGGCGTTGCGTACCGGGTTGATCCGCTTGCAACCACAGCAGACCCAGACCGGACGCGAGCAGCGCCATTGGCATGTTCAGGTAGAAAATCCAGCGCCACGACAACGCCTCGACGATCAGCCCACCCGCCGCCGGTGACAGGGCCGGCACCATTAACGCGACCATCAGCACTACGCCGGTCAGGTGCGCGCGTTGCGCCGCTGGAAATTGCCGATAGGCCAAGGCCTGACCGATCGGCAACAACAAGCCGCCACCGAGCCCTTGCAGCAAACGCCAGCCGATCAGGCTTTCAATCGACCCGGCCTGGGCCACCAGACCGGAAGCGATACCGAACAGCAGCAACGAGCCGAGAATCAGCCGCCGCTCGCCCAGCCGCGCCGCCAGCCACACACTCAGCGGAATGATCAGCGTCAGCCCGAGCATGTAGGCGTTGGTGATCCACGCCAATTGCGTCACCGAGGCCTGTAATTCCCGGGCGATGTCCGGGTAGGCGATGCTCGCGGCGAACATGTTCAGCAGGTCGAGGGCGAACCCGAACAGATACACCAGCGCGACTTTCGAGCGATAGGCCATGGCAGCTTCCCTGTAATGAGACGTGCAGGGTAGGGCGCTTCGGACGTTAGGAAAACGCTGGTTTGCCTGCTAGTTTGTCAAAATATTTTTGACAGGGAGCGCGCTGGATATGGTCAGCCTGGACCGTTTTGACACTTTCAAAGCCGTGGTCGAGGCCGGGTCGTTGACGGCGGCTGCTGAGACGCTGGGCCAAACTCGGGCGGTGGTGAGCTTCAATCTCAAGCGCCTGGAAGAAGAACTGGGCGTCACCTTGCTCACGCGTAACACTCGGCAACTGGCCCTGACCGATGCCGGCGAGCGCTTCTATCGGCGCTGCCTGCGCACCCTCGACGAAGCGCGACTGGCGATCGAGGAGGCGCGCTCCGAGCATTCGCAACTCAAGGGCACGTTGCGCATCACCACCACTGTGGAGTTTGCCCTGGCCCAAGTGGTGCCGGCGCTGGAGGTGTTTCGCCAGCAACAGCCGCAACTGAACATTCACTTGTCGACGTCTTCGACCCACGCCGATCTGATCTCCGAGCGCTTCGACATGGCGATTCGTCTGGGCCGCATGCACGACTCCAATCTGCGTGCGGTGCAGTTGTCGACGTTCGAAGTGTTTGCGGTGGCCGCGCCGCAACTGGTCGAGCGCTTCGCGCCGGTTGCCACGCTGGCGACGCTGGAGTCGATGCCGACGCTGGGCCATGGCCGCGTCCCGGAATTGACCGTGACCGACCCGGCTGGCACCGAGCATGTCTACCAGCCAAAACCGGGAACCACCGCCATCGTCGCCGACAACTCGGCGACGCTCAGAGCATTTGCGCTGACCGGGCAAGGCGTGGCGATTTTGCCGCAATGGCTGATTCAGGAGGATCTGGAGGCGGGGCGACTGGTGCGGTTGCTCGCCGATTACCGCTTTGCTCAGCAGGGTGTTTATGCGCTGTACCCGGATACCCGGCATTTGCCGCTGAAGGTGCGGGCGTTTATTGATTTCATGAAAGGTTGGGGGTAAGGGCTTTGGTGCAGACAGCGCGTTGAATAGCGCTGTCTGCCTGCCGAATATCAGCCTAAGTAGGCATCAATCCGACCAAAACCACTCAGATGCGCATAGTTTAATGACAGAAGGATGCGATTTTCAGAGCCCTTGATTAACTGGAAGAGAGGTTTCTTATCCACATCTGCTTCTTTCAGCTCTACATAACCAGACTCTCCGAAGCCATCATCAGGTTTCCCATCAGGCAGGAGACGGGCCAGGTACGGGTTCTGATCACCTGACAACGCTACTAATTTGCCGTCCTCTTGGGTGTAGCCACAACGCCAGCGAATGCCAGTGGGCGAGCTATCAAGTTGTGTGAGCAGTGGCTCACCGTTATTGAAAAGTCGATGCGGTGTGCCATTGGGCGTCAACATGCTTAACAGTCCCTTGGCCGATGTTTCCCAATCGGCGCCACTCTGTCCGAAACAGGCCAGGCTGCCATCAGGTCCTTGACTCAGGTCGTTGAAACGGTTGCTCAGATTATTGACGCGTAGGGTAAACAGGCCCGGGGTTCGAATGTCGCCGAACCCGCGATCGGGGTTGCCGTCCGGATTCAGCCGCGCGACGTACGCAGTTTCCAGCCCTTGCAACAACGCGTTACCGGCGATCAGCAGTTTGTCACCTTGCAGCAGGCAGCTATTTACCGCCGTAAACGGGCTCGCAGTATCGACTGTGAACTTGAGGTGACCCGTGCCATTGAACTCGTTGTTCCATGAGCCATCGGCTTTGATGCTGTAAATACTTGCGCTGTAATGATCCGAAGCATCCGGGTTGGCGTAGTTCGCTGTAATGAACAAGGTGCCTTGGGAGTTGACCTGAATGCTCTCCGATGTAACTACGAACTTGCTGTTCTCAGCGTTTGGTATGATCCGGCGACCCTTTTCGCCAAAGCTTTCATCGATACCGCCATTTTCATGAAAACGCGCAACGACCAACTCCCCCCAGCCATTGGCTGGTGAGAGAGTCCACCCCAGCAAAAGTATTTTCCCATCGTGTAGTACGGTCACTTTTCCAGCGCCACAAGAGTGGCCATCGAGAAAACTGCCAACGTGAAAACCCAGTTCGGCAAATTTTTCGTCGAGGCTGCCATCGTCGTTCAAACGTATCAAGGCATAGACGTTAAGCTGGATTTTGGCGTCATAAAGGTCGGCACCGATAATTACTTTGCCATCTGAATGAGCCAGTCCATGGATCAGACGTGTTCCCTGAAGTTTTTCGGGAAAGTCGAGCTCGTACATTGATACGGAGCCATGCTTTCCGAAATCCGGATCTGCTTCACCGGGCCGCCGAGTTTTTTGTTTGTGCGAAGTGTTCATAGGTCACCCATCGATAAACGTTCATGGATTCAACCCTGTAACGGCGTTGAACAATTGAAAGAGTTCTCGATCTCTAGCGACCACGGTCGATCAGCGACGCCATTGTGCTCGGACAACCATTCTCCTTCTGGTCTGAATACTGTGACTTTGGGTGAGAGCTGTACACTGTCAATGCTGACAGGTGCGGTGTCGAAAAAAACATGCGTCAATTTGTTCGAGCACCCGCCAGCTTGGTATCAAAGCTTCCCGCGCAACCCGAACCGCTTCATCAACGTCGACTCCAGCAACCCCTTCGGCAACAACGTCGCCAGCAACGGCAACGCCCGGCTGCCATTACCAATGCGAACCAAGCGCGGCGGTGTGCTCTGCTGCACCGCTTTGAGTAATTCAGCCGCAAACTCGGTAGCCGGGGTCGGCTTGTCCTGCGAGGCCTTGGCCCGCGCGCGAATCCCCTCACGCAACGGAAACCACGGCGATTGCTCGTTGATCAACTGCTCGGCCTCATGCCCGGCGTTCTTGGCGAAGCTCGACTGAATTGCCCCCGGTTGCACTTCCATCACGCGAATGCCGAACGGCGCCAGTTCCATGCGCAAGGTATCGCTCAGCGCATGCACCGCGGCTTTCGAAGCGCAGTAGGCGCCAGCGAACGGCGTGACCAGAACCCCCGACACACTGCCGATATTCACTACCAGCCCCTTGGCCCGGCGCAGCACCGGGAACAGTGCGCGAGTCACGCCGACAATCGAGAACACGTTGGTCTCGAACTGGCGCTGCATGGCCGGCACGCCGCCGTCGAGCAGCGGGCCCATGGCGCCGTAACCGGCGTTGTTGATCAGCACGTCGAGGCCACCGTGTTGCTGGTTGATGCGTTCCGCGAGTTGTTCCAGCGCCACGCTGTCATTGACGTCCAGCGGGATCGCGGTGAACCCGGCGGTGGTCAGCGCCGCGACGTCTTCACTCTTGCGCGCAGTGGCCCAGACTTCGTAACCGGCGCCTTTGAAAGCGTCGGCGAGGGCGCGGCCAATGCCGCTGGAGCAACCGGTAATCAACGCAACGGGCATGGCGCATTCCTTGTGCAAAAAAGTGGGGAAGGGGGATTAGTCCGAGAAGCTGCCTTGCAAACGCTCGGCGCGGAATTCCAGGGTTTGCGGGCGATAACCGGGGCGCAGCGGTGGCATCGGCAGGCAGTCTTCCCAGTCGCCGCCGGCCTGCAATTCACCGGGGCCGCGATAGCGTGGCGCGGTGTATTGGTTGTCGGCCAGATTCACCGTGTCACCCGGCGCATAGGCTGCGATGCGCCAGCGCAGTTCGGTCAAAGGCACGTCGTTGCCGTTTTTCATTTTCAGTTGCAACGGGCGATCCGCCGGGCACTGTTCAGGAGCGTAGGCAATGCGCATCTCCAGACGCGCCAGTTGCTTGAGTTCGCGGTTGTCCAGCCACACCACCCACACGGCCACCAGGCCCAGACCGATAGCCGCGGCCACGGAGACCGGCACAGCCTTGGCGGGATAGCGCAGCAGCAGAATCAACCAGGTGATGATCAGCAGGATGCCGATGAACATGAGGGAACGCTCCTTGGTTCGTGAGTACCATCCTACCGGAGGGCCGGCACAATGGACATTCGCGCGTATTCCGAATGTACCGTCAGTCGATACTGTAATTTCTGACAGTTGAAAATCGCAAAGCGCGGATGCTCTGATGCCCTGAAGCATGGTTAACGGTAGTGCCGGGAGCAAGCTGATGAACAAGCATGGCAAAACACCGACGCTTTCGGTAAGCGACCCGCGCGGATTGCAGATTCGGACGGTTGGTTATTGGCGTGCCGAAGACCTTTGCCCTGCTCAAGCCCGCATCAATCGCACGATGCGTGACGCTGCCGGAAGGGTTGTTGAACAGTGGGATCCGCGCCTGTGGGCACTGCAAACGACCGAGCCGCTGACGCCTGCGAATCTGAGCACCCTTTATTCGTTGATCGGGCAAACGCTGCGCTCCGACAGCGTCGATGCCGGTACGCAGCTGGCGTTGTACGGGCTCGGTGCCGAGACGCTGTACGACTGGGACAGTCGAGAAACCTGGCGCGAGGTGCAACACGACCCGCTGCTGCGTCCGATTGCCGTGTTCGAAGAAGGTGCATCCGAGCCTCGGCGGTGCGTCGAACGTCTCACTTACGGTCAGCCCGGCGCGGGTGATACCTCGCGGAATCAGCTGGGCCAGTTGATTCGGCACGATGATCCGGCGGGTAGTGTGTGCTCGCAAAGCTTTGCAATCAGTGGGCAGTGCATTGAAAGCACACGGCACTTCACCCTCGACCCCAGCGTCGCCGATTGGCCGCAAAACGTTGATGACCGCCAGCGCTTGCTGGAACCCGGCGACGGTGCCAAGACCCGCTGGCGCTTCGGGCCGCTGGGGCAGGTACTCGAACAAGTCGATGCGCGTGATAATCACCATGGCCGCGAGTTGACGCTCGACGGTCAGTTGCGCGCCTGCCATCTGCAATTGCGGCACCAGACCAAAGCGCTAACGCTGGTGAGCGACATTCGTTACAACGCTGATGGGCAAGTCACTCAGGAACTGGCGGGCAATGGTGTGCTGACGACGCTGACCTATCAGCCCGAGGATGGTCTCCTGCTAACCCGCCATGCGAGGAAAGCCGGGGGCGAGGTATTGCAACATCTGATCTACGACTACGACCCGATGGGCAACTTGCTGAGCATCGAGGACAAGGTACTGCCGATCCGGTATTTCGCCAACCAGCGTATCGATCCTGTCAGTCGTTTCGATTACGACAGCTTCTACCAGTTGTATGTGGCCACCGGTTGGAAAGCAGGTGCTGCTACTCAAGGTCCGGCCTCCATCGGACGTGACGATCCGGCAGCAGTGAGCAATTATCGACAGACCTTCAACTACGATGAATCCGGCAATCTGTTACTGCTGACGCATGTTGGCGCGCGCAATGGCCGCGAGCTCAAGGCTGCGCGATCAAGTAATCGCTGTTTGCCTTACCGTAATGGCGTGCCACCGTCGGAAGAGGAGATTGCCGCGGCGTTCGATCCCCGTGGCAATTTGCGAGCGCTGTATGCGGGGAGTTCATTGGCGTGGAATCTGCGTAATCAGTTGCAATCCGTCACGCCGGTCGAACGTGCCAGCGGACCCAATGACCGTGAACACTATTACTACGACGGTGCCGGCCAACGTGTGCGCAAGATTCGCTCACTCCAGACGAATGCCCGCGGCGTCACGGCCCAGGTGCGCTATTTGCCTGGGCTGGAGCTACGTACCGACACGGCCACCGGTGAACAACTGCAAGTGATCTGCGTCGAGGGCCACATCAGCCGTGTACACGTGCTGCACTGGGAAAGTGCTCCGCCCACCGGTTCCAATGACCATTATCGGTACACGCTGATGGATCATCTCGGATCGACCTGCCTGGAACTGGGCGAGGATGCCCGGCTCATCAGTCAAGAAACATTCTTCCCGTTCGGTGAAACGGCGTGGAGCAAGGACACCGAGGCCAGTTACAAAACCCTGCGTTATTCGGGCAAGGAGCGCGATGCCACAGGTCTCTATTATTATGGCTATCGCTATTACATGCCGTGGTTGCAGCGCTGGTTGAATCCTGACCCGAAAGGCTTTATCGACGGGCCGAACCTGTACCAGATGGTGGGTAACTCGCCCATGGGCCATGTCGACACCGATGGTGGCGGGAAGACCGCCACATCTGAATTGGCTGACAGTGTGCAAAAGCAGCAGGCATTAATGAGCACGATGACCTCGGCGGCAGCGGACGTCAGAAATTCATTGCTCAATCACACTCAGGCGCGACACCGGTTTCAAGCCCTTGTCAGGCGCGTCGGGACGCAACTGGCCAGCAGCATGTTCAGCGCAGGCGCTCAAGCCGCAGGGGGCACGATTGGCACTGCAATGGGCAACGTGTTCGGACCGGTAGCCGGTTCTCTCGGGGGCAAGATTGGCACGAAGGTCGGCGATAAGTTGGCGGGTGCAGCCATCGACAAGTTGGTGGACACCTATCAGTTGAACCGACCTATCCATTTCAAAGGCAGCGAATTGAATCCCAAGGCTTTGGTTGAAAGCGTCGAGCCGAAAAAGAAGCTGAGTCTTGCCACAGTGAAACTTGAATTGGCAGCGCATGATCCGCGCACAGCCGACGGTCGATCTCGTTTGACCAAAATGGCGCGCGCCAAGATCGAGGATAAAGTGATCGAGGCAGTCTCTGAAAAACTGGGAGCGGAAACTCGGGGTCTGTTCCAGACGGGGCGGGAATTCATCCATGCAGCGCAGGGACTGAATGCCGAGGCGTTAAGCAACACTTATGAACATCTTTCGGCAAACATCGACATGGTCGAGTTCAGGACGCAAGCCATCCTCACCGAGCTGGCAACCACCGGCAGCGCGGACCCGGAGCTTTTCGAAGCGGTCTCCGACTTGTCGATGCAAACGTCCAGTACGGTGCAGAGCCTGCAGCGGACCCAGGACTTTATCGGACTGCTCGCACCGGCTCCTTACGCGGGAAGGCAGCAATCGCTGGGGGGATATTCCCGGCCAAGGCTGACTCGACAACGTTCGTTGAGTTGAAAAAAGCCCCCGCCCAACCCACTGCGGATAGGGGACGCAGCGGGCTGGACGGGGGCTTCTCGTTCTGCAGATCGTTACTGCGCGATGGTTTTCACCGACACGCCGCGTTCGATCGGGGTGGAGCGACCGTAGATATCTTCGAAGCGTTCGATATCGTCTTCACCCAGGTACGAACCCGATTGCACTTCGATGATTTCCAGCGGGATCTTGCCCGGGTTGCGCAGGCGGTGCACCGAGGCGATCGGGATGTAGGTCGACTGGTTTTCGCAGAGCAGGAACACATTTTCATCGCAGGTCACTTCAGCGGTGCCGCTGACCACGATCCAGTGCTCGGCGCGGTGGTGGTGCATCTGCAGTGACAGGCAGGCGCCCGGTTTGACCGAGATGTGCTTGACCTGGAAACGCCCGCCCATGTCCACCGAGTCATACGAGCCCCACGGACGGTAGACCTCGCAGTGGTTCTGGGTTTCGCTGCGGCCCTGCTCGTTGAGGGTGTTGACCATCTGCTTGACGCCCTGAACCTTGTCTTTGTGGGCGATCATCATGGCGTCCTTGGTTTCGACCACGACGATGTTTTCCAGACCGATCACCGACACCAGTTTGCCGTTGCCGTGGATCATGCAGTTCTTGCTGTCCTGGATCACCACGTCGCCTTTGCTGACGTTGCCGTTGGCGTCTTTCTCGTTGACTTCCCACAGCGACGACCAGCAGCCGACGTCGCTCCAGCCAGCGGTCAGTGGCACCACGCAGGCGCGTTGGGTTTTTTCCATGACGGAGTAGTCGATGGAATTGTCCGGGCAGCAGGCGAAGGTGGCTTCGTCAAAGGTGATGGTGTCGGCGTCCTGCTGGCTGCGCTCGAGGGTCAGCAGGCAGGTGTCGTAGATGTCCGGATCGTGCTTTTTCAGCTCTTCGAGGAAGCGGCTGGCGCGGAACAGGAACATGCCGCTGTTCCAGTAGTAGCCGCCGGATTCGACGTACTCGGTGGCGCGTTTGACGTCAGGTTTCTCGACGAAGTGCGAGACGCGGCTGACGCCTTCAGGCAGTAGCGAGTCGCCGGTGGATTTGATGTAGCCGTAACCGGTTTCCGGTTTGGTCGCCGGCACGCCGAACAGCACCATCTCACCGTTTTCGGCGGCGACAGTGGCCAGGGCCAGGGCGCGTTGCAGGGCTTTCTGGTCTTCCAGCACGTGGTCGGCCGGCAGCACCAGCATCAGTTCGTCACGCCCTTCGTTGACCAGCATCATCGCGGTCAGCGCCACCGCTGGTGCGGTGTTGCGGCCAAACGGCTCCATGAGGATGCGCTGGCATTCGAGGTTACGGTTGGCCAACTGTTCGTTGACGATGAAGCGGTGATCCTTGTTGCAGACCACGATCGGCGTGTCCATGCCTTCGAACACCAGACGTTCCAGGGTTTGCTGGAACAGCGTGTGTTCACCGGTCAGGGCGAGGAATTGTTTAGGGAATTGCTTGCGCGAAAGCGGCCAAAGACGTGAACCGCTACCACCTGACAAGATCACCGGAATCATATTGTTTACTCCATAAAATCGATTGGTTAGAGGCACGAACGTTGTGTCGTTTCACTCTTGTTTTTGTCTCGTATCCGAACTGACAACCCGATTCATTGTGGGAGCGAGCTTGCTCGCGAAGGCGGCGTATCAGTCGACACATCTGTTGAATGTCAGACCGCTTTCGCGAGCAAGCTCGCTCCCACAGGGGATATGCGTCAGTCAGGAAAAATGATCAGCGAGTCGACACCGGGCGTTTCACCCAGACTGGCGACAGGCTGCTGCCGGAACCGGTGACGTACAGCACCGCTGCCTCACCACGCTCCAGCGCGACCGGTTTTACGTCGCCGACTTTCTTGTCGCCTTCGTACAGCGCGAGGCTGACTTTCACCGGGTTGATTTCACGTTCGCCACGGCCCTTGGCGGCCACGTTCGGCACCACGTCGGTCTTGCCGTCGGCGGTCTTCAGGGTCAGCGGTTTGTCGCTGAGGTTCTGCACGCGCACCAGGGATTTCTGCTTGTTCTTGAACGGCGGCTCTTCGATCAGTTGTGGCGCGCCGGATGCGTTGTTGACCAGGGTGTAGTAGTGGTCACCGGCGAGTTTGACCGGCAGGGTCTGGCTGCCGACCTTGGCGCTGTAATCACCGCCCGGCATGAAGCTGAAGTCGCTGCTGGCCAGTGGTGCAACGTCGCTCAGGTTAGTGCTGCCGACGGTGGCGCTGACTTCGGCGTTGCTGGCGTTGTAGACCCGCACGAAGGTCGAGCCTTTCGGTGCGGTCGGGCCGTACAGCGCGGCGTCACCACCGGCGAAAGCCTGGACCGACAGCACGCTCAGACCAGCAACCAGTGCGAAGCGTTTTGCGAGACGACGAGGAGTAGTAGTGAAAGTCATGGTGTTACCTCTCTTTCAGTTTTGCGCCCGATCGGGCGTCTCGGATTTAGTGTTGATGGCTACGTTTTGTTGGCGAGCACCGGCTTGTTTGAGCTCTGCGACCCACTGCGGGTCGGCGTCGCCGATTTCGTTGTTCACAGGCAGATATCGTTCAGGAAACTCCCAGATCAGCACCTGTGGCGGGCTGTTCTTGAAGTCATCGCTTTTCAGGTAGCTGAGCATCGGCAGGATCGGGCCGTGGCCGTCCTCGGCGTAGTTCACGACGTCGCTATGCAGCGCCTGTTTCAGCGCACCGACGAAGTTCCAGTTGGGGTTGGCGCTGTAGCTGGTGCCGATCAGCGCGACCGGTACTTCGCTGCTGGCAAACAGCGCGTCGTCACCGGCAGGTTGCTCGGCGGCCACGGTGTTGCGCTTTTGCAGCGGCTCTTGCGCCGGCATCAGGTTTTCGAACAGCGGGTCCAGCGGCAGGAACAGACGCAGGTCGCCCTTGTGCGTGACCTTCTCCGCTGGCGTGGTGACGAAGCGTTGCGGCTCGCCGCTGAGCGGGAACTTGTCGGCGATGGTTTTCGCCAGGGTGTTGGCGGCGATTTCAGCGCCTTCCGGGGTCCAGTGGGTGTCGGTGCGCAGGAACACTTGCTGACCGTTCTGCTTGGCTTTTTGCAGCGGGCCGAGCAGGTCAGGGGCGAGGATCTTGTCCGCCGCGACACGGGCGTGGAAGTCCTGATAGAGGTTGGCGTGGATGCTTGCCGGTTTCACTTCACCCAGGTGTTCCGGGTACAGGCGAGCCTTGGCCGGCACGATCGCCATCACCAGTTTCACGCCTTTCTCTTTCAGGGTCTGACGCACGCCTTCGACCAGCGCGTAGTTGCCTTGCAGGTTCAGCTCTTCGTTGACGATCGGGTTGAATTCCTCATCGCTGTACAGCCACTGATCGCGACCGAGCACCACGCCCGGACGACCTTCGTTGAACAGTTTGAAATCCAGCGCCGCCCAGAGGTTGGTGCCCAGACGCTTGATCGGAAACTGATCGTCGTAGTGGGTTTCCACGGCTTTGGTCCAGCGACCGTTAAGCACGGTCGCATCGGCGTTGGTGCTGAAGCCGAAGAAGCTGCGCACCGACCACAGACCGAGCACCAGCAGGGTCAGCAGAAACAGCGCGATGTAGAAGATGCGTAATGAGCGGGTCATGTCAGATCCCTCAGAACTGGAAGTAAAGGAACGGCGAGAAGCTTTGCGCCGAGAGTTTGAGAATCGAGGCGATGAACAGCAGCAGGATCAGCCCGCGCATCACGTAGCGCGACCAGTCCGCCGTCCAGTAAGCCGGTTGCACCTGGGCTTCGACGCCGACGGTGTAGCCAGGCTCATGGATGCTCGCCGGGTTTTCGCCGGGGGCTGCCTTGATCATTCCCGGGGTCGCGGTGGCAGGGCCGTTGGCCTCGACGTTGACTTCAGGTTTGCTCTTCACCGGCGGCTGGTTGGTGTACAGATCACGCAGGCCGAAGAACGCCAGCGTTGCGTACGCCACCACCAGGGTTGCCACTTGCAGACCGGTGAGGCTGGCACGGTTGAGTTCCGACAGCGACCAGTCGCTGAAGCTGAACATCGCGCCGTACATGCGCCCGGCGACGTGCAGGTTTTCGGCACGGAAGATCACCCAGCCCATCACCACCAGCAGGAAGGTCAGCGCCCAGCGAATCGGGTTGAGGCTGCGCGGCGAGGTGTTGATGCCGAGCATTTTTTCGATCGCCAGCCACATGCCGTGCCAGGCACCCCAGACGATGTAAGTGATGTTCGCGCCGTGCCACAGACCACCCAGCAGCATGGTCAGGAACAGGTTGCGATAGGTCATCAGCGTGCCTTTGCGGTTACCGCCGAGGGTGATGTAGAGATAGTCACGCAGCCAGGTCGACAGGCTGATGTGCCAGCGGCGCCAGAACTCGGTGATCGACTGGCTGATGTACGGCTGCTTGAAGTTTTCCATGAAACGGAAACCCATCATCAGGCCCAGACCAATGGCCATGTCGCTGTAACCGGAGAAGTCGAAATACAGCTGCGCGGTGTACGCCAGCGCGCCAAGCCAGGCATCCCCGGTGGTCGGGTTTTGCAGGGCGAAGCAGTGGTCGGCCACCACCGCGAGGGTGTCGGCGATGAACACCTTCTTGATAAAACCCTGCATGAACCGCGTGCAACCTTCGGAGAACTTGTCGAGGGTATGGGTGCGGTTGTTGAACTGGTCGGCGAGGTCGCGAAAACGCAAAACCGGGCCGGCAATCAGGTGCGGGAAGATCGCCACGAACGCCGCGAAGTCGATCAGGTTGCGCGTGGCCGGGGTGTCGCCGCGATACACGTCGATGATGTAGCTGATCGATTCGAAGATGTAGAACGAGATACCGATCGGCAGCAGCACGTGGGTCAGGATGAACGGTTCCAGACCGAACGAGGTCATGATCGCGTTGATGCTGTCCACGCCGAAATTGGCGTATTTGAAGTAGCCGAGGATGCACAGGTCGACCGCGACGCCGAGCAGCAGCCAGCGCTGCGCCGGTTTGGTGCGCACCCCGGCGGCACCGACTTTCAGGCCGATCCAGTAGTTCCACAGGGTGACGCCGGCGAACAACGCCAGGAAGTCCACCCGCCACCACGCGTAGAACACGTAGCTGGCGATCAGCAGCAACAGGTTGCGATAGCGTTGCCCGCTCAGGTAGTACAAGCCGAGAAAGATCGGCAAGAACAGAAACAGGAACACGTTGGATGAAAATACCATCCCGATCTCTCCATGTTTGAACCAACAGTCAAGGGCCAAAGCCCCCCCAAACCCCCCACGAAAAACGGGGTGGTTGTATTGCATGCTGCGCACTTACCTGTGGCGAGGGAGCTTGCTCCCGCTGGGGTGCGAAGCGCCCCTGAAAACCTGATCACACGGTGTGTCAGTCAATCCGTGTTCACTGGGTTACGACTGCTCCGCAGCCGAGCGGGAGCAAGCTCCCTCGCCACAGGGGAATATCGTCAGCCTTACGAACCCTTGTTGCCCTTCTCGTGGGACGGGTCGTAGACCTTGGTCAGGTCGCCACCCAGGCGGAAGGTCTTGAACGGTTGCATGCCGTGCTTCTTCTCGATCACATCCGCCGGGCAGGTGTAGAGCGTGCAGAACGGTTCGAGCCAGGCGAATTTCATGTCCTCTTTCAGGTCGGTCATGTCCTGCTCTTTGCCGTTCTTCTTCTCGAACTGATCCGGGTTTTTCACCCCGGCCAGCACCCGGTCACCCAGACGCTTGAGCGCGCTGTTGTTTTCCTGACGTAGATCGACGCCGTTGACCTGGGCGAAACTGGCGATCATCGCCAGCGGCGGCAGGGCGTAGTTGTGATAGGCGAGGGCGCGTTGCTGGCGCTTGAGTTCGTTGGGCAGGAAGCCGTCGGCGTCGATTTGATTGACCCCGACCTTGTATTCCTTCACCGCCCAGTCGAACAGGTCGCGACGGTTGGTGGCGATCGAGGTCGCCATCACCGACCACGCGGCCCAGTACGAGTGGTTGTTGGTTTTTTCCAGCGGCAGATTGTCCCAGTCGCTGACCACCTGATCGGCCATCTTGCTGAACCACGCTTCGATCTGCTGCGCTTCTTGCTGATGCGTGGCCAGCGGATGCGAGTCGGAGAACTTCAGGCGAATGTACGAAGAGGCCATGCTGCCCAGCGCCCATTTGCGCATCGACTTGCCGGTGTGGTTGAAGTCTTTCGACATCAACGCATCGGCCTTGGCCCACGCGGTCAGCCAGTTCAGCGTGCAGTCGAGCTGCTCCGGACGACCGTCGCGCATGAACTGCATCACCCGTTTGGCGGTGCCGCGCTCCAGGGTGGTGATGTCCTTGGTGGTGTCGCGGAAGGCTTTTTCCGACTGCACGTTCAGGGTCGCGCGGGCCTTGTCCGAGCCTTCGTACTTGCTGCGAAATTGCAGCGGCCCGGTGTACGGCGCCGGCATTGCATCGCAGCCTTCGCTGTTGTCGCCGCTCTTGAATTTATCCACCGGCGCAAAGTAGCCCTGTGGCGGACGCAGTGGCGCGGCGGCCTGAGTGGCCCCGGCGAACATCGCCAGGGTCAGCAGGGATGGCGCAAGCAAGTGTTTGATCGTTCGATTTCGCATAGCAGACCTCATTGCCCGAGCTGAGCGGTTTGTGGCCCAGCGCCCGGGAATACGTTGCGTTTGCAGATTTTCGCTTCGACTTTTTGTGGCGCGGTGCCCGCTTCCGGGCCCTGGACTTCGACTGCCAGCAGGTTTTGCGAGGCCCAGTCTTCGTCCGTGCGCAACTCAAAGGCGAAACGACCGTCGGTGTCGGAGGTTTCCGGTTTCTCGATCTTGATGTCCTCGTGGCGACCGTTCATGTACCAGAGGGTGGCTTGCAGGGTTTTCACCGAGGTGTCGGCGAAGCGGATGTCGACCTGATGGCTGCTGTTCTGCAGGTTCAGGTTCTTGCTGTTGACCAGCAGTTCCTGTTTGCCGCCAGGCTTGAGCGTGGTGCTGGCGGACATTTGCGCGTCTTTGCCTTCGCAGCCGTTGTCGAGCAGCGACATCATCTGGCGGTAGATGGTCTCCTGGTCGAGGCGGTACAGCGGCGAGAATTCCCAGATCAGAATCTTCGGCGGAGTCTTCTGGAATTCATCGCTACCGAGGTACTGCAGCATCGAACCTTCCAGACCACCGCCGGGGAAGGCGACGTTGAGAATGTCGGCGCCGATCGCTTCTTCGAGGAAGCCGGCGAAGTTGTAGTTCTTGCCGCTGTGCGAAGTACCGACGAGGGTGATTTGCGGGTTGCCGGAATCACCGAACAGGTCGCCGTCACCGGCTTCGCCTTTGGGCTCGGTGGTGAACTGGTCCATGTACTGGATCGCGTAACTGGTGCCGCACAGCTGGCCGGCCATGTTGTGCAGGGTGCCGGTCTTGCCCATGCGCCCGGTACGCTTGGTCTCGAATTCACGCTTGGGAATGTCGGCGAAGGCCGGAATCTGCTTGACCTTCTCGGCGACGATTTTCGCTGTGCGCTGGGCACCGTATGGGGTCCAGTGCTGGTCGCCGCGGAAGTAGAAATCGTGGGCGGGCAGGGTGTCCGGCAGCGATTCGTTGGTCAGCGGCGACAGGTCTGGCACCACGTAACCCATCTGCGCGAAACGGCCGAGCATGGTCTTGTAGTTGCCCAGCGCTTTCTCGTAATCGAACGCGGCTTTTTCCTGCGGGTTGAGCTTGTTGCGGTTCACCAGGCCACGGGTCGGCTGGTAGACGATCACCAGTTCGACGCCTTTGGCCTTGAACGCATCGTGCAGCTGTTGCAGGCGTTTGTAGCCGGCCGGGGTGGTGTTGAACTCGGTGCGCAAATCTTCCTGGGTACGGAACAGCCAGTCGCCCTGTGCCTGCACCAGGGTGGTGAAGTTCTGCTGGTAGCGCGTGGTGTAGTTCTTCGCGTCATGGGCGGCCGGGCACAGGTTGCAGCACGGTTCGGCGCTGAATTTTGGCGGGGTGGCGCCCGCCGCTGCATCGGCGCGAGCGCCTTGGCTGGCCGCCAGAATGCCCACGGTCAGGGCCGACAGGCTGAGTAATCTGATCAAGTGTGGGTGCATAAAATTATCCTCAGTCCTGCAATTCGGTCTGGCGTTCGACAGGGTCGATCAGCACGGCTTTCTGCTGGCGCACCAGCAGGTCGAGAATTTCATCCTGGCGCTCGCCGAGGATGCCGTTGAAGCTGATGCCGCTGGATTTGGTCGGCGCCAGCATCGATACCCGATACAGCTCGACGCTCAACGGCGAGTCGATGGCCATCGGCCCGCTGCCGTTGGCCGCCAGTTCACCGCCGACCACGATCAGCGAGACTTGCGCGTCGAACGGGTCGAGCTTGATGTCCCGGTCGGTGTCGGTCAGGTCCTTGATGTGGCCGTAGACGCCGGTCAGGCCGTTGGCCATGGCGACGTTTTCGTAGAGGCGGATGTTCACGCTGTTACGAATGCGGATGCCGTGGCGTTTGTTGCTGATGACCTTGTTGCCCCACAGCAGGTTGTCGGCGGACTCGTAAAGCGTGATGCCGTCGGTGTGGTTCTTGTAGATCTCGTTGTAGGCAATGATGTTGTTGACGCTGTTACGGTCGATCACCAGGCCCGAGAGGTGGTTGTCGTAGCTCTTGTTGTTGAAGATGAAGCTGTCGTTCACTTCACGGGAAATGATGATGCCGTGCTTCTTCTTCGTACCGTGGACGGTGTTCTCGGCAATGATCAGACCGTGGGAACGGTCGTGCGGGTCGATGCCGTAGACGATGTTGTCCTTGTAGGTGTTGCCCTTGACCACGAAGTCGCGGGTTTCGTAGCAGTAGAAGCCGTACCACATGTCCGAGAACTCGGAGCCGACGATCCAGCCGGTCGGCTCGGGACGCTTGAGCACCTTGGCCATGTTCGGCGTGTACTGGGAAATACTCACCCCGTACGACTTGCTGTTGGCGTAGCCGAAACTGGCCATCTTGCTGTTGACGATGTAGGTCTCGGTGCCACCCCAGGCCAGCAGGAACGGACGGAATTCCTTCGGCGAACGGAAGGTTGCCGGGCCGTTGTCCTTCTCGCGCCAGCCAGTGACTTTGGTGTCACGCACGAACAGCTGACCGTCGTTGACCAAGAACGAACCGGCTTCTTGCGACAGACGCAGCTCCTGGGTCTGCCCGTCGATTTCGAGGATGCCTTTGCGGCCGACCACGATCGGCAGCTTCGCCAGGTACACGCCCGGCGAAGTCTCGCTGAAGTACTGCTTGGGCAGCTTCTGCGCCAGCTCCTTGAGGTTCAGGTAGCCGTCGTCGACGAAGATCGCCTGCGGGATGCCGTGCTGACGCACCACCCATTCGGCCATCTTGTTGTCGCCGCCGATGAAGTCCTTCAGGGCGTCTTCCTGCATCATCCGGCGCACGCTGATCTTGCCCGGTTTACTGCGATTGATTTTCGCGGCAGCGGCCTCGGCGGTGAAGCCGGACAGGTCGGGCAGTTTCGGCTTGGCCAGTTCCAGCGCTTCGGTCGGCGCGCTGCTGACGGTATAGGTCTTGGCTTGTTGCAGCTCTTTGGCGACGGTCACCGGTTTGCCCTGTTGAGGCACGGCCGGTTCCACCGTGGCGAAGGCGCCAGCGGAGGCCAGCAGCATGGCGCCGGCCAACAGGCTGAGCGAGCCTTTCCTTGCATGGTGCATGTCGGGCACTCCCTTGGCGGTTTGCATCAGAAGCGCCAGATCACGTCAATGAACGCGCGGTGCATGTACGAATCGACCTGGCTGCCATAGGCATCACCGGGCTTGAACACGCCGCCACGGAAACGCACCAGCGCCGACGGTTCGTCGATCGACTGACTCAACGCCGCTGGCAACAGGCCTTGCTTGAAATACTTGGTCACCACCAGGTCCATTTCCTGACCCAGGTCCTTGTTGCCATCCTGCAGCGGCAGCGAGGTGCTGGAGAGGATCGCGCCGGTGACGTCGTCGGTGTTGTTTTCCACGGCGTTGATACCGTTGCTGCCGACCGGCTTGTTGCCATCCACGCGCCAGAACTTGTGGTAGATCAGGCTGGCGTCGTACTGGTCGTTGAGCATCCACGAACCGAACAGGGTGGCGGTCTGCATGTTGTTCATTTCGCCACGGAACGCTTCGCCGAAACGATGCACGCGCGAGCGGGTACCGGTGTAGTTGGAGCGGTTGCTCTCCAGCCCGTTCTGCTGGTAATCGGCGCTGGCGCGGGCGTAGGCCGCACCGACCTGCCACTGCGGATCGAGGCGCAGACGCACGCCAAGGTCGGTGGCCCAGCCGTTGATGTCATCGCTGTGTTTGGCCTGTGCCGGGCGGCTGCCATCGGCGTTCAGCGGGTTGACCGAATCGAGGTCGCCGCTCATGCCGGTGATGCTGCCCCAGTAGTTGACGGTGTTGGTGTTGCGCCAGTTGTAGGCGTCGCTGTCGGCAGTCAGGCCGAGCCAGCTGATGTCGCCGTTCTGGGTTTTGTCGAGGGTGTCACGGGGCACGCCCGGTTCGGCGTAATCGAGCTTGCCGTTGTCGTGGGTGTGATGACCGCGAATGCCGACCCAGTTGCCCGGTGTCCACTGATAGGCGGCATCGGCGTAGGCGTGCAGGCGATCCTTGTCTTTCGGCGCCAGCTCTTTGAGGTCAGTGCGGTATTCGCTGAAGCGTTCGGCGACACCGACGTTGGCGCGCAACAGGGTGGTGTCGAAGGTCCAGTTCAGCGCTTCGATGTTGGTGTCGCGCCATTGGCCGTCGTCATTGCGCAGGCGCTGGCGACCGAGCTTGAGCATCTCGCCAGGGTACGGCGTCAGGCCGCTGTAGCCGACCCAGAATTCGCGCATCGCCAGATAGTTTTTCTTGGTTTTGCGGTCGCTGTTGTCGGTGGTTTGCTCACCGTCGGACTGCTGCAGGGTGTCGGTCTCGATGATGTCGGTCGAGGTCACGGCCTGACCCATGGCGTAGGCACTCCACGCGCCGCTTTCGCCGTAGATCCACGGACGCAGGTCGAGGCCCACACCGTTGACGTCGCCGCCGCTGGCGGTGCCGAGGTCGCGGTCGTCTTCGGACTGGCCGGTGATTTTCACTTCCAGGCCGAAGTTCTTGGTTTCAGTGATCGCGGCCAGTGTCGGGCAAGACCAGATCAGCGCGAACGTGAGGCCAATGCCGGCCTTCACAAAGGGATTCAACTTCATAGGGATTCCTCGCCGTCTTCTTCTTGCAGGGCGTGCAGTTGCAGCGTGTTCTGGTTCAGGGCGCCACGGCTGGCCTGTTCCTGTTGCAACAGACGCTGGGCTTCGGCCAGACGCTCGGGCGGCAATTGCGCGGCCAGGGTGGTCGCCAGTTCATCAGCTTGCGGGGTGTTCTGCGCCTTGGCCAATTGGCTGAATACGTAGGCGTTGAGCGGGTCGGGCTTGGTGCCCTTGCCTTGGGAAAACAGTTGGGCGATGGCGAAATCGGCGCTGTTCTGGCCGTTGCGCGCAGCGGTCAGCAGATGGTCGAGAGCCTTTTGCGGGTAGACCTTGCCCAGGTAACCACGGCGATAGATCTGGCCGAGGTAGTAGTCGGCGGCGACTTCGCGGCCGACGGCTTTCTGGAAGTGTTCTTCGGCGACTTTCGCGTCGGCCGGCACCAGTTTGCCTTCGTAGTAGAGCTTGCCCAGCAACAGTTCGGCGCGCGGCTGGTCGGCGGCGCGGCCGTTGTCCAGGTACTTCATCATCTGCTCGACGTCGCCCAGTTCCGGGAAGTCGTACAGCAATTGCGCGAGGGTCACCCACGATGCCGGGTAGCCCGGAGCGATTGGCTCAAGCAGCGACTGCGCGGTTTTCTCGTCGGTCTTGCCCAGGGTCGAATCGGCCAGCACGCGGGCCACCGAATCGACGCGCTGCGCGCTGACCGTGCCACGGCTGTAACCGGCCTGCATCTGCTTGATCAGCTCGGCCTGTTGCTCAGGCTGCGCACGTTTCTGATAGACCGTGGCCAATTCGACGTAGCAGATGTCAGTGGTGTTGAGCGCGGCCTTGCAGATCTTTTCCACGTCATCCAGATGCTGGTCGTAAGTGCCCTGGGTGCGATACAGCAGCACCTGCGCCAGACCGGCTTCCGGGTAGCCGGACTTGCGCCACTGATCGATCTGCTGCTGCGCGTTGATGTTCGGGAAGCTGTGCGGAAATTGCAGGTACAGCATCGCCAGCGGGATCAACGTGTTGCCTTCGCCATTGGCGGCGGCTTTTTTCAGCAGGCTTTCGGCTTCGTGGTGCTCGGCCTCGGTGGAGCCCGGTTTGGCCACCAGCAGGCGACCGAGACGGGCCTGGGCCCGAGGCGACACATCGGCGGCAGCGCGGTAGGTGGCTTCGGCTTGTTTGATCTGCTCGGGGTCGCGGCTGTCGACCTGGATATCGGCCAGGCCCACTTGCGCCTCGCTGTAACCCAGATCCGCCAGCGCACGGTAGTTCTGCGCGGCGGTGGCGGTGTCGCCACGCTTGAGCGCTTCGTTGGCCAGACGCTGGTCGGGCAGGCCGGCGCATCCGGCGAGGCTCACCGCCAGCGCCAAGGCACACACTGAACCCATGTGGGAGCGAGCTTGCTCGCGAAAGCGGTGTGTCAGTCGGCACTGAGGCTGAATGTCAGAATGCATTCGCGAGCAAGCTCGCTCCCACAGGGATTGTGGTGTGCTCGAGATGGGTGGAGTAGTCACAGGCATGTCCTCGACTTAAAGACCGGCAGCCATGGCTTTGTCGATCAGCCAGTTCAGGTTCGGGCCACGGTCGCTGTTCACTTCCACCGGGCGGCCGGCGAAGCTGCTGTCCAGCGGTTCGTCCGGCTGGATCTGCACGCGGATGTCGGAGGACAGGTCGGCGCTTTTCAGGCTGGTGCTGCTGACGATCTTGCCGGTGCGGGTCTGGTCTTCGCCGGCGATCTGGAAGCTCACTGGCGTACCCGGACGCACGTCGCCGAACTGGCGATAAGAGAAGCGCGCATCGACGGTGGCCTGGGTGTTGCGGGGCACCAGGGTGAAGATCACGTCGCCCTTGCTCGCGTACTGACCGTCAGCCACCAGTTGCTGGGCCACGGTGCAATCGCACGGCGAGGTCAGGGTGCCGGTCATCTGCTTGCCGAACAGTTCTTCAACCTTGGCCGGTTGCAACTGGTCTTCGTCCAGATGGCCCTTGAGCACGTCGAGCATGCTGGTGCTGAAGGTCGCCAGCGGGGCGCCTTTGGCAGCGACGCCGTCGGACTTGACCAGACTCTGCACAGTGCCGTCACGGGGCATGGTGATGTTCATCCCCGGCACGCTGACCAGGCCTGCTTGTGCATGGCTGACGAAGTACATGCCGTACACCGACTTGAACACGAAACCGAACGCCACCAGGCCGATGGCGAAAATGCCGGCGCTGAAGGTCACGGCTTTCAGACGCCCGAAAGGAGTCATGCCGCTGCCGCCGTCCTTGACCTTGCGCGCCTTGGTGAAGTTGTCGCGCTGCAGGGTCGCCAGCACTTCACCCATGCTCACGATGTCGCCGGCCAGGTGCGAAGTGATCAGGTGACGCAGGGTCGAGATGTCCTGCGGCTCCAGGTTCTGGAACTGGCAACCGGCGCGGCCGGTCTGGCGGTCGTAGGAGCGCACTTGCAGTTCGACGTCCATGGCCAGACCGAGGTTGTCGATGACGAATTGCAGACGTGCCTTGTACACCTCGCCGAGGGTCAGCGGCAGTTGCCCGGCGTTGAACGCCAGACCACCGGCGGACAAGTCCAGGACCCGCGCTTCGACCGGCGTCCGGTCCGGGCCGAAGAAGCGCAGTTTGGCCGGGATTTTCACTCGGGCGTGCTGACGCTGGGCTTCGGATTCATGCACTACGTTGGCGTTGACGGCGGTATTCATGGGGGCGATTTCCTTGTTAATTCAATAGGGGCAGGTCAGACCATCATCAGCAGCACGGCGACGAAAATGCTGCCGGCGGAGAAGGTCATGGTCCGAGACGACCAGGTGTTGAACCAACGTTGAAAGCTGGCGAGATCACGGGTCAGGGAAGTGGGTTGGCGCGTCCAGGATTGCTGGTCGAGGCGGAAGAACACATAGATCTTCACCAGCGCACCGACGATCTGGTTGTAATACAGAATCACGGGATAGGCCGGGCCGATCCGGTGACCGGAGCACGACAGCAGCAAGGTCAGAATCAGGCGGGTGATGCCGATCCACAGCAGGTAGGCGAGGATGAACGCACCGCCGTACTTGAAGCTGGCGATGATCGCCACGGTCAGGCCCAGCAGCGAGGTCCACATCGACACGCGCTGGTCGAACAGCACCACCGAGGTGAAGGCGCCGAGGCGTTTCACACCCAGGCCCAGCGCTCGCGAGTTCTGGCGCAGGTTGTTGCCGTACCAGCGGAACATCAGCTTGCGGCTGGCCTTGATGAAGCTCTTTTCCGGCGGATGCTCAACGGTGTTGATCGCGGCGTCCGGCACGTAGAAGGTGTCGTAACCCAGGCGCATCAGGCTGAACCAGCTCGACTTGTCGTCGCCGGTGAGAAACTTGAAACGGCCCAGGCGCCAGTGCTGCAGCGAGTCGCTTTCGACGTCGGCGATGAACTCCGGATCGGTCACCACGGTGGCGCGGAACACCGACATGCGCCCGGTCATGGTCAGCACGCGCTTGGACAGGGCCATCGAGCACATGTTGATGTGGCGCTGGGCGAAACGCAGCTTGTGCCATTCGCTCATGATGTAGCCGCCGCGCACTTCGCAGAACTCGTTGGTGGTCAGGCCGCCGACATTGCCGAACAGCTGGAACCACGGCACGGTCTTGCGCACGGTGCCTTCGCCGAGCACGGTGTCGCCGTCGATCACGGCCACTACGGCGCGGTCGTCTGGCAGGTGGCGAGAGATCGCGCGGAAACCGTAGGCCAGGCCATCGCGCTTGCCGGTGCCGGGAATGCGCACGAAGTCGAGCTTCACGCGGTCCGGCGGATTCATCCGCGCCCACAGCGCTTTGACCAGCAGCTCATCGGACATTTCGACGATCGAGCAGACCACGGTGGTCGGCAGTTCGCAGTCGATGGCTTCGCGGATCACCGAGCTGTAGACCTGCGCGGTGGTGAGCGCGTCGATACGGAAACTGGTGACCATCAGAAACACATGCGACGGATCCGCCGCCTTACCCAGCTTGCGCACTTTGCGGCGCAGATGCGGGTAAACGATGTAGAGAAAAATCATGCCGCGCACAAAGTGCGTTGCACCCATCGAGTAGCGCCAGATACCCACGGCGCCAATCAGGAAAATAAAGTCCTTCGACTCGGAGTCGAACGTGGACGTGGGCAGCATCAAGGCCAGGCCCAACAACAAACTGAGGTAAAACAGCCAACCGGCGGCCTGAAGTAGGCCGTGCTTTAGCCTGTGCATAATCTGCATCCGTCTCTATCTCGGGCGAGCCTGTCGGGTGGCCCGATGGGGTTAAGGCAGGCGAAGAACCGGCCGAGGGTTCAAATCCCCCGGCCGGAAGGCTGACTTACCAGCAGATACCTTCGGTGCGAGTACCCGGGTTGGTGGCTTTGGCCATGAAGCCGACCAGGTCGATGACCTGTTTGCCTTGCGGTGCTTCCTGGGCCAGCGAGCGGAATTTCTCGTCGCGGTTGCCGAGGATGATCACGTCGGAGTTGTCGATCACCGAATCGAAGTCCGAGTTGAGCAGGGACGACACGTGCGGGATCTTCGACTCGATGTAGTCCTTGTTCGCGCCGTGAACACGGGCGTACTCGACGTTGCTGTCGTAGATGCTCAGGTCGTAGCCCTTGCCGATCAGCATTTCGGCCAGTTCCACCAGCGGACTTTCGCGCAGGTCGTCGGTACCGGCCTTGAAGCTCAGACCGAGCAGGGCGACTTTGCGTTTGTCGTGGCTTTCAACGATGTCGAAGGCGTTCTGCACTTGCGATTCGTTGCTGCGCATCAGCGAGTTGAGCAGCGGCGCTTCGACGTCCAGGGAACCGGCGCGGTAGGTCAGGGCGCGCACGTCTTTGGGCAGGCACGAACCGCCGAAGGCGAAGCCCGGGCGCATGTAGTACTGGGACAGGTTGAGAGTCTTGTCCTGGCAGACCACGTCCATCACTTCACGGCCATCGACGCCGACCGCTTTGGCGATGTTGCCGATCTCGTTGGCGAAGGTCACTTTGGTCGCGTGCCAGACGTTGCAGGTGTACTTGATCATCTCGGCGACCGCGATGTCCTTGCGGATGATCGGCGCGTCGAGTTCTTCGTACAGCGATTGCAGAACGTCGCCCGAGGCTTTGTCGAACTCGCCGATGACGGTCATCGGGGGCAGGTCGTAGTCCTTGATCGCGGTGGATTCACGCAGGAATTCCGGGTTGACCGCGACGCCGAAATCGACACCGGCCTTCTTGCCCGAGCAGTCTTCGAGGATCGGGATCACCACGTTGGCGACGGTGCCCGGCAACACGGTGCTGCGGACCACGATGGTGTGGCGGGTGGTTTTTTCACGCAGCACGAAACCGATCTCGCGGCACACCGCCTCGATGTAGTTCAGTTCCAGATCGCCGTTCTTCTTGCTCGGCGTACCGACGCAGATCATCGACAGGTCGGTGTCACGGATCGCCTCGGCGAAGTTGGTTGTACCGCGCAGACGACCGGTCTCGATACCTTGAGCCAGAAGTTCGCCCAGACCCGGTTCAACGATCGGCGACTTGCCGGCGTTGATCATGTCGATCTTGTCTTTGGCAACATCGACGCCAACCACGTCATGGCCCCGTGCAGACAGGCAACCGGCACACACTGCGCCAACGTAACCCAAACCAAATATGCTGATGCGCATCGCAATTACCTCTGTGTTTTATCAAGCCATTAGATGGCCGGAGTTAATGGTGTTCAGCGGTCATAGTGCACTCGAAAGTGCGGCATACAGGCGCCACAATGCCGTGTGCAGGCATACTAAGTTCCGAGTGTCTAAATAAGTGCACTCAAGATGTGCGCAACTAGGCCTTAGTTGTTATGACTTGCCCTGTTATGCAGCGGATCTTCTTTGTGGAAGACTCTGGTGCATGTGTCTTGTCCGCTTGATGTCGGACATAACGCCCGTAGATCAATGGGTTGGGTGCTCAGGCGAGCACGTTTACAGGGGCGCAGCCTTGGCCTTGTAGAGGATGTTTATGGTGCGTATCACCTATCCATCGTTAATCGATCAGATGAGTGAACCATCTAGGCAAGTTGCTGTGACAACTTGGTTACATGGTTCTCCGCTCTGCGTAAGTTATCTCGTACAAACTCGGCGAGAATCGTTACCGGTGGTATGAGCTATGCATTTGGACATAGTTCCTACCCGCTCATCGCGAAATCTGAAATTTTTTGAAATATTGACAAAGATGGCACTGGTCTCAATTTGATAGCACTTTCGATTTGGGCCTTTATAAATCGATGCGAAATCGAGCTAGATAGTTTTGTGCCACTACCAAAAAAAAATTTACGTGCCACTACTGAAAAAAAGTGCGGCTGTCGAGTGAAACTAAAATTAGAATCGGGGAGGACGATTTTATGGCGCCAATAAAGCGGCGAAATGTGACGAGGGATTTTTGACGTCGTGCGAGCTGCACGACTCTCGATAGAAAGAGTCGTGCAATGGGCATGCTTTATTCCGGGGCGTGGTCGCGCAGAAACACCAGATTGTCCGGTTTCGACTGCTCGGCGCTGTAGCGATAACCCTGCACATCGAATTGCTTGAGCAGGGCGGGATCGTTGATTTTTTCCTGGATCACGAAACGGCTCATCAGGCCACGGGCCTTTTTCGCGTAGAAACTGATGATCTTGTACTGACCGTTCTTCAGATCCTTGAAATCGGTGTTGATGATTCGCGCGTTCAGCGCGCTGCGCTTGACCGCCGAGAAATACTCGTTGGAGGCCAGGTTCAGCAGCACGTCATCGCCCTGTTCGGCCAGCGCTTCGTTGAGCCATTCGCTGATGCGCGTGCCCCAGAACGCGTACAGATCCTTGCCACGGGCGTTGGCCAGTTTGGTGCCCATTTCCAGACGATAGGGTTGCATCAGGTCAAGTGGACGCAGCAGGCCATAAAGGCCCGAGAGCATGCGCAGGTGCTTTTGCGCGTAGTCGAACTGGGCTTCGCTGAATGATTGCGCATCGAGGCCGGTGTACACGTCACCCTTGAACGCGAGCAGCGCCTGCTTGGCGTTTTCCGGGGTGAAGGCGGGCGTCCAGCTGCCGAAACGCGCGGCATTCAGGCCGCCGATCTTGTCGGACACGTGCATCAGTTCGCTGATCTGTGCCGGACTCAGTTCGCGCAGCTGCTGGATCAACTCCTGGGAATGATCGAGGTATTGCGGCTGGGTGAAGCGCTGGGTCGCCGGCGGTGTTTCGTAATCGAGGGTCTTGGCGGGGGAAATCACCATCAGCATGAAGTCGTCTCCTTTAATCGTGGGGGCGATTCTAGGGGGTTGGCCGGGTTGACTCCAGCTATCAAGCCCATAGGTGATCGACGGCAAAAGCATCTCACTGATAACCCTGTGGCGAGGGAGCTTGCTCCCGCTCGAGTGCGCAGCGCTCGCAAACCCGTTAAACGCATTTTTCTTGGACGCATGCGATTGCTGCACTTGGGGCTGCTGCGCAACCCAGCGGGAGCAAGCTCCCTCGCCACAGAATGCGTCATCCCTCAGGAGGAGTGGGGAGCATTTCAGCTATAGTGCCGCGCGGGTTTGGTTATGGAGACACCCCTTTGCGCATTGTTCTTTTATTCACCGCGTGGCTGTTGAGCTTCGGGGCCATGGCGGCGCCGGGTGATGTGGCGACGCTGGATCGCAGCACCTGGCCTGAACAACTGAGCAGCCCGACGCTGTTCGACGTCGCCTCGCGCGCGGAAATACTCATGTTCGCCCGTGGGCTGCTGGGCACCGAGGCGCTGGACGAGGCTGCGCTGGCCCAGCGTCTGGGGCTGCGCACGATCAACGTCGACGCGATCAGCAGCCTGCGTCAGCGGCTCTGGGAGCGTTTGTTGGCCAACTACAACTTCGCCCAGCAGAGCTGCGATCAGGATGCCTCGTTCTGCTTCCTCGTCGAAGACCTGCCGACCCTGCGCGAGCAGGCCGCCAAGTTCGTGGTCAGCGACGACAGCTATTACACCAAGTGGGCCGAGCCGAGCCGGCTATTTCATCTGCAGTACCTGGACGAGCTGATGCGCAAGGCCGCGCTGTCGCCGCAGACCAGCAGCGAAGTCGATCGTTTTGGCGACTACGAGCGCAACGGCGACGAGATGCACGACCGGCTGTTTCTGCTGAGTTTCGACAGCGCCGCCAATCTGCAGCCGGACAACACCGACTGGATCGCCGATTACCTGCGCAAGTCCAACCTGAGCGGCACGTTCTTCCTGTTGGGCAAGGATGTGCAGGCGCGGCTGGCGGATCGCTCGGTGAGCAACCTGCAATCGGAGTTCTCGAAACAGTGTGTGGGCGTGCAGGGTTGGGAGTTCCGTTCCCACAGCTATTGGCAGGACTGGCAGGACTCGGTGCGCCGCAGCGCCGATCTGGTGAAGAACAAGTTGCCGGAGAACTATGTGCCGCTGTTTCGTCCGCCGGAGGGGCAGCGCCGCCCTGATGCCGGCAGCTTCTTCCGCAGTCAGGGCCTGCAAGTGGCGCTGTGGGATATCGATGCACAGGACGGCGCCGGCAAGCTCAAGGGCGCACAGAGCGCGCAGCGGGTGCTGACCCTGATGCTGCTGTGGCGTCACGGAGTGATCAATTTCAACATGAAACAGGACGCGGTGAAGACCGCGTTGCCGTGGCTGATCACGCAAACTGCGCAAAGCGGCATCGGCTTTGAAGACTGTCAGGACGGGTTTCGCTGACAAACGGCAAAAGCCCGGAAACATTGGGCTTTGGGCGATTTTTTTAGAAAATTCGATGCAGGCGGACTTCCGACTTTAGCGGGGTCTGGACGGTCCGCCAAGGGCTTTTCGTCACTCTGCAAAATAAACTTAAAAAAACCGTCAAAGTGCTTTTTTATGTCATGGGTTTTGGAGTATTACGAAGACAGACCGCCGAAACCTGCAACACAGGTGGCGTCTTCCAAGACTCCTTTTGTGTGCAGTTCATCCAGGCCCTCGTGGATGAATTCGGCAGTCACTTCGAGGCGCAGCACCGCCCAGGTATTGCGTCGAATGGCTCCCACAAAGGTGACCGAGTATGGATGATCACGGACGTAGCCCTTCTTCCAACCAGCCAATCCTTTATGTACTCGATACCAACGTATTGATTCACGATCCAAATGCCCTGCTGAATTTCGAAGAACACCACGTCGCGATCCCGATGACCGTGCTCGAAGAGCTGGACAAGCTCAAGAGCGGCCATCACAGCGTTGCTGCCGAATGCCGCCAGGCGATCCGGCTGATCGACAAGACCCTGGGCGATGCCTCCCCCGAGGACGTCGAGCTGGGTGTGCCGATCCAGCGCGGCAAGGGCGGGCCAAAGGGCTTGCTGTCAATTCTGATGAGCAAACAGGCCGAGTCGAACCTGATTCTGCCCGAGCATCTGAACGACAACAAAATCATCAACCAGTTGATCGACCTGCACACCCGTGATCCGAAGAAGGCCGTGGTGCTGGTCACCAAAGACATCAACATGCGCCTCAAGGCGCGCGCCTGCGGCATCGATGCCGAGGACTACAGCACCGACCAGTTGGTCGATGACGTGTCCCTGCTGCCCAACGGCTACCACAACATGACCGGCTCCTTCTGGGACCGCGTCAGCAAAGTCGAAACCCGTCAGGATCACGGCCGCACCTGGCATCAGGTGCAGTTGATCGACAACCTGCCGGCGGTGCACATCAACGAGTTCATCATTGACGAACAAGGCTTTGTCGGCTGGATCAAGGAAATCCAGGAAGACAGGCTGCTGATCCTCGACTTGCACCAGGAGCCACTGCTGCATCAGGAAGCCTGGGGCCTCAAACCACGGGACATCTACCAGAGTCTGGCGTTGTATGCGTTGCTGGATCCGGACATTCACCTGGTCAACCTGTCGGGTGCAGCGGGTTCCGGTAAAACCATTCTGGCGCTGGCTGCTGCGATCGAGCAGACCATGGTCAGCAAACGCTATCGCCGCATTATCGCGACCCGCAGCGTGCAGGGCCTGGACCAGGAAATCGGCTTCCTGCCCGGCACCGAAGCGGAAAAAATGGAGCCTTGGCTGGGCGCCATCACCGACAACCTCGAAGCCTTGCACATGGATGATGAAAACACCCATGGCAGCGTCGATTACATCCTCAGCAAAGTGCCGTTGCAGTTCAAATCGCTCAACTACATTCGCGGTCGCAGCTTCCAGCAGAGCCTGATCCTGATCGACGAATGCCAGAACCTCACACCGCACCAGATGAAAACCATCATCACCCGGGCCGGCGCCGGTTCCAAAGTGGTGTGCCTGGGCAACCTGGCACAGATCGACACCCCTTACCTGTCCGCGACCAGTTCCGGACTGACCTACCTGACCGAACGCTTCAAGGATTTCCCCAACGGGGTGCACATCACCCTGCAAGGGGTGCCACGCTCGATTCTGGCCGAATACGCCGAATCGCATCTGTAACCCTTCCCACAAATCGGGCGGCCCAAAAGCCGCCCGGTTTTTTTATGGATAGATACACAACCCAATGTGGGAGCGAGCTTGCTCGCGAATGCGGTGTGTCAGTCACCATCGATGTAGCCTGATGCACCGCCTTCGCGAGCAAGCTCGCTCCCACAGGGGCAACGGTGAATTCATAATCAGTGATGCGGAAATTTGACCCGCAGGTTTACAATCCACGCTCCTGATCAGGAGTAATCCCGTGCTGACTCATCTCGATTCCCAAGGTCGCGCCAACATGGTCGACGTCACCGAAAAAGCCGTGACGTTCCGTGAGGCGACGGCTCAAGCGCTGGTGCGCATGCTCCCCGAAACCCTGCAGATGATCGTCAGCGGCGGCCATCCCAAGGGCGACGTGTTTGCCGTGGCGCGCATTGCCGGCATTCAGGCGGCGAAGAAAACCAGTGATCTGATCCCGCTGTGCCATCCGCTGATGCTGACCGGGGTCAAGGTCGAACTCAGCGCCGAAGGTGACGACAGCGTGCGCATCGTCGCCCGCTGCAAACTGTCCGGGCAGACCGGTGTGGAGATGGAAGCGCTGACCGCCGCCAGTGTTGCCGCCCTGACCCTCTACGACATGTGCAAAGCCGTCGATCGCGGCATGACCATCGAAAGCGTGAAACTGCTGGAGAAGGTCGGCGGCAAGAGCGGGCATTTTCAGGCGGAGCAGCCATGAAGCTGACGGTTAAATTCTTTGCCCGTTATCGTGAAGCGCTGGGCGTGGACGCGGTCGAGGTCGAAGGCGATTTCGCCACGGTCGACGCTGTGCGTGCGCTGCTCGCACAGCGCGATGGCGCCGAAGTGCTGAGCGAACAGAACCTGATGTGCGCGCGCAACGAAGACCTGTGCCAGCTCGACGAGCCGGTCAGCGATGGCGACGAAGTGGCGTTTTTCCCCACCGTGACCGGAGGCTGAGCCATGGCGATTCGTGTGCAGTCCACGGCATTCGACCCGGGTGCTGAAGTCAACGCGATGCATGCGGCGAATGTCGGTGTCGGCGCGGTGGTGAGTTTTGTCGGTTACGTGCGCGACTTCAATGACGGGCTGGATGTGGCCGGGATGTTCCTCGAACACTATCCGGGCATGACCGAAAAAGCCTTGGGCAAGATCGCCGTCGAGGCCGAGCAGCGCTGGCCGCTGCTGAAGCTCGAAGTGCTGCACCGCATCGGCGCGCTGGAGCCGGGCGAGCCGATCGTGTTTGTCGGCGCTGCCAGCGCCCATCGCCAGGCGGCGTTCGACGCCTGCGCTTTCGTCATGGACTACCTGAAAACTCGCGCGCCGTTCTGGAAGAAAGAGAACACCAGCGACGGCCCGCGTTGGGTCGAAGGGCGTGACAGTGATCATGCCGCTGCGGATCGCTGGAAGAAGTAATTTCTTTAGCGCCCCTCAGTACGCCTTCGCGAGCAAGCTCGCTCCCACATTGGATCTGTGTCGTTCCCAAATCCAATGTGGGAGCGAGCTTGCTCGCGAAGGGGCCATCTGTAACACCAAAAACCTCGCAGACACACTCTCTTCCCTAATTGACGAATTGTACCTATAAGTCCAATATGGATTTATAAGTACAAAAAAACGTCAATCTTGCCGCTCGTAGCTCCCTGCTCCCAGCTGCTCTTCTTCGTCTTGCCAAACCAACAACAACCCGCGAGAGAACGAACATGAAGAAACTCCCCCTGATCACCGGTCTGGCCCTGAGCCTGTTGGCGTGCACCAGCTCGTTTGCCGCCGAGAAAACCCTGCGCATCGGCATCGAGGCCGCTTATCCACCGTTCGCTTCGAAAACCGACAAGGGCGAAATCGTCGGTTTCGATTACGACATCGGCAACGCCCTGTGCGCGCAGATGAAGGCCAAGTGCGTGTGGGTCGAGGGTGAGTTCGATGGCCTGATTCCTTCGCTGAAAGTGAAGAAAATCGACATGGCGCTGTCGTCGATGACCATCAACGAAGACCGCAAAAAGTCGGTGGATTTCACCCACAAGTACTACTTCACCTCGTCGCGGCTGGTGATGAAGGAAGGCGCCACGGTCGATGACCAGTACGCCAGCCTCAAGGGCAAGACCGTCGGCGTCCAGCGCGCGACCACCACCGACCGTTATGCCACCGAAGTGTTCGAACCGAAGGGCATCAACGTCAAGCGCTACGGCAACAACGAAGAAATCTACATGGACCTGGCGGCCGGCCGGCTCGATGCGATTTTCGCCGACACCATTCCGCTGACCGACTTCCTGTCGATGCCACGCGGCAAGGGCTATGCGTTTGTCGGGCCGGAGCTGAAGGATCCCAAGTACGTGGGTGAGGGCGCGGGGATTGCGGTGCGCAAGGGCAATACCGAGCTGGTCAGTGAGTTGAACACGGCCATCGACGGGATTCGTGCCAGCGGCGAATATCAGAAGATTTCCGAGAAGTATTTCAAGTCCGACATCTACGGCGACTGATCTACCGCTTTCGCGAGCAAGCTCGCTCCCACATTGGATCTATGGCATTCACAAATCCCTGTGGGAGCGAGCTTGCTCGCGAAGAGGCCGGAACTACCGATGAAAACCTCTAGCCCTTCAGTTCCTTCAAATGCTTGTACACCGTCGCCCGCCCCATGTTCAGCACATTGGCCACATAGTTCGAGGCGCTCTTGCCCTTGAACGCGCCTTCGGCGTGCAGCGCCAGCACCAGTTCGCGCTTGTGATCGCGGGTCAGCAGATTCAGGCTCAGCTGGCGCTCGCGCAGCCAGGCGTGGAGGAAGGTGTTGATGCGTTCCTGCCAGTCATCGCGAAACAGTGAATCCGGTTGCGGGATCAGTTTGCTCGGCGACAGGAACAGGTCCAGCGCGGCCTTGGCATTCTCGAACAACGAAATATTCAGGTTGATGCACAGCACCGCCAGCGGCCGGTCTTCACTGTCGCGCAGCACGGTGCTCAGGCTGCGGATCTTCTGGCCGTCCCAATTCAGTTTTTCATAAGGGCCGATGTTCCGCTCGCTGACGTCCTCGCTGAGCATGTCTTCAAGCGATGAATCGTCGCCGATCTCGCGCTTGGACAGGTTGTTGGCGATGTAATCGACCTTCTGCGTCCGCAGGTCGTGCAGCACCACTTCGGCGTGGGGAAAGAACAGCGTGGCGATGGCGTCGGCAATGGCACGGAAGTTATCCAGTGCCGGATCGAATTCGGGGGCGGTCATGATTGTGGAGCTCCAGGCGGCGTCAGCGCCCCCGTGCACGGGGGCGCTGCGAGTGTGCCGCAATCCGTTGGGCGCGTCATCCGCAGGGGCCATCAGCGCAGTCGTGAAAGAGAGAGCATGGCGCTGCTCAGACCGAACTGCTGCAACGACTCAGGCAACGGCTGACCGCGTACCAGCGCCGCACTGGCCTGGCCCATGGCCGGTGAGGTCTGAATGCCATAGCCACCCTGGGCGGCGACCCAGAACAGCCCCGGCACCTGCGGATCGAAACCGCTGAGCAAGTCACCGTCGGCGACGAAACTGCGCAGTCCGGCCCAGGTGCGGGTAGGGCGGCGGATGGTCAGGGTTGTGGCCTCTTCGATCTGGTAGATGCCCATGGCGATGTCCAGCTCTTCCGGCTGCACGTCATGGGGTTCGACCGGGTCGGCGTTGGCCGGCGAGCCGAGGAACATGCCGGCGTCGGGTTTCATGTAGAACGATTCGTCGAGGCTGACCAGCATCGGCCAGTGATGAATGTCCACGCCCTCGGGGCCGGCGAAAATGAACGCCGCACGGCGCTTGGGTTGCAGGCCCAGCGCTTGCGCGCCGGCCAGTGCACCGATCTGGTCGGCCCAGGCTCCGGCGGCGTTGATGACGACCGGCGCGCTGAAGGTCTGGCCGTTGGTTTGCACCTGCCAGAGGCCGTCGGCGTCGCGACTCAAGCCCAGCACCTCGCAATCGGTGTGCACTTCGCCATTGTTGCGGCGGATACCGCGCAGGTAACCCTGATGCAGGGCGTCGGTGTCGATGTCGCTGGCGGTCGGGTCGTAGATTGCGCCGTGGACCTTTTCCCGACGCAGGATCGGCAGGCGAGCGCAGGCTTCGTCAGCGCTGAGCAACTGCATCTCCGGCACCGTGGCTTTGGCGCTGAGGTACTGGTTGTTCAGTTCGGCGGCATCACCGGTGAAATCCACGGTCATTTCGCCGCGCGGCGTGAGCAGCGGATGCTCGCAGAAGCCGCTGGGCGGATGGTCGAAAAACTCACGGCTGGCCAGAGTCAGCGCGCGCACTTGCGGTGTGCCGTAGGCCGCGGTGTACAACGCCGCCGAGCGTCCGGTGGAGTGATAGGCCGGGTGCGACTCACGTTCGAGCACGATCACTTTGGCGTGGGGCGACAGCCAGAAACCGGTGGAAGCGCCGGCAATCCCGCCGCCGATGATGATGAAGTCTGCCTGGCTCATGAAAGGTCTCCGGTGTTTACGCAATATCAAGGCGTTCACTAGTCCACTGTGGGAGCGAGCTTGCTCGCGAAAGCGGTGTATCAGTCGACATCTTCGGTGAATGTCAGACCGCATTCGCGAGCAGGCTCGCTCCCACAATGGGATGTGTGGTGTCAGTTATTTAATTGATAAACCGCATTGGCCAGCGCAATGTCTTCCAGGCCCAGGCCAATTGAACGGAAAAACACATGACGGTCGTAACCGGGACGCGGCACTTTATCGCTGAGCAGATCGGCAAGGTCACCGACGATCAAATCCTTGCTCCAGCCATGCTGCTCGGTCGCGATCAACATCTCACCCGCCGAACCCGGTGTGGTCAGCCGATAATCACAGTACACCTGCATGTCGCCCAGGCGCTGCGGCGGCACTTCATGGGCGCGTGGTGCGTTGGTGCTGATCGAGGTGATCAGCGCCGGTTTGCTCAAGGTCGCCGGATCGATCACCTGGCCGGCGGACGAGGTGCAGAGCATGATGACGTCGGCATCGTGCACGGCGGTTTCGCGGCGGTCGGCGATCTGCACCCCGGGGAATATCTCGTGCAACTGCGCACGGGTTTCAGCGTCTTCAGACAGGCTCGGCGAATACACGCTGATGCGCTGCCAGTCGCGCAGACCTTTCACATAATGCAGATGCGCCTGAGCGACCTTGCCGCTGCCGATGATCGCCAGTCGCGAGGCATTCAGCGGGGCGAGGGCATCGACCGCCACCGCAGTGGTCGCGGCGGTACGGGCGGTGGTCAGTTCGCCGGCATCGCACAGCAGCAACGGTTGGCCGGTTTTCATCGACATCAATAGTGTCCACGCTGTCACCAGTGCACCTTGCTCGCGCACGATATACGGCGAGGTTTTCACGCCGTACACACCGTCTTCGGCCAGCACCCCCAGATAGTTGATGAAGTCGCCGACGCCCTGCGGAAACTCCACCAATTGCTGCGCCGGTTGCACGGCGTGACCGGCGGCGAGGTCGCGGAACAGTTTGCGCAGGATCTGCGGCACGTCGATGCGCGCCAGCAGCTCGCGGGCCTGGGTTTGGTCGATCACGCAGGGTGTACTGGACATGTCAGGCTCCACCATCTGGAAATAAACTAATTTGTCTATTATGGACTTTTAGTTGTCTATCGCAAGCACCTGCTGAAACGCCGGGCAAAAAAAAGCGCAGTCCGTTGCCGGCTGCGCTTTTTGCGTTACGGGTCGCTTACTGCGGCTGCGGACGCTTGCGTTCCACCGCGCGCAGCAGGTGCGTCGGCGGTGTTTCACAGCTGATCTTGCGACCGAGCTTCTCTTCGATCGACGGCAACTGGTAGGAGTCGTCCTCACCGGCGAAGCTGATCGATACACCGTCAGCGCCCGCGCGACCGGTGCGGCCGATGCGGTGCACGTAGTCGTCCGGGACTTCCGGCAGGGTGAAGTTGATCACGTGGCTGATGCCGTCGATGTGGATGCCGCGACCGGCAACATCGGTGGCCACCAGTACGCGAATCTTGCCTTCGCGGAAGCCTTCAAGGGTTTTGATGCGCTTGTGCTGCGGCACGTCGCCGGACAGTTGCGCGGCGTTGATGCCGTCGCGCACCAGGCGCTCTTCGATGCGACGCACTTCGTCCTTGCGGTTGGCAAACACGATCACCCGCTCCCAGCCGTTGTCGTTGACCAGGTTGTAGAGCAGTTTGTATTTGTCAGCCGCGGCCACCGCATAGATGTGCTGCTCGACGTTTTCGTTGGCCACGTTGGTGACTTCGATTTCGACGATCGCAGGATCGGTGGTCCATTGCTTGGCCAGGTTCATCACGTCTTCGGTGAAGGTCGCGGAGAACAGCAGGGTCTGGCGCTCGGACTTCGGCGGGGTCTGACGAATGATCTGCCGCACTTGCGGGATGAAACCCATGTCGAGCATGCGGTCGGCTTCGTCCAGCACCATCACTTCGACCATGTCCAGGTGCACGTCGCCGCGCTGGTTGAAGTCGAGCAGACGGCCCGGGGTGGCAACAAGAATGTCGCAGTGGCGTGCTTCGAGGTGCTTGAGCTGCTTGTCGAAGTCCATGCCGCCAACGAACGTCATCACGTTGAGGCCGGTGTACTTGGTCAGGTCGGCCGCATCCTTGGCGATCTGCACCACCAGCTCACGGGTCGGCGCGATGATCAGCGCACGGGGTTCGCCCATGTAGCGCTCTTTCGGCGGCGGCGTCTGCAGCAACTGGGTGATGATCGAGATCAGGAACGCGGCGGTCTTGCCGGTGCCGGTCTGCGCGCGGCCGATGGCGTCTTTGCCGGCGAGGGTGAAACCCAGCACCTGCGCCTGGATCGGCGTGCAGTACGGGAAGCCCAGATCCTGAATGGCGTGCATCAGTTCCGGAGCGAGTTTGAAATCGTGGAAGCGGGTTTTGCCTTCCTGTGGCTCGACGACGAAGTCTTCGAGTTTCCAGGGAATGACCGGTGCCTTGGGCTTCGGTTCGCGGCGCGGCCGGGGTGGTTTCGGCGCTTCGGCGCGGACCGGTTCGGTGGCGGGTTTCGGCTCGGGCTGGGGTGTCGCTACCGGAGCCGGACGTTCAGCCTTGGGCGCATCGCTGCGAGGGCCGGGGGCGTGCGACGGCGCACTGGGGACTGGCGCGAGCTGCTCAGCCTCGCTTTTACCGAACATTTTCTTGAGTGCTTCGAGCACGGTCATCTCATCAATTGGTTAAGGAATGTACGCCGGCCAGTGTAATGCAAGAAACGGGCGCGGCGTAGTGGGATGATCAAAGCGGTCCGCCAAGCGGCCGAATCAACGCAGGCGTTCGCTCAGCCAGACGCCAATGTCGCGAATTTCTTCGGGTAACACTTCGTGCTCCATTGGGTATTCCTGCCATGTCACGGTGACACCATGCTTCACCAGATGCTCGTAAGCACTGCGGCCCATCGAGTTCTGCACCACGCCATCGAACTGGCCGTGCAGGCACAGCGCTGGAATGCGCTGCTGACTGGCTGAAAGCTCCATCTCGTCAGTGAAGGTCGGGGCGTAGGTGGACAGGGCAAGTACGCCACCCAGCGGACCTTGCCACTTTATATAAGCGGTGTGCAGAACAACGGCGCCCCCCTGGGAAAACCCGGCGAGAAAAATCCGCGAAGCGTCTATTCCGCTGGCGCGCTCCTTTTCGATCAATTCAATGATGCGATCCGCCGATGCTTCCAACTGCTCACGGTCAATCGCCCGCGCCGGGCTCATGGCCTTGATGTCGTACCAACTTGGCATCGCATAACCGCCATTGATGGTGACGGGCAGGGTCGGCGCCTGCGGCAAGACAAAGCGTGTCGTCAGCAGGCTTTCCTGCAGCGCTTCGGCCACCGGCAAAAAGTCATAGCGGTCAGCGCCCAGGCCGTGCAGCCAGATAACGCAGGCGTCTGCAGGCTTTACGGGTTCAAGAATCAGGGGCTCGGTCATGGCTGCTCCAAAAATGTGCGGGCGCTCTCAATAAGTGCGTGATTTGCGTGCGCGCCCGGTCGATCCGTTAACAAGATGTCGCAAGGCTACAAGTTTTGCTATTGACCTGTCGCGCAATCGCTTCAGCAAGCGGTGTGGTACGGGCTTTGCTATGGAGGATTCTGTACGAAGCGTCCTACGCCTTGCGGTAACACTATCAGTGTACGTCTTGCGGCGGGATTGCAAAGAATCCGGTGATGGATGTTCGCCAATGGCCGCTACGGGCAAAGCGAACGTGAAAGGGCTACAGCCCGTTCGGCCGATTGGTGAGAAGTGAGTTGTCCATGATGTGGATTTTCTCCTACTAGACTCATAGCGAAGGTCTTACGTCGGTTGACCCCAAAAAAAGCCAACACGGGTCAACAACGCCTCAAAAGGGTGCGACTGGACTCAAGCTCCGACACAACAAGAGCAAAACTGGAGGTTTGAATGAAGATGTTGAAATCCACTCTGGCGGTCGTGACTGCAGCAGCAGTACTCGGCGTCAGCGGGTTCGCTCAGGCGGGTGCAACCCTGGATGCCGTGCAGAAGAAAGGTTTCGTGCAGTGTGGCGTGAGCGACGGTCTGCCGGGTTTCTCGGTGCCGGACGCTTCGGGCAAGATCCTCGGGATCGACGCTGACGTCTGCCGCGCTGTGGCCGCTGCCGTATTCGGCGACGCCAACAAGGTCAAGTTCAGCCAGTTGAACGCCAAGGAGCGCTTCACCGCGCTGCAGTCCGGCGAAATCGACCTGCTCTCGCGCAACACCACCATGACCAGTTCGCGTGACGCCGGCATGGGTCTGAAATTCCCGGGCTTCATCACTTACTACGACGGCGTGGGCTTCCTGGCCAACAACAAGCTGGGCGTGAAAAGTGCCAAGGAACTGGACGGTGCAACCATCTGCATCCAGGCAGGTACTACCACCGAGTTGAACGTGTCCGACTACTTCCGCGCCAACGGCCTGAAGTACACCCCGATCACTTTCGACACCTCCGATGAAAGCGCCAAGTCGCTGGAATCCGGTCGTTGCGACGTGCTGACCTCCGACAAGTCGCAGCTGTACGCACAGCGCAGCAAACTGGCCTCGCCAAAAGACTACGTGGTGCTGCCGGAAACCATCTCCAAAGAACCGCTGGGCCCGGTCGTGCGTAACGGCGACGACGAGTGGCTGGCGATCGTGCGCTGGGTGGGTTACGCGCTGCTGAACACCGAAGAGGCCGGCGTGACCTCGAAAAACGTGCTGGAAGAAGCCAAGTCCACCAAGAACCCGGACGTCGCCCGTCTGCTGGGTGCTGACGGTGAATACGGCAAGGACCTGAAACTGCCGAAGGACTGGGTTGTGAAGATCGTTTCGCAGGTCGGTAACTACGGTGAAATCTTCGAGAAAAACCTCGGCAAGAGCACTCCGCTGGAAATCGACCGTGGCCTGAACGCGCTGTGGACCAACGGCGGCATTCAGTACGCACCACCAGTGCGCTAATGGTTCTGTCACCCGGCGGGCCAACCGCCGGGTGATGTTCTGTTCCATTTTTTCCGGGGCACTTCATGCAAAATTCAATCGGCGCACCAAAGCAGAGGTTCAGCCTCAGCGATCCGCGAGTGCGTGCGTGGCTGTTTCAGATCATCACCGTCGTGGCGGTCGTCGCCATGGGCTGGTATCTGTTCGACAACACCCAGACCAACCTGCAACACCGGGGCATCACCTCCGGTTTCGGCTTTCTGGAGCGCAGTGCCGGGTTCGGCATCGCTCAACACCTGATTTCCTACACCGAAGCGGACAGCTACGCCCGGGTGTTCGTGATCGGCCTGCTCAACACCCTGTTGGTGACCGTTATCGGCGTGATCCTGGCGACCCTGCTGGGCTTCATCATCGGCGTGGCGCGGCTGTCGCCGAACTGGATCATCAGCAAACTGGCGACCGTGTATGTGGAAGTGTTCCGCAACATTCCGCCGCTGCTGCAGATCCTGTTCTGGTACTTCGCGGTGTTCCTGACCATGCCGGGACCGCGCAACAGCCACAACTTCGGCGACACCTTCTTTGTCAGCAGCCGGGGCCTGAACATGCCGGCCGCGCAAATGGCTGACGGCTTCTGGGCGTTCGTCATCAGTGTGGTGCTGGCCATCGTTGCCATCGTGCTGATGTGCCGCTGGGCCAACAAGCGTTTCGAAGACACCGGGGTACCGTTCCACAAGTTCTGGACTGGCCTGGCGATCCTGTTGGTGATCCCGACCCTGTGCGCGCTGATCTTCGGCGCACCGCTGCACTGGGAGCTGCCGCAGCTCAAGGGCTTCAACTTCGTCGGCGGCTGGGTGTTGATCCCGGAACTGCTGGCGCTGACCCTGGCGCTGACCGTGTACACCGCCGCGTTCATTGCGGAAATCGTTCGCTCTGGGATCAAGTCGGTCAGCCATGGCCAGACCGAGGCGGCGCGTTCGCTCGGCCTGCGCAACGGCCCGACCCTGCGCAAGGTGATCATTCCACAAGCGCTGCGGGTGATCATTCCGCCACTGACCAGCCAATACCTGAACCTGGCGAAGAACTCGTCGCTGGCCGCCGGTATCGGTTATCCGGAAATGGTTTCGCTGTTCGCCGGCACCGTGCTCAACCAGACTGGTCAGGCCATCGAAGTCATTGCCATCACCATGAGCGTGTACCTGGCGATCAGTATCAGCATTTCCCTGCTGATGAACTGGTACAACAAGCGCATTGCGCTGATCGAGCGGTGAGGAAACGCGCATGACGACCCATACTTTCAAACCCGACATGCCACCGCCGGCCAAGGTTTTCGGCCCGATGGCATGGATACGCGCGAACATGTTTTCCAGCTGGCTCAACACCCTGCTGACCCTGTTTGCGTTTTATCTGATCTACCTCGTGGTACCACCGATCCTCAGTTGGGCGATTCTCGATGCCAACTGGGTCGGCACCACCCGCGCCGACTGCACCAAGGACGGCGCCTGCTGGGTGTTCATTCAGCAGCGTTTCGGCCAGTTCATGTACGGCTACTACCCGACCGGCCTGCGCTGGCGCGTCGACCTGACCGTGTGGCTGGCGGTGATCGGTGTGGCACCGCTGTTCATCTCGCGCTTCCCGCGTAAAGCGGTGTACGGCCTGAGCTTCCTGGTGATCTACCCGATTGTCGCCTGGTGCCTGCTGCACGGTGGCGTGTTCGGCCTCGACGCCGTGGCGACCAGCCAGTGGGGCGGTCTGATGCTGACCCTGGTCATCGCCACCGTGGGTATCGCCGGCGCCTTGCCGCTGGGGATCATTCTGGCGCTGGGCCGGCGCTCGAACATGCCGGCGATTCGTGTGGTCTGCGTGACCTTCATCGAGTTCTGGCGCGGCGTGCCGTTGATCACGGTGCTGTTCATGTCCTCGGTGATGCTGCCGCTGTTCCTGCCCGAAGGCATGAACTTCGACAAGCTGCTGCGGGCGCTGATCGGGGTGATCCTGTTCCAGTCGGCCTACGTCGCCGAAGTAGTGCGCGGCGGTCTGCAAGCGATCCCCAAAGGTCAGTACGAAGCGGCAGCGGCGATGGGCCTCGGTTATTGGCGCGCCATGGGCCTGGTGATTCTGCCGCAAGCCTTGAAGCTGGTAATCCCCGGCATCGTCAACACGTTTATTGCGCTGTTCAAGGACACCAGCCTGGTGATCATCATCGGCCTGTTCGACCTGCTCAACAGCGTCAAGCAAGCCGCTGCCGACCCGAAATGGCTGGGCATGGCCACCGAAGGCTACGTGTTCGCCGCCCTGGTGTTCTGGATTTTCTGTTTTGGCATGTCGCGCTATTCCATGCATCTGGAACGCAAGCTCGACACTGGCCACAAGCGTTAGGAGTTCTCTGTAAATGAGCGAAGCAATCAAAAAGCCTGTCGGCCCTGAAGGCATTATCCAGATGCAGGGCGTGAACAAGTGGTACGGCCAGTTCCACGTGCTGAAAGACATCAACCTCAACGTCAAACAGGGCGAGCGCATCGTCCTGTGCGGCCCGTCGGGTTCCGGCAAGTCGACCACCATTCGCTGCCTCAACCGTCTGGAAGAACACCAGCAGGGCCGCATCGTCGTCGATGGTGTGGAGCTGACCAACGACCTCAAGCAGATCGAAGCGATCCGCCGCGAAGTCGGCATGGTGTTCCAGCACTTCAACCTGTTCCCGCACCTGACCATCCTGCAGAACTGCACGCTGGCGCCGATGTGGGTGCGCAAGATGCCCAAGCGCAAGGCCGAGGAAATCGCCATGCATTACCTGGAGCGCGTACGCATTCCGGAGCAGGCGCATAAATTCCCGGGGCAACTGTCCGGCGGTCAGCAACAGCGTGTGGCGATTGCCCGTGCGCTGTGCATGAAACCTAAAATCATGCTGTTCGACGAACCGACCTCGGCCCTCGACCCGGAGATGGTCAAAGAGGTACTGGACACCATGATCGGCCTCGCCGAAGACGGCATGACCATGCTCTGCGTGACCCACGAAATGGGCTTCGCCCGCACCGTGGCCAATCGGGTGATCTTCATGGACAAGGGCGAGATCGTCGAGCAGGCGGCACCGAATGACTTCTTCGACAATCCGCAGAATGACCGTACCAAGCTGTTCCTGAGCCAGATCCTGCATTGATGGCTTAGCGGCTGAGTGAACCAAGCCCCACCGGGATACCCGGCGGGGCTTTTTTCATGCTGCGAATCAAACCGCACGGGCCTTTAGCTCCAGTGCGATTTGCACTGCCCGCAATGCATTGAGGCGCCCATGCCCGTAGTAGTGGCTGTGGCCGTTTTCATCGTATTGACCGAGCGGCCCGTCATCGGGGTGGCCGATCTTGTCGCAGCAATCGGCAAGGATCTGGCGTACCGCAGAGCGATCAAGCTCCGGATTGACGCCGAGCACCAGCGCAGCGATGCCCGCGGCGCCGGGGCATGCGCTGGAGGTGCCGCTGAAGGTGTCGGTGTAGGCCGGCAAATTTGCTGCGGCAAACTGTGTGCTCAAATCAGTGGTGCGGATGCCCCGGGTCTGCGGGATAGAAGTTGCAGGTTTGAACGTCGGGTCGGGGTGTTGCTGATCGCCGCTGGGAAAGCAGCACCAGAGTGACTTGCCATAATCGCTGTAGGCACTGCGCCGGTTCTGGTCGTTGCAGGCACCTACCGCAATCACATGGGGATGGCTGGAGTAGCCATCATTGTCGGCACATTCGTTACCGTTTCCCGCGCCAAAAAAGATCAAACAGCCTTTGCCATTGCGGCCCTTGGTGGCGGCGTATTCGATTGCCAGACGTGTGCTGGCAGCCAGGGGGAATACTTGCGTGTGGCGCGGGTCCGCCGGGTCGGCCCAATGCCCTTCAGCCGGCCCCCAACTGCAGGAAATGACGTCGGCGCCCTGATCGGCAGCCCAGAAAAAGGCGTCGGCCTCGGCGCGGGCGCCCAAGGGTTTGGTGAGTTTCAACGGCATCAGGCTGGCTTTGGGGGCGACACCGCTGGCGCCGTCCTCACCATTGGCGCAGGCCACGCCGGCGGCGGCTGTGCCGTGACGTTCCTGGGCATTTTTCGGCCGTGGGCCCTGTTTCGAGTTACGCCGGTCGAAGTTCTGCGCGCCGACGATTTTGCCTTCTCCGGCGAACTCGGGATGGTCGATATCAAATGCATCGTCGATGACCGCTATCACGACGCCTTCGCCCTGCGCGAGCTCATGTGCGGCCTCGACGTTGGCGCTGGCATCGATTTCCACCTGATAGGTCACGGTGGTTTTCTTCAGGTGCCACTGATTGGCATGGATCGCTCGGCGTTGACCCTGGCGCAGCAGCTCCGGGTGGCAGTACTCGATTTCGTCGCGTTCCAGCCATTTACTCGTGAGGGTGCAGATATCGATGCCATGGGTGGCGGGGTGATGGACGAAAAAGGCATTTTTGGCATACGGCACTTCTTGTTTGATCATCAGGCCCAGCTCTTCAAGTATGACCATGCACTCAGTGGCTCTCAGCGAGTCGATGAACTTCAAAAAGATATTTTCGGTATAGAGCACCGGCTCCTGAGTGATGGGATCCACCAGCACGCTGCCCGCGAAGCGCACGTCGGGCAATTCGCGTAACCGCGCCTTGCGTTGCGATGCGTCCGAGTGCCCGGGCAGTTTGAAAATCTGCACATCAGCGTCCTCGACATGCAGCAACAGCTCGCAACCTTCCAGCGCTGCGTGAGCAGATTCGCAGCAAAGCGTTTGCTCCAACTGCGTTCCCGCATGACTGCGGACTGCCAGCAACTGGCGATTTTTCTGCAGAACAAAAGGGCGGTCGTGCTGCTTGCCGAAATTGACTTCTACCATGAGCGGTGCATCTTCCTTTGGATAATGACGGGGCAACACGCCCCTGGATCAATGTCCAAAGTCTGCAGTCCAGCGTCTGCAAGAGATGTCGGCAGTATTCCAGGCGATTGTGGGAAATCACCTCGCCTGTCAGCAGTTTTTACAGCTCGGCAAGTAGGATTTATGCCGCGGTTGGGGTTGTGTGCGGCATCTCAGCTGAATACCATGTCAAAAAATTCATCCTATGATTGGATGAAAGGGCGAATTTCATGACAGACATCTCACCTTTGATCAAGCGATCCCTGGTCGATCAGGCCCTGGATCAGTTGCGCCAACGCATCACCGATGGCGTGTGGCAGGTCGGCGAACGGCTGCCGACGGAGCCTGAGCTGTGCGCCGATTTGGGCATCAGTCGCAACACCGTGCGCGAAGCCATGCGCGTGCTGGCGTTTTCCGGGTTGATCGAAATCCGTCAGGGCGATGGCAGTTACCTGCGGGCGGTGGTCGATCCGATGGACACGCTCAAGGCGTTGTCCCGTTGCTCGCTGGAGCAGGCGCGCGAGACCCGGCACATTCTCGAAGTGGAAGCGATCGGCCTGGCCGCGCTGCGTCGCACCGATGAAGACCTGCTCGCCCTGCGCGAAGCGCTCGGCACCAGCGGTAGCCACTACCACGGCGATCTCGACACTTACATTGCCTGCGATCTGGTGTTCCACCGCCGTCTGGTGGACGCCGCGCACAACCCGACCCTCAGCGAGTTGTATCGCTATTTCTCCAGCATCGTCGGCGCGCAATTGCGCCAGACGCTGAACATCGTCCCGCGCCGTCAGGAAGTGTTCGACCTGCACATCGAGTTGCTCGATGCCGTCGAACAACGCGACCCGGAACGGGCCAAAGCCATATCGAGGCAGTTGATCAATGAACCTTGAAAGCGAAAAAAACCTGTCCATCCCCAAAAGAACTGCCGAGCTTGAAGAATTGCTGATCGACGCCGAGGCCGACGACGAGCAAGTGCAGCAAAGCCATCCGCTGGTGCGCCGGCCGTGGCTGTTGCTGCTGGGGCTGATTCTGGTCGCACTGAACCTGCGCCCGGCGCTGTCGAGCATGGCGCCGCTGCTCAGTGAAGTGTCGAAAAGCCTTGGTCTGTCTGCGGCGCAGGCCGGTCTGCTGACCACGCTGCCGGTGCTGTGCCTGGGCTTGTTCGCGCCGCTGGCGCCGATTCTGGCGCGACGTTTCGGCGCCGAGCGGGTGGTGTTGGGGATTCTGCTGACCCTGGCCGCGGGGATCATCGTGCGCAGCAACTTCGGTGAGATCGGGCTGTTTGCAGGTAGCGTGCTTGGCGGTGCGAGCATCGGCATCATCGGTGTGCTGCTGCCGGGCATCGTCAAACGCGACTTCGCCAAACACGCCGGAACCATGACCGGCGTGTACACCATGGCCCTGTGCCTGGGCGCGGCGATGGCGGCGGGTTCGACTGTGCCGTTGAGCGAGCACTTCGACCACAGCTGGGCGCTGGGCCTGGGCTTCTGGGTAATCCCTGCGTTGGTGGCGGCGGTCTTCTGGTTGCCGCAAGTCGGGCAGAAACACGGCGCGCACAACGTCGCCTATCGGGTGCGCGGTTTGCTGCGCGATCCGCTCGCGTGGCAAGTGACCTTGTACATGGGCCTGCAATCGTCGCTGGCGTACATCGTGTTCGGCTGGTTGCCGTCGATCCTCATCGGTCGCGGGCTGACTCCAACTCAGGCCGGGCTGGTGCTGTCCGGTTCGGTGATCATCCAGCTCGCCAGTTCGCTGGCTGCACCGTGGCTGGCGACCCGGGGCAAGGATCAGCGTCTGGCGATCGTGCTGGTGATGGCGCTGACCCTCGGTGGTCTGTTCGGTTGCCTGTATGCGCCGATTGAAGGGCTGTGGGGCTGGGCAATTCTGCTGGGGCTGGGGCAGGGCGGTACGTTCAGCCTGGCGCTGACCCTGATCGTGCTGCGCTCACGGGATTCGCACGTCGCGGCGAACCTGTCGAGCATGTCCCAGGGCTTCGGCTACACCCTGGCGTCGATGGGACCGTTCGCGGTCGGCGTGGTGCATGACTGGACCGGCGGCTGGAATGCCGTGGGCTGGATCTTCGGCATCATTGGCGCGGGTGCGATCATTGCCGGGCTGGGTGCCGGCCGGGCGTTGTACGTGCAAGTGCAAAGCGAGAAGATCTGACACGTAACCCTTTTTTGGGGCGTGATATCCCATGTGGGAGCGAGCTTGCTCGCGAAGACGGTGGTTCAGACACAGATCATGTTGAATGTGCCGGCGTCTTCGCGAGCAAGCTCGCTCCCACAGTTTTTGCGGTGCTTTAAATCTTGCGTGGTATTCGCTGTGAGAATGCCGATAGTGTTTCTGCGGCCTTCAGCTTATCGTGCTGGCAATCTGTCCATTTCCCGGAGTTTGCCCATGAGCGAAGCCCACGCCGCGTTGATCACCCGCTTCTACCAGGCCTTCCAGCGCCTCGACGCCGAGGCCATGGCCGCGTGCTACACCGACGATGTGGTGTTCAGCGATCCGGCCTTCGGTGAGCTGCGCGGGCGCGATGCCGGCGACATGTGGCGCATGCTCACCACCCGCGCCAAGGACTTCTCCCTGACTTTCGACAATGTCCGCGCCGACGAGCGCAGCGGTGGTGCGCACTGGGTGGCGACGTATCTGTTCAGCCAGACCGGCAACGTGGTAATCAACGACATTCAGGCGCGCTTCGTCTTTCGCGACGGCAAGATCTGCGAGCACCATGATCACTTCGACCTGTGGCGCTGGTCGCGTCAGGCGTTGGGGTTCAAGGGCCTGCTGCTGGGCTGGACACCGCTGGTGCGCAACGCGGTCCGGGCGCAGGCGCTGAAAGGGCTGAAGGCATTTCAGGCCGGTCGCTGATAAGATCGCGGCCTGTTTCCTACACGTCCAGATCCCGAAGTGACCAGCCTCAGCGAAAAACCGGTTGAAGTCGTCGAGCCAGTGAGCAAATCCTGGTTCGTCTACCTCGTGCGCGCGGCCAATGGCTCGCTGTACTGCGGGATCAGCAACGACCCGGTGCGCCGCTTCGCCAAGCATCAAAGCGGCAAGGGTGCGCGGTTCTTCCTGTCCAGCCCGGCGATGGCGCTGGTCTACACCGAGCGTTGCCGCGACAAGAGCGACGCGCTGCGCCAGGAACGGCTGATCAAAAAGCTGCGCAAGAGCGCCAAGGAATGCCTGGTCGCGTCTTATCAATCTGACTGATCGGTTCCCATCAGGCAGATCTGTAGGCTGCTAATCAAATGCACGCTAAGCTGCGGACTCACTTTCTGTGCGGCGGAGCCGAGCATGTCCGAGTTGATTCTGCATCATTACCCGACCTCTCCATTTGCCGAAAAGGCTCGTCTGCTGTTGGGCTTCAAGGGGCTTTCCTGGCGCTCGGTGCACATTTCGCCGGTGATGCCCAAGCCGGATCTGACCGCGCTGACTGGCGGCTACCGCAAGACCCCGGTGTTGCAGATCGGCGCCGACATCTATTGCGACACATCGTTGATTGCCCGTCGTCTGGAGCAGGAAAAAGCCCTGCCGGCGTTTTTCCCGGAAGGCCAGGAAATGACCAGCGCCAGCTTCGCCGCGTGGGCCGATTCGGTGGTGTTCCAGCACGCGGTCAGCCTGGTGTTCCAGCCAGAATCGGTGGCGGTGCGTTTCGGCAAGTTGCCGCCGGAAGCGATCAAGGCGTTCATTGCTGACCGTGCTGGATTGTTCAGTGGTGGCACGGCAACCAAACTGTCCGCCGAGCAGGCCAAGCACCAATGGCCAACGCTCATGGCGCGGCTGGAGCAGCAGTTGCAGCGCGAGCAGGGCGACTTCCTGTTCGGCGAGCCGTCGATTGCCGACTTCGCCCTGGCGCATCCGCTGTGGTTCCTCAAGGCGACGCACGTCACTGCGCCGTTGGTCGATGAATATCCGGCCGTGACTGCATGGCTGGGGCGTGTGCTGGGCTTTGGTCATGGTGCAGCGAGTGCGATGACTGCCGAGGAGGCGCTGGAAGTCGCGCGCAGTTCCACGCCGGCGGCGCTGCCGGATGAGCAGTTTGTCGATCCGAACGGCTTCAAGGCGGGGCAGCAGGTGGCGATTGCCGCGACAGACTACGGGGTTGACCCGGTGGTGGGTGAGTTGCTGTTTGCTGGCCGCGAAGAGCTGATCCTGCGTCGCGAAGACCCGCGTGGCGGCGTGGTGCATGTGCACTTCCCGCGCTTTGGTTTCCGTATCGAAGCTCGCTGATCAGCAAGCGGCCTTTGCTTGGAGGGGGCAATTGTGGTGAGGGGATTTATCCCCGATGGGGCGCGAAGCGCCCCCAAAAAACTGCACGCCCTACCAGGCAGATTTTGCGACGGCTTCGCCGCCGATCGGGGATAAATCCCCTCACCACAGAGGAGCTGTGTTACTTCAGGGCGGCGAGAATTTCGTCCGGGTCGAACCCACGAATCAACGTGCCATTCACGTCGATCAACGGAATCCCGCGTCCACCCAGCGCCTCATACGCCTTGCGCGCCTCGGCGTCCTTCTCGATGTCGAACTCCTTGAAGGGAATCCCCTTGCTGTCGAGAAAGCGCTTGGTCTGCTTGCAGTAGCCGCACCAGTCGGTGGCATACAGCACGACATGGGCGTTGGCGCGAACCTGCTCAGAGACCATCTGCGACGGGTTGAACACCCGCTCGATCTTGCCCCAGTTCTGATAGATCACCACCACCAGCAGAACCAGCGCTACCTTCTTCAGCACATTGCCGAGCATCAGTTGCGGCGCTTGAGCTGATCAGTGAGCGAGGTCGGCAGGCCCTTGATGATCAAGGTGCCGGCCTCCTCGTCGTACTCGATCTTCGAACCCAGCAGGTGCGCTTCAAAGCTGATCGACAGACCTTCGGCACGGCCGGTGAAGCGGCGGAACTGGTTGAGGGTGCGTTTGTCTGCCGGAATCTCCGGCGACAGGCCATAGTCCTTGTTGCGGATGTGATCGTAGAAGGCTTTCGGCCGCTCTTCGTCGATCAGCTCCGACAGCTCTTCCAGACCCATCGGCTCGCCGAGCTTGGCCTGGCTGCTGGCGTAATCGACCAGGGTCTTGGTTTTCTCGCGGGCGGAGTCTTCCGGCAGGTCTTCGCTCTCGACGAAGTCGCTGAAGGCCTTGAGCAGGGTGCGAGTCTCGCCCGGGCCGTCGACGCCTTCCTGGCAGCCGATGAAGTCGCGGAAGTATTCCGAAACCTTCTTGCCGTTCTTGCCCTTGATGAACGAGATGTACTGTTTGGACTGCTTGTTGTTCTGCCACTCGGACACGTTGATCCGCGCCGCCAGGTGCAACTGGCCGAGGTCGAGGTGACGCGACGGGGTCACGTCCAGCTCATCGGTCACCGCCACGCCTTCGCTGTGGTGCAACAGGGCGATCGCCAAGTAATCGGTCATGCCTTGCTGATAGTGGGCGAACAGCACGTGGCCGCCGACTGACAGGTTCGATTCTTCCATCAGTTTCTGCAGATGCTCGACCGCGACTTTGCTGAACGCGGTGAAGTCCTTGCCGCCTTCCATGTAGTCCTTCAGCCAGCCGCTGAACGGAAACGCGCCGGATTCCGGATGGAACAGACCCCAGGCTTTGCCCTGTTTGGCGTTATAGCTCTCGTTGAGGTCGGCGAGCATGTTCTCGATGGCCGCGGATTCAGCGAGCTCTGTATCACGGGCGTGCAGAACTGCGGGCGTGCCGTCGGGTTTTTTGTCGATCAGGTGGACGATGCAATGACGGATCGGCATGGGCTTCTCGGCTGGTGGAAGGGAGGAGGGCAGGCTCCCCCGAAAAAGCGCCCAGTGTACCGCAACCACTGGTTTTGGCGCGGGGTGAAGGGCAAATCCAGGGCGGGTGGGCGCCCTTATGCAGTTTTTTACCGATTTAGAGCAATAAAGCTGACCAAATGGGTAGCTAGAGGCGGATATTTCCCCGTCTCTGTGCTAGTTTTGCCCGGTCTTACGCGAAGTCACTGCGTTAAGCGTGCATTCAGCATTTGTCAGGTCGAACCAAACCCTGATTTCGGCATCTATAACCCCGACTCGTCGTGGTTATCGCCGAGGGTGCCAGATCCAGAAGATCGGGCTCGATGGCTGACACTGCACTCTGCAATCCATATGAATTTGATAGGGAAGGAACACTACATGGCTCTTACTAAAGACCAACTGATCGCCGACATCGCTGAAGCTATCGACGCGCCGAAAACCACCGCGCGTAACGCTCTGGACCAACTGGGCCAAATCGTTGCCGATCAGCTGGAAAATGGCGGCGAAATCACCTTGCCAGGTATCGGCAAGCTGAAAGTGACCGAGCGTCCTGCCCGCACTGGCCGTAACCCTTCGACTGGCGCTGCCATCGAAATCCCTGCCAAGAAAGTGATCAAGCTGGTTGTGGCCAAAGGCCTGACCGACGCTGTGAACAAGTAAGACGCAGCGAAAAAAAACCGTGCACCGGAGCGATCCGGGCACGGTTTTTTTGTGCCTGCGATTTGGCGATGCACCTCGAACCTTTGTAGGAGTGAGCCTGCTCGCGATAGCGGTGTGTCAGTCACCTTGATGTCGGCTGATATACCGCTTTCGCGAGCAAGCCCGCTCCCACAAGTAGCTCAGTGTTAGCGCACCCAGCGCTCGCGACGCCAGATCTGCTGCTCGGATTTGGTCTGGAAGGTCCATGCCACAAAGCGGCTCTGTTTCTGCCCTTGCGACATCTCCACAACCTGGCTCTCCAGCACGCCGGCCTTTTTCAGGGCGGTTTCGATGGCGGGCAGGTTCGAGGCTTTTGACACCAGGGTGCTGAACCACAGCACCTTGTGCTGGAAGTTCGCGCTTTCGGCGATCAGTTGGGTCACGAAACGCGCTTCGCCGCCTTCACACCACAGCTCGGCGGACTGACCACCGAAGTTCAGCACTGGCAGTTTGCGTTTTGGATCGGCCTTGCCCAGTGCGCGCCATTTGCGCTCGCTGCCCTTGGTCGCTTCCTCCATGGATGCGTGGAACGGCGGGTTGCACATGGTCAGGTCAAAGCGCTCGCCCGGCTCCAGCAAACCGATCAGGATGTGCTTGCGGTTTTCCTGCTGGCGTAGCTGGATCACCTTGTTCAGCCCGTTGGACTGGACGATGGCTCGGGCGGCAGCCACGGCGGTCGGATCGATTTCCGAACCGAGGAAGTGCCAGCGGTATTCGCTGTTACCGATCAGCGGATACACGCAGTTGGCGCCCATGCCGATGTCCAGCACGTTGACGATTGCACCACGCGGCACCTTGCCGTCGTTCATGCTCGCCAGCAAATCCGCGAGGAAGTGCACGTAATCGGCACGGCCCGGCACCGGCGGGCAGAGGTAATCGGCCGGAATGTCCCAATGCTCGATGCCATAAAACACCTTGAGCAGCGCCCGGTTGAACACGCGCACCGCATCGGGGCTGGCGAAGTCGATGCTTTCCTTGCCGTACGAGTTGGTGATCACGAATTTCGCCAGTTCCGGCGTGGTCTTGATCAGCGCCGGGAAGTCGTAGCGACCCTGGTGGCGATTGCGCGGGTGCAGGCTGGCCTTTTCACGCGGCTCGACGGCTTTGGCCGGGGTCGCGGCATCAGGCTTCTTGCGCGCAGGTTTGGGTGTGCGGGGGGCGTTCATGGGTGTGATCGATTCGGGTATGGCTGAAAGTGGCGGGTATTGTCCCACATCCAGCCGCTGTGAACTCAATATCAGCAACACCACCGATCTCTGTGGGAGCGAGCTTGCTCGCGAAAGCGTCCTCTCAGTCAGCATCACTTTCGCCTGACCCGGCCTCTTCGCGAGCAAGCTCGCTCCCACAGGGATTGGCGGTGGATGAGAGGAATCAGGCAAAAAAAGGCGCGTCACCCAATCGGGTGGCGCGCCTTATCATTGCGAATTGCCCTTACAGGCTGGAAATCCGCGCGTGCTGCTCGGCGAGTTTGCCCAGGGCCTGTTCAGCCTCGGCCAGTTTGGCGCGTTCCTTCTCGATGACTTCGGCCGGGGCCTTGTCAACGAAACCGGCGTTCGACAGCTTGCCGCCAACTCGCTGGACTTCGCCCTGCAGACGCAGGATTTCCTTGTCCAGACGTGCCAGTTCGGCGCCCTTGTCGATGAGACCAGCCATCGGCACCAGCACTTCCATCTCGCCAACCAGCGCGGTGGCGGACAGCGGCGCTTCTTCACCAGCGGCGAGTACGGTGATCGATTCCAGACGCGCCAGCTTCTTCAGCAGCGCCTCGTTCTCGGTCAGGCGACGCTGGTCTTCAGCGCTGACGTTCTTCAGGTAGATCGGCAGCGGTTTGCCCGGGCCGATGTTCATCTCGCCACGGATGTTACGCGTGCCGAGCATCAGGCCTTTGAGCCATTCGATGTCGTCTTCGGCGGCCGGATCGATGCGCTCTTCATTGGCCACCGGCCACGGTTGCAGCATGATCGTCTTGCCCTGAATGCCGGCCAGCGGCGCGATGCGCTGCCAGATTTCTTCAGTGATGAACGGCATGAACGGGTGCGCCAGACGCAGCGCCACTTCCAGCACGCGCACCAGCGTGCGACGGGTGCCGCGCTGACGTTCGACCGGCGCGTTTTCGTCCCACAGCACTGGCTTGGACAGTTCCAGGTACCAGTCGCAGTACTGGTTCCAGATGAACTCGTAAAGCGCTTGCGCGGCAAGGTCGAAACGGAACTGATCCAGTTGACGGGTCACTTCGGCTTCGGTGCGTTGCAGTTGCGAGATGATCCAGCGATCCGCCAGCGACAGCTCGTAGGCTTCGCCGTTCTGACCGCAGTCTTCGCCCTTGTCCAGAACATAACGCGCGGCGTTCCAGATCTTGTTGCAGAAGTTGCGATAGCCTTCGACGCGGCCCATGTCGAACTTGATGTCGCGACCGGTGGACGCCAGCGAGCAGAAGGTGAAGCGCAGGGCGTCGGTGCCGTAGCTGGCGATGCCGTCGGCGAACTCGTCGCGGGTCTGCTTCTCGATCTTCTTCGCCAGTTTCGGCTGCATCATGCCGGAGGTGCGTTTCTGCACCAGGGCTTCCAGCTCGATACCGTCGATGATGTCCAGCGGGTCAAGGACGTTGCCCTTGGACTTGGACATCTTCTGGCCCTGGCCATCACGCACCAGACCGTGCACGTAAACGGTCTTGAACGGCACCTGCGGGGTGCCGTCCTCGTTCTTGATCAGGTGCATCGTCAGCATGATCATCCGGGCAACCCAGAAGAAAATGATGTCGAAACCGGTGACCAGCACGTCGGTGGAGTGGAATTTCTTCAGGAACTCGGTCTTTTCCGGCCAGCCGAGGGTGGAGAACGTCCACAGACCCGAGCTGAACCAGGTGTCGAGTACGTCGTTGTCCTGTTGCAGCGCCACGTCCGGGCCGAGGTTGTGCTTGGCCCGCACTTCGGCTTCGTCGCGACCGACGTAGACCTTGCCCGACTCGTCGTACCAGGCCGGAATCCGGTGGCCCCACCACAGCTGACGGCTGATGCACCAGTCCTGGATGTCGCGCATCCACGAGAAGTACATGTTTTCGTACTGCTTGGGCACGAACTGGATGCGGCCGTCTTCAACGGCAGCAATCGCCGGCTCGGCCAGCGGCTTGGTGGAAACGTACCACTGGTCGGTCAGCCACGGCTCGATCACGGTGCCGGAGCGGTCGCCTTTCGGCACTTTCAGGTTGTGATCGTCGACGCTGACCAGCAGGCCGGCGGCGTCGAACGCGGCAACGATCTGCTTGCGCGCTTCGAAACGCTCGAGACCGGCGTACTCGGCCGGGATCTTGCCGTCGATGCTGTCGTTCAGCGTGCCGTCGAGGTTGAACACCTGGGCTGCGGGCAGTACGTTGGCGTTCTTGTCGAAGATGTTCAGCAGCGGCAGGTTGTGGCGCTTGCCGACTTCGTAGTCATTGAAATCGTGGGCCGGGGTGATTTTCACGCAGCCGGTGCCGAATTCAGGATCGCAGTAATCGTCGGCAATGATCGGGATGCGGCGGCCAACCAGTGGCAGCTCGACGAATTTGCCGATCAGGGCTTTGTAGCGCTCATCGTTCGGGTTAACCGCGACGGCGGAGTCGCCGAGCATGGTTTCCGGACGGGTGGTCGCGACGATCAGGAAATCGTTGCCTTCAGCGGTTTTCGCGCCGTCGGCCAGCGGGTACTTGAGGTTCCACAGGAAACCTTTCTCGTCGTGGTTTTCCACTTCGAGGTCGGAAATCGCCGTGTGCAGCTTGGTGTCCCAGTTGACCAGACGCTTGCCGCGGTAGATCAGACCGTCTTCGTGCAGGCGCACGAAGGCTTCTTTGACCGCTTCCGAGAGACCGTCGTCCATGGTGAAGCGCTCGCGGCTCCAGTCCACGGACGAGCCGAGGCGGCGGATCTGACGGCTGATGTTGCCGCCGGACTGATCCTTCCACTCCCAGACTTTCTCGAGGAATTTCTCGCGGCCCAGGTCGTGGCGGTTCTGGCCGGTGGCTTCCAGTTGACGCTCCACCAGCATCTGCGTGGCGATACCGGCGTGGTCGGTGCCCGGCTGCCACAGGGTGTTGCGACCCTGCATGCGGCGGAATCGGATCAGGGCGTCCATGATCGCGTTGTTGAAACCGTGACCCATGTGCAGGCTGCCGGTGACGTTCGGCGGCGGGATCATGATGGTGTAGGAATCGCCCGCGCCTTGCGGTGCGAAATAGTTCTCGGACTCCCAGGTGTTGTACCAGGAAGTTTCAATGGCGTGCGGCTGGTAGGTCTTATCCATGCGCGGCGGGACCCTATTGGCATTTATTCAGGAAAAGCCGGGAAGTATAGCGGGGCATGGGGCCGAGGGCGAGCGGGGGGGAGTCTGGGCGGACACTAATGTTGGGGAGGAACCTTTGTGGTGAGGGGATTTATCCCCGATGGGCCGTGCACCAGCCCCGATATTTCAATCACGCTGCGTATTTGCAGGGTTCACGACTGCTGCGCAGCCGATCGGGGATAAATCCCCTCGCCACAAGGAGATCCATCCGGGTTATTCGTACTGGCTGAGCAACCGTTCCATCCGCGCCTCGAGGCGGCGTTTGATTTCGGTTTCGATGTGCGGCGCGAAGTCGTCGAGCACGTCCTGCATGATCAATTGCGCGGCGGCGCGCAGTTCGCTATCGAGGTGCAGCAGGGCGTCCGGGCCTTTATCCACAGGCGCAACAGCAGGTGCCGGGGCCGGAGCGGGGGGTGGTTCGATGGCGGGCGGCGTGGCGTCGACGGCCTCGAACAACATCGGAATCTGTTCCTGTTCGCCGTCCTCGACCGTGTCGGTCAGCAGTGGCGGTTGCAGGTTGTCATCGCCGAGCAACTGGCGGATCGATTCGAGATCGTCCAACAGGTGTGCAGGCTTTTGCAGCGGTTTTGGAGTGTCCATCGGCGTACTCAGAGTCGCTGTAAACGGTGATCTTGCAGAGGATAGCCCTGTTCGCGGTAGAAACGGAAACTCTCCCGTGCCGCCGCGCGGATCGTCGGATCTTCCACCACCACTTCCGCCACGCGGGCGAATTGGCTGGCGAAGGCCGGCACTTTCAGGTCGAGGTTGACCAGCAGATCCTGATGTCCGCCGCAGTCAGCGCCCGTTCCCAGCACGATCAAACCGTCCGCTTCACTCTCGGCAGGGCCGTGGGGCACGAAGGTTTCGCCCTTGAACGCCCACAGGCGCGCATCGAGATCGTCACGCTGAGCGGCATCGCTGCAATGCAGGTAGATGCGGTGGCCCATGCGCCAGGCTTTCTCGGTGAGCTTGCAGGCAAAGTCCAGGCGAGCCGAGGGGTCGGCGCTGGGCAGGATGTAGAAGTCGACTTTGGTCATTGCGGTTCCTGAGCCTTGAGCGGCGTCACCGTAGAGTGACGCCGCCCAGGTTCATCGGTTTCAGGCTTTGGCGCGGTCCAGCAGGTATTGGGTCAGCAGCGGAACCGGGCGGCCAGTGGCACCCTTGTCCTTGCCGCCGCTGGTCCACGCGGTGCCCGCGATGTCCAGGTGCGCCCAGTTGAGGTTCTTGGTGAAGCGCGACAGGAAGCACGCGGCAGTGATGGTGCCGGCCTTCGGCCCGCCAATGTTGGCGATGTCGGCGAACGGGCTGTCCAATTGCTCCTGGTATTCGTCGAACAGCGGCAGCTGCCAGGCGCGGTCATCAGCGGCTTTGCCGGCGCTGAGCAGTTGCTCGATCAGCTCGTCGTTGTTGCCCAGCAGGCCCGAAGTGTGGGCGCCCAGTGCAACCACACAGGCACCGGTCAGGGTGGCGATGTCGATCACTGCCTGCGGCTTGAAGCGCTCGGAGTAGGTCAGGGCGTCGCACAGCACCAGACGGCCTTCGGCGTCGGTGTTGAGGATTTCCACGGTCTGGCCGCTCATGGTGGTGACGATGTCGCCCGGACGCGAGGCATTGCCGCTCGGCATGTTTTCCGCGCAGGCGAGGATGCACACCAGATTGATCGGCAGCTTCAACTCAAGCACGGCACGCAGGGTACCGAACACCGAGGCAGCGCCGCCCATGTCGTACTTCATTTCGTCCATCCCGGCGCCCGGCTTCAGGCTGATGCCGCCGGTGTCGAAGGTGATGCCTTTACCGACCAGCGCGTAAGGCTTCTCGGATTTCTTGCCACCGTTGTATTGCATGACGATCAGGCGCGGCGGCTGGGCGCTGCCCTGGCCAACGGCGTAGAACGAGCCCATGCCGAGGGATTTGATCTTCTTCTCGTCGAGGACTTCGACTTTCAGATCCTTGAACTCTTTGCCGAGGTTCTTCGCTTGCTCGCCGAGGAACGTCGGGTGGCAGATGTTCGGCGGCAGGTTGCCCAGATTACGGGTGAAAGCCATGCCGTTGGCGATCGCGGTCGCGTGGTTCACGGCGCGCTGCACTTCGGCCTGAGCAGCCTTGATGGTCAGCAGGGTGATTTTCTTCAGGGCGCGCGGTTCGGCTTTCTGGCTCTTGAACTGGTCGAAGGTGTATTCGCCGTCCACCAGGGTTTCCGCCAGCAGGCGGGTCTTGCCGTAGCTGTCGCGGTTCTTGACGATGATTTCATCCAGGGCCAGCACGGCGTCGCTGCCACCCAGACCTTTCAGGGTGTTGAGGATGCCGGCAATGGTTTTGCGGAACGGACGATCGCCCAGTTCTTCATCCTTGCCCACGCCGACCAGCAGCACGCGCTCGGCTTTCAGGTTCGGCAGGCTATGCAGCAGCAGGCTTTGACCGACCTTGCCGGCCAGATCGCCACGCTTGAGCACGGCGCTGATCGCGCCACCGCTCAACTCGTCGACCTGTCTGGCGGCCACGCCGAGTTTGCGGCCTTCGCCGACGGCAACCACCAGGGTGGCGGTTTTCAACGTTTCTGGGCTAACGCTTTTTACAACCAGTTCCATGTCCGGATCCCTGAATGAATGGTCAACACACAGGCGCTCGACGGTGTCCGCAGTCGCCTGCTTATAGATAGAAGAGGCGCAGGTCTGTGCCTGCGACGAAGGCGGCAGTTTGAACCTCGCTCACCGCGCCTGACAACCCTCGGTTGTGCGATCTTCAACGGAATCTACGCTTGGGTGAGTGTGCGCAGTGACAGGCGCCCTCAATCACAGGATAATGCCGCATCTTTTTTCGACGGCTCTGCCTTGCGGGTCGCTCGAAACGTTTGCTTGTTTGGCCGCCTTAGCCTGACAACCCTGGAGTGTCTGGTTTGATCGTCTTCCGTTATCTGTCCCGTGAAGTGATGTTGACCCTGAGCGCCGTCAGCGCCGTGCTGCTGGTCATCATCATGAGCGGTCGCTTCATCAAATACCTTGCCCAGGCCGCTGCGGGCCAACTCGATCCGGGATCGCTGTTCCTGATCATGGGTTACCGTCTGCCGGGCTTCATGCAGCTGATCCTGCCGTTGGGCCTGTTTCTCGGGATCCTGCTGGCTTACGGCCGGTTGTACCTCGAAAGCGAAATGACCGTGCTCTCGGCCACCGGCATGAGTCAGCAGCGTCTGCTGCGCATGACCCTGTTCCCGGCGACGCTGGTGGCACTGGTGGTGGCGTGGCTGAGCCTGAGTCTGGCCCCGCAAGGCGCCAACCAGTTTCAGTTGCTGCTGAACAAGCAGGACGCCCTGACCGAGTTCGATACCCTCGAGCCTGGCCGTTTTCAGGCTTTGCGTGACGGCACTCGGGTGACCTACACCGAAAGCCTGACCGACGACCGCGTCAACCTCGGCGGCGTGTTCATCTCGCAGAAAAATCTCGGGGCCAATCAGAAGGACCGCGGGATTTCCGTGCTGGTGGCCGAAAAGGGCCGTCAGGAGATCCACTCGGACGGCAACCGCTACCTGATCCTGCACAATGGCTATCGCTATGACGGCAGCCCGGGGCAGGCCGATTACCGCGTGATCAAATACGACACCTACGGCGTATTGCTGCCAAAACCCGATGCCAGTGACGAAGTCACCGACCGTGACGCGATCCCGACTGCGACCCTGCTGGGCGCCGACGACGAGCGTTCCAGGGCCGAGCTGCAATGGCGAATTTCGTTGCCGTTGCTGGTCTTCATCGTGACCCTGATGGCGGTGCCGCTGTCGCGGGTCAATCCGCGTCAGGGCCGTTTCCTGAAGCTGTTGCCGGCGATTCTTCTTTATATGGCTTACCTGACTATCCTGATTGCCGCCCGCGGCGCCCTCGAAAAAGGCAAGATCCCGCCGGCCCTTGGCCTGTGGTGGGTGCACGGGATCTTCCTGGTCATCGGTCTCGGCCTGCTGTACTGGGAGCCTATGCGCCTGAAGCTGGCCAGCCGTCGCAGCGCTGCGCTGGAGGTGGCCCGTGGTTAAACTCGACCGCTACATCGGCAGCAGCGTATTCGTGGCGATCATCGCCGTGCTGGCGATCATTCTGGGTCTGGCGACCCTGTTCGCCTTCATCGACGAGATGAGCGACGTCAGCGATACCTACACATTGACCGATGTGCTGAGCTTCGTCCTGCTCACCGCGCCGCGTCGCCTGTATGAAATGTTGCCGATGGCCGCACTGATCGGCTGTCTGATCGGCCTCGGCAGTCTGGCCAGCAGCAGCGAGCTGACGGTCATGCGTGCCGCGGGTGTGTCCATCGGACGCATCGTCTGGGCGGTCATGAAGCCAATGCTGGTGCTCATGCTGGCCGGCGTGCTGATCGGCGAATACGTGGCCCCGGCCACCGAAAGCATGGCCCAGGCCAATCGCTCGCTGGCGCAAGGCAGTGGCGACGCGCAGAGCGCCAAGCACGGCATGTGGCACCGTCAGGGTGAGGAATTCATCCATATCAACGCCGTGCAACCCGACGGCCTGTTGTATGGCGTGACCCGCTATCACTTCGACAAAGAGCGTCACTTGCTCAGTTCCAGCTTCGCCAAGCGTGCGGAGTTCGACGGCAAGCGCTGGCTGCTCAGCGACGTGACCACCACGGTGTTCCACGAGCGCAGCACCGAAGTGGTGAATGCGCCGAGCGAGGAGTGGGACGTGTCGCTGAGCCCGCAATTGCTCAACACAGTGGTGATGGCGCCTGAGTCGCTGTCGATTTCCGGTCTGTGGGGCTATATCCACTATCTGGCGGATCAAGGCCTGAGCAATGGCCGTTACTGGCTGGCATTTTGGGTCAAGGTGTTGCAGCCGCTGGTCACCGCTGCGCTGGTGCTGATGGCGATCTCCTTCATCTTCGGTCCGTTGCGCTCGGTGACCCTCGGTCAGCGAGTGTTCACCGGCGTGCTGGTGGGCTTCACCTTCCGCATCGTCCAGGATCTGCTTGGCCCGTCGAGCTTGGTGTTCGGTTTCTCGCCGCTGTTCGCGGTGCTGGTGCCGGCCACGGTCTGTGCATTGGCGGGTGTCTGGTTGCTGCGACGGGCCGGTTGATGGCCGCGTTGTTGCCAACGCTTTAACCGCGAAAACGCCTCGGTCGACAGATCGGGGCGTTTTCGTATGCAATCGGGGTGACAGGCGAACGTGACGCTTGCGCCGTGTATCAGGTACAATTCCCGGCTATTTTTCGGCGGGCCAAGCCTGCAGCCTTTTTGAGTGTTGATCCGTGAGTGATTTGAGTCATATCCGCAATTTCTCCATCATCGCCCACATTGACCATGGCAAGTCGACGCTGGCTGACCGTTTCATCCAGATGTGCGGTGGCCTGGCCGAGCGTGAAATGGAAGCCCAGGTACTGGATTCCATGGATCTGGAGCGCGAACGCGGGATCACCATCAAGGCCCACAGCGTTACCCTCTATTACAAAGCCAAAGATGGCGTCACCTACCAGCTGAACTTCATTGACACCCCGGGCCACGTCGACTTCACCTACGAAGTCAGCCGTTCCCTGGCCGCGTGTGAAGGTGCGTTGCTGGTGGTCGATGCCGGTCAGGGTGTTGAAGCCCAGTCCGTGGCCAACTGCTACACCGCCATCGAGCAGGGCCTCGAGGTCATGCCGGTGCTGAACAAGATCGACCTGCCACAGGCCGAGCCGGACCGCGTCAAGGACGAGATCGAGAAGATCATCGGCATCGACGCCACCGACGCCGTCACCTGCAGCGCCAAGACCGGCCTGGGTGTCGACGAAGTGCTCGAGCGTCTGGTCGCGACCATTCCTGCGCCGACCGGCAACATCGAAGATCCGCTGCAAGCGCTGATCATCGACTCCTGGTTCGACAACTACCTGGGCGTCGTTTCCCTGGTGCGCGTGCGTCATGGCCGCGTGAAGAAGGGCGACAAGATCCTGGTGAAATCCACCGGCAAGATTCACTTGGTCGACAGCGTCGGTGTGTTCAACCCGAAGCACACCGCCACCGCTGACCTCAAGGCCGGCGAAGTGGGCTTCATCATCGCCAGCATCAAGGACATTCACGGTGCACCGGTCGGTGACACCCTGACCCTGAGCTCGACTCCGGATGTGCCGGTTCTGCCCGGTTTCAAACGCATCCAGCCACAGGTTTACGCCGGTCTGTTCCCGGTCAGCTCCGACGACTTCGAAGACTTCCGCGAAGCGCTGCAGAAACTGACCCTGAACGACTCGTCGCTGCAGTACACCCCGGAAAGCTCCGACGCCCTGGGCTTCGGCTTCCGTTGCGGGTTCCTCGGCATGCTGCACATGGAGATCATCCAGGAGCGCCTCGAGCGCGAATACGACCTGGATCTGATCACCACCGCGCCAACGGTAATTTTCGAGCTGGTGCTGAAAACCGGTGAAACGATTTACGTCGACAACCCATCCAAGCTTCCGGATGTGTCGACAATCGAAGACATGCGCGAGCCGATCGTGCGGGCCAACATCCTGGTTCCGCAGGAACACCTGGGCAACGTCATCACCCTGTGCATCGAGAAACGCGGCGTACAGGTCGACATGCTGTTCCTCGGCAATCAGGTACAAGTGACCTACGACCTGCCGATGAACGAAGTGGTCCTGGACTTCTTCGACCGTCTGAAATCCACCAGCCGTGGCTATGCTTCGCTGGATTACCATTTCGATCGTTACCAATCGGCTAATCTGGTGAAACTGGACGTGCTGATCAACGGTGACAAGGTCGACGCCCTGGCGTTGATCGTGCACCGTGACAATTCGCACTTCAAAGGTCGCCAGTTGACCGAGAAGATGAAAGAACTGATTCCTCGTCAGATGTTCGACGTGGCGATCCAGGCGGCCATTGGCGGTCAGATCGTTGCCCGGACAACCGTCAAGGCACTCAGAAAGAACGTATTGGCCAAATGCTACGGCGGTGACGTAAGCCGTAAGAAAAAACTGCTTGAAAAGCAAAAGGCCGGTAAGAAACGCATGAAGCAGGTCGGCAACGTGGAAATTCCACAAGAAGCCTTCCTTGCCGTGCTCAGGTTGGAATAGTCAGGTCCTATGTCACTAAATTTCCCGCTGTTGCTGGTCATCGCCGTGTTCGTCTGCGGCCTGTTGGCGTTGCTCGATCTGCTGTTCCTGGCACCGCGTCGGCGTGCTGCCATTGCCTCCTATCAAGGCAGTGTCAGCCAGCCCGAGCCCGTGGTGGTCGAGAAGCTGAACAAAGAGCCGTTGCTGGTTGAATACGGCAAGTCGTTCTTTCCGGTGCTGTTCATCGTGCTGGTGCTGCGTTCGTTTCTGGTGGAGCCGTTCCAGATTCCGTCCGGCTCGATGAAACCGACCCTGGACGTTGGCGATTTCATTCTGGTGAACAAGTTTTCTTACGGGATCCGCCTGCCGGTGATCGACAAGAAAGTCATCGAAGTCGGTGATCCACAGCGTGGCGATGTGATGGTGTTCCGCTACCCGAGCGACCCGAACGTCAACTACATCAAGCGTGTAGTCGGCCTGCCGGGCGACACGGTGCGTTACACCGCCGACAAGCGTCTGCTGGTCAATGGCGAGTCGATTGCCGAGCAACTGGTCGGCTCCGAGCCGGGCACGCTGGGCAGCGCGGAGCTCTACAAGGAAAAACTCGGCGCTGCCGAGCACCTGATCCGCAAGGAAATGAGCCGCTACCGTGCTACCCCGGACCATACCTGGACCGTGCCGGCCGGCCATTACTTCATGATGGGCGACAACCGCGACAACTCCAACGACAGTCGCTACTGGGATGATCCGAACATTCCCAAGGATCTGCTGGGCATGGTTCCCGACCAGAATATCGTCGGCAAAGCCTTCGCTGTCTGGATGAGCTGGCCGGAACCGAAACTCAGCCACCTGCCGAATTTCTCGCGGGTTGGCCTGATCAAGTAATCAATCACGGCGCTGTTGACCACAGCGCCGAATGCATTTCTGGAGTCGCCACAAATCGGCACCAGGGCATGAAGCCACGATATTCAGGACGTCATTTTTGAACACAGCGTTAATTGTCCCAGGCCTGCGCCGTACCCCGGCGATGGCAGTGGAATCCAGCCACGAACTCAGCGTGGGTAAACCGTGAGCGTTTCTCTAAGCCGTCTCGAGCGCCAGCTCGGTTACACCTTCAAGGATCAGGAGCTGATGCTGCTGGCCCTCACGCACCGCAGCTTTGCCGGGCGTAACAACGAACGCCTGGAATTCCTCGGCGATGCGATCCTCAACTTCGTCGCCGGCGAGGCGCTGTTCGATCGCTTCCCGCTGGCCCGCGAAGGCCAATTGTCGCGTTTGCGCGCACGTCTGGTGAAGGGTGAGACACTGGCCGTGCTGGCCCGTGGTTTTGACTTGGGCGACTACCTGCGTCTGGGCTCGGGCGAACTGAAAAGCGGTGGCTTCCGCCGCGAATCGATTCTGGCCGATGCCCTCGAAGCGCTGATCGGTGCGATCTACCTCGATGCCGGCATGGACGTCGCTCGCGAGCGCGTACTGGCCTGGCTGGCCGGTGAGTTCGAAGGCCTGACGCTGGTCGACACCAACAAGGATCCCAAGACCCGCCTGCAGGAACACCTGCAATCGCGCGGTTGCGAACTGCCACGCTATGAAGTCGTGGATATCCAGGGTGAGCCGCACTGCCGTACCTTCTTCGTCGAGTGCGAAGTGGTCTTATTGAATGAAAAAAGCCGAGGTCAGGGTGTGAGCCGTCGTATTGCCGAACAGGTAGCGGCCGCCGCAGCACTGATTGCCCTGGGCGTGGAGAATGGCAATGACTGATACAAACGCAACTCGCTGTGGCTACGTTGCCATCGTCGGCCGTCCCAACGTCGGCAAGTCGACGCTGCTGAACCACATCCTCGGCCAGAAACTGGCGATCACCTCGCGCAAGCCGCAGACCACCCGTCACAACATGCTCGGGATCAAGACCGAGGGGGACGTGCAGGCGATCTACGTCGACACCCCCGGCATGCACAAGGGTGGCGAAAAGGCGCTGAACCGCTACATGAACAAAACCGCTTCGGCAGCGTTGAAAGACGTCGACGTGGTGATCTTCGTGGTTGACCGCACCAAGTGGACCGAAGAAGACCAGATGGTTCTGGAGCGCGTGCAGTACGTGACCGGCCCGCTGATCGTCGCACTGAACAAGACCGACCGCATCGAAGACAAGGCCGAGCTGATGCCGCACCTGTCGTGGTTGCAGGAGCAACTGCCGAACGCACAGATCATCCCGATTTCCGCGCAGCATGGGCACAACCTCGACGCGCTGGAAAAGGTCATCGCCGATCACCTGCCGGAGAACGATCACTTCTTCCCGGAAGACCAAATCACCGACCGCAGCAGCCGTTTCCTTGCCGCCGAACTGGTGCGCGAGAAAATCATGCGCCAGATGGGCGCCGAGCTGCCGTACCAGATCACCGTCGAGATCGAAGAGTTCAAGCAGCAGGGCAAGACCCTGCACATCCACGCGCTGATCCTCGTCGAGCGTGACGGTCAGAAGAAGATCATCATTGGCGACAAGGGCGAGCGCATCAAACGCATCGGCACCGAAGCGCGCAAGGACATGGAGCTGCTGTTCGACTCCAAGATCATGCTCAACCTGTGGGTGAAGGTGAAGGGCGGCTGGTCCGACGACGAGCGTGCACTGCGTTCGCTGGGTTACGGCGACCTGTAAACGTTGGTTTCACTGTGCGAGCGGGCTTCTGTGGCGAGGGAGCTTGCTCCCGCTCGGCTGCGAAGCAGTCGTGAAATCGGGCGCCTCGGTGTGCCTGACACACCAAATCGCTGATCTTGGGGCTGCTTCGCAACCCAGCGGGAGCAAGCTCCCTCGCCACAATTGATGATCTTCAGAGATCTTTCGGCTTATGTCGCAAACCCCACCTCCCGCCCAACTCGCCTACGTCCTGCATTCGCGCGCCTACCGCGAAACCAGCGCGCTGGTCGACTTCCTCACGCCGCAAGGGCGGCTGCGGGCGGTGTTGCGCAGTGCGCGGGGCAAGGCCGGGACACTGGCTCGGCCGTTCGTGCCGCTGGAAGTCGAGTTTCGTGGCAAGGGTGAACTGAAGAACGTCGGGCGCATGGAAAGTGCCGGCAACGCGACCTGGATGGTCGGTGAGGCGCTGTTCAGCGGCCTCTATCTCAACGAATTGCTGATCCGCCTGCTGCCCGCCGAAGACCCGCACCCTGCGGTGTTTGATCATTACGCTGCAACACTGCTGGCCCTGGCCGAAGGTCGCCCGCTGGAGCCGTTGTTGCGCTCGTTCGAATGGCGCCTGCTGGACGATCTCGGTTACGGCTTCTCCCTGAATACCGATATCCACAGCGAACCGGTCGCGCCGGACGGCCTGTATCGTCTGCAAGTGGACGCCGGGCTTGAACGGGTGTTTCTGTTGCAGCCGGGGCTGTTCAACGGCACCGAACTGCTGGCCATGGCCGAAGCCGACTGGACAGCGCCCGGCGCGCTGTCGGCGGCCAAGCGTCTGATGCGCCAGGCACTGGCCGTGCATCTCGGTGGCCGTCCCCTCGTCAGTCGCGAGCTATTTCGCAAGCCCTGATATGCTGTGCGCCGAATCTTTCCCTTCAGGAGCGCATCCGTGACCACCAGCAATCGCATTCTTCTTGGCGTGAACATCGACCACGTCGCCACCCTGCGTCAGGCCCGTGGCACACGCTACCCGGATCCGGTCAAGGCAGCGCTGGACGCGGAAGAGGCGGGCGCCGACGGCATCACCGTGCACCTGCGCGAAGACCGCCGGCACATCCAGGAGCGCGACGTGCTGTTGCTCAAGGATGTGCTGCAGACCCGCATGAACTTCGAAATGGGCGTCACCGAAGAAATGATGGCGTTCGCCGAGCGCATCCGGCCGGCGCATATCTGCCTGGTGCCGGAAACCCGTCAGGAACTGACCACTGAAGGCGGTCTGGATGTAGCGGGGCAGGAAGAGCGCATCAAGGCAGCGGTCGAGCGCCTGTCGAAGATCGGCAGCGAAGTGTCGCTGTTCATCGATGCCGATGAACGCCAGATCGCTGCGTCGACGCGCGTTGGTGCGCCGGCCATCGAACTGCACACCGGGCGCTACGCTGATGCCGAAACCCCGACCGAAGTTGCTGAAGAGTTGAAGCGTGTGGCGGACGGTGTGGCGTTTGGTCTGGCGCAGGGCCTGATCGTCAATGCCGGGCATGGCCTGCATTATCACAACGTCGAAGCCGTGGCGGCGATCAAGGGCATCAACGAACTGAACATCGGCCATGCGCTGGTGGCGCATGCGTTGTTCGTGGGGTTCAAGTCTGCGGTGTCCGAGATGAAGGCGCTGATTCTGGCTGCCGCGTTGAAAGGCTAAAGGTCAGCGCATGACCCCTGTGGGAGCGAGCTTGCTCGCGAAGGCGTAGTGTCAGCCAACCTGTTCGTTGACTGGCACACTGCATTCGCGAGCAAGCTCGCTCCCACATTTGTTTTTTGGGTCTTGGTTAGAGCGGGGCTGGCTCCTGCGCCGGCTTGGTCTTGTCAATCCCCGGCACATGCAGATTGCCTTCGGCCACCTGATCGCCTTCAAGCTGCGGCTGGGTCACCCAGGTCAGGATGTCGTAGTAGCGACGGATGTTGGCCACGAAATGCACCGGCTCGCCGCCCCGAGCGTAGCCGTAGCGGGTCTTGCTGTACCACTGCTTCTGCGACAGGCGCGGCAGCATCTTCTTCACGTCCAGCCACTTGTCCGGGTTCAGGCCTTCGCGGGACGCCAGTTTGCGCGCGTCATCGAGGTGACCGCTGCCGACGTTGTACGCCGCCAGCGCAAACCAGGTGCGGTCCGGCTCCTGAATCGATTCGTCGAGCTGATCCTTCATATAAGCCAGGTATTTGGCGCCGCCCATGATGCTTTGCTTGGGATCGAGACGGTTCGACACGCCCATGGCCTGCGCGGTGTTCTGGGTCAGCATCATCAGGCCGCGCACGCCGGTTTTCGAGGTGACCGCCGGTTGCCACAGCGATTCCTGATAACCGATGGCCGCCAGCAGGCGCCAGTCGACTTTCTCTTTCTTGGCGTAGGTCTTGAAGTGCTGTTCGTATTTGGGCAGGCGTTGCTGCAAGTGTTGGGCGAAGGTGGTGGCGCCCATGTAGCCGAGGACATCGACGTGGCCGTAGTAACGGTCTTTCAGGCGTTGCAGGGTGCCGTTCTTCTGCACCTTGTCGAGGTAGGCGTTGATTTCGTTGAGCAGGCTGTTGTCTTCGCCGGCGGCCACCGCCCAGCTCTGGCTGCGCGCATCGCCGAGGTCGAAGGCCACGCGGATGTTGGTGAAGTACACCTGGTTCATCGCCACTTCGTTGGAGTCGACCAGCGTCAGGTCGATCTGGCCTTCATCGACCATGCGCAGCAGGTCGACCACTTCCACGGCGTCGGATTCTTCGTACTCGATGCCCGGAAACTTCTTTTTCAGCTCCGCCAGTTGCTCGGCGTGGGTGCTGCCCTTGAGCACCATGATTTTCTTGCCGACCAGATCAGCCGGGTCGGTAGGGCGCGACTGGCCGTTGCGATAGATGATCTGCGGGGTGACTTCGAGGTAGGAGTGGGAGAACCGCACCTGTTTCTTGCGCTCCTCGCTGCTGACCAGACCCGCCGCCGCCAGCACCGGGCCGTTCGGCTTGCCGATCTGGTTGAACAGGTCGTCGAGGTTGTCGGCGGTCTCGATCTTCAGTTCAACACCCAAATCGTCGGCGAAGCGCTTCACCAGCTCGTATTCGAAGCCGGTTTCACCGCTGCGATCCTGAAAGTAGGTGGCGGGGCTGTTACGGGTAATCACCCGCAGCACACCATCCTCCTTTACGCGCTCGAGTGTGTTGGGTTTATCAACACAGCCACCGAGCATCAGGAAGAGTCCGGTTGCGATCAGCCATTTGGCGTATCGCGGACGCAAAGCCGTTGGGAAAAACATCTGCGCAGTATACGCAAACGGCTGCGGGCGCCATATCTCGACAGTGAGGGGCTTGTCTGCTAGAGATCACAAAACTGCACGAAACCCCGCAGGAATGGGGCTGAACGGCATTTTGTGACAGAAAAAATAAGCGCTGCCCGCATACCCTCGAAATTTGACTTCAAAGGCAGAAACACAGATTGATATCCGAGTGCAACCGTGCGTAGCGTTTCGGGTGATGTTGAGGGCGGTTTAGGCTAGAATGCACGGCCTCAAAGCACACCCCTTCCCGAGGCTGTCCCGAAGATGTTGATCCTGCGCGGCGCTCCTGCCCTTTCTGCCTTTCGCCACAGCAAACTCCTTGAGCAACTGAGCCAGAAGGTTCCAGCTGTCAGTGGCCTGTATGCTGAATTCGCTCACTTCGCCGAAGTCACCGGCGTCCTGACCGGCGACGAACAGCAGGTGCTTGCGCGCCTTCTGAAGTACGGCCCAAGCGTTCCGGTACAAGAGCCGACCGGTCGTCTGTTTCTGGTGTTGCCGCGGTTCGGCACCATCTCGCCATGGTCGAGCAAGGCCAGCGACATCGCCCGCAACTGCGGCCTGAGCAAGATCCAGCGCCTGGAGCGCGGCATCGCGTTCTACGTCGCCGGCCAGTTCAGCGACACCGAAGCCCAGCAGATTGCCGATTTGCTGCATGACCGCATGACCCAGATCGTTCTGAACAATCTGGAACAGGCCGCCGGTCTGTTCAGTCACGCCGAGCCGAAGCCGCTGACCGCGATCGACATCCTCGGTGGCGGCCGCGCCGCGCTGGAAAAAGCCAACACCGAGCTGGGCCTGGCCCTGGCCGAAGACGAGATCGACTATCTGGTCAACGCTTTCAACGGTCTCAAGCGCAACCCGCACGACATCGAACTGATGATGTTCGCCCAGGCCAACTCCGAGCACTGCCGCCACAAGATCTTCAACGCCAGTTGGGATATTGACGGCGAGAGCCAGGAAAAAAGCCTGTTCGGCATGATCAAGAACACCTATCAGATGCACAACGAAGGCGTACTGTCCGCTTATAAGGACAACGCTTCGGTGATCGTCGGAAACGTCGCCGGCCGCTTCTTCCCGGACCCGGAAACCCGCCAGTACGGCGCGGTGCAGGAGCCGGTGCACATCCTGATGAAGGTCGAGACCCACAACCACCCGACCGCGATCGCCCCGTTCCCGGGCGCGTCCACCGGTTCCGGTGGCGAGATTCGCGACGAAGGTGCAACCGGTCGTGGCGCCAAGCCAAAGGCCGGCCTGACCGGTTTCACCGTGTCCAACCTGCAGATCCCGGGCTTCGAACAGCCGTGGGAAGTGCCGTACGGCAAGCCTGAGCGCATCGTCACCGCGCTGGACATCATGATCGAAGGCCCGCTCGGCGGCGCCGCGTTCAACAACGAATTCGGGCGTCCGGCCCTGACCGGCTACTTCCGTACCTTCGAACAATCGATCAGCACCCCGCACGGTGACGAAGTTCGTGGTTACCACAAGCCGATCATGCTCGCGGGCGGCATGGGCAACATCCGTGAAGAACACGTCAAGAAAGGCGAGATTCTGGTCGGTTCCAAGCTGATCGTGCTCGGCGGCCCGGCGATGCTGATCGGTCTGGGCGGCGGCGCCGCTTCCTCGATGGCCACCGGCACCAGCTCGGCGGATCTCGACTTCGCTTCCGTGCAACGTGAAAACCCTGAGATGGAGCGTCGCTGCCAGGAAGTCATCGACCGTTGCTGGCAGCTGGGCGACAAGAACCCGATCAGCTTCATCCACGACGTGGGTGCGGGCGGTCTGTCCAACGCCTTCCCGGAACTGGTCAACGACGGCGACCGTGGTGGCCGTTTCGAACTGCGCAACATTCCAAATGACGAGCCGGGCATGGCCCCGCACGAAATCTGGTCCAACGAATCTCAGGAACGTTACGTTCTGGCGGTCGGCCCGGCCGACTTCGAGCGCTTCCAGGCGATCTGCGAACGTGAGCGCTGCCCGTTCGCCGTGGTCGGCGAAGCCACTGCCGAGCCGCAACTGACCGTGACGGACAGCCACTTCGGCAACAACCCGGTGGACATGCCGCTGGAAGTGTTGCTGGGCAAGGCCCCGCGCATGCACCGTTCGGTGGTTCGCGAAGCCGAGCTGGGCGATGACTTCGATCCGTCGAACCTCGACATCAGCGAGTCCATCGAGCGCGTCCTGCATCACCCGGCCGTGGCGAGCAAAAGCTTCCTGATCACCATCGGCGACCGCACCATCACCGGCCTCGTGGCCCGTGACCAGATGGTCGGCCCATGGCAGGTTCCGGTGGCCGACGTGGCCGTCACCGCCACCAGTTTCGACGTCTACACCGGTGAAGCGATGGCGATGGGCGAGCGGACTCCGCTGGCGCTGCTGGACGCTCCGGCGTCGGGCCGCATGGCCATCGGCGAAACCCTGACCAACATTGCCGCTTCGCGCATCAACAAGATCTCCGACATCAAACTGTCGGCGAACTGGATGTCCGCTGCCGGTCACCCGGGCGAAGACGCGCGTCTGTACGACACCGTGAAAGCGGTCGGCATGGAGCTGTGCCCTGAGCTGGGCATCACCATTCCGGTCGGCAAGGACTCGATGTCCATGGCCACCCGCTGGAACGACAACGGCGAAGAAAAAACCGTGACCTCGCCGATGTCGCTGATCGTGACCGGTTTCGCCCCAGTGGCTGACATCCGTCAGACCCTGACCCCGGAACTGCGCATGGACAAAGGCACCACCGACCTGATCCTGATCGACCTCGGTCGCGGCCAGAACCGCATGGGTGCCTCGATCCTCGCGCAGGTGCACGGCAAGCTCGGCAAGCAGGCTCCGGACGTCGATGACGCCGAAGACCTGAAAGCCTTCTTCGCCGTGATCCAGGGCCTCAACGCCGATGGTCACCTGCTGGCTTACCACGACCGTTCCGACGGTGGTCTGCTGACCTCCGTGGTGGAAATGGCGTTCGCCGGCCACTGCGGTCTGAGCCTGAACCTGGACAGCGTTGCCGAAAACTCGGCCGAAATCGCCGCAATCCTGTTCAACGAAGAACTGGGTGCGGTGATTCAGGTTCGTCAGGACGCCACTCCGGACATCCTCGCGCAGTTCAGCGCCGCCGGTCTGGGCGACTGCGTGTCGGTGATCGGTCAGCCGATCAACAATGGCCAGATCAACATCACCTTCAACGGTGACACGGTGTTCGAAGGTCAGCGTCGTCTGTTGCAACGTCAGTGGGCCGAGACCAGCTATCAGATCCAGCGTCTGCGCGACAACGCCGACTGCGCCGAGCAAGAGTTCGACGCGCTGCTGGAAGAAGACAACCCTGGCCTGAGCGTCAAGCTGAGCTACGACGTCAACCAGGACATCGCCGCGCCTTACATCAAGAAAGGCATCCGCCCACAGGTGGCCGTGCTGCGTGAGCAGGGCGTCAACGGTCAGGTGGAAATGGCCGCCGCGTTCGACCGCGCCGGTTTCAACGCGATCGACGTGCACATGAGCGACATTCTCGCTGGCCGCGTCGACCTGAACGAGTTCAAAGGCCTGGTGGCCTGCGGTGGTTTCTCCTACGGCGACGTACTCGGCGCCGGTGAGGGCTGGGCCAAGTCGGCGCTGTTCAACAGCCGTGCCCGCGATGCGTTCCAGGGCTTCTTCGAACGTAACGACAGCTTCACCCTCGGCGTGTGCAACGGTTGCCAGATGATGTCCAACCTGCACGAGCTGATCCCGGGCAGCGAGTTCTGGCCGCACTTCGTGCGCAACCGCTCCGAGCAGTTCGAAGCGCGCGTGGCGATGGTGCAGATCCAGGAATCGAACTCGATCTTCCTGCAAGGCATGGCCGGTTCGCGTATGCCGATCGCCATCGCGCACGGTGAAGGCCATGCCGAGTTCTCCAGCGAAGAAGCCTTGCTGGAAGCCGATCTGTCGGGTTGCGTGGCGATGCGTTTCGTCGACAACCACGGCAAGGTCACCGAAGCCTACCCGGCCAACCCGAACGGTTCGCCGCGCGGGATTACCGGTCTCACCAGCCGCGACGGTCGTGTGACGATCATGATGCCGCACCCGGAGCGTGTGTTCCGCGCGGTGCAGAACTCGTGGCGTTCGGAAGACTGGACCGAGGATGCACCGTGGATGCGCATGTTCCGTAACGCGCGCGTCTGGGTGAACTGAGGCCTGTGTACAAGCTCGCGTTTTTTGTTCCCGACAGTCATGTCGAGGTGGTCAAGGACGCTGTATTCGCTGCCGGTGGTGGGCGGATCGGGGACTATGACCACTGTGCGTGGCAGGTGCTTGGCTTGGGTCAGTTTCGACCGTTGGATGGCAGTCAGCCGTTTATTGGCGAGGCGGGGCGGGTTGAGCGGGTTGAGGAATGGAAGGTTGAGCTTGTGGTTTGTGACGCGTTGATTGGTGATGTGGTGGCGGCTTTGAAGTTGAGTCACCCTTACGAGACGCCGGCTTATGAGGTGTGGCGGCTGGAGGATTTCTGATCTTTTTGCCGCTGGAACGGGAAACCCGCAGATGAGTGATTGTCTGCGGGTTTTTTGTTGGCTGCGATTTTCCGGGTGATGGGGTTCCAATGTGGGAGCGAGCTTGCTCGCGAAGGCGCCGTTTCAGGCAATGATGTTCTGGCTGACCGGGTACATATCCGTTGCTGCGGTAACGGCTTCTTAGGGTTTCGCCCTTACGGCGACTCACTTTTTTTACAAACGCCAAAAAAAAGTAAGCAAAAAAACGCTTGCTCCTGCGTTCGGCCCGCTCGCTGGGGCTCGGGGTCCCTTCGCTGCGGGATTGATCCGGGGGCAGCGCCTACGGTTTGCTTCGCTGCACCTCCTCTCGCTGTGTTTGGCTGCGCCAAACGGTCGCTGCGCTCCCACCCCCGGATCAATCCCTCCACTCAGCCTTCCGACGTCGCCCGTGGATCAAGATCAAGAGCTTTCGGCGAGCTGACACTCGACCATTGAGTGGTGAGAAGCGGACGCGGTTCGCTTTTGCTCTTCTGTGGGAGCTGGCTTGCCAGCGATGGCGGCCTGACAGCCGACCGGTCTCCAACTGAATAAACCCGAACTTCCTGTAGGAGCTGCCGAAGGCTGCGATCTTTTGATCTTGCTTTTGAATTGTGAAAGCCAAAGTCAAAAGATCGCAGCCTTCGGCAGCTCCTACACGGGATGTTTTGTGTTTAAGAGTGTGGGGAATTACCAGAACCTTCCCACAAGGTTTTCAGGTTGTCCCTCGGACGCCCGGTCTCTAGGCTTTGTCTGTCGCTGCCAATTCAGCGACCGGGCGTGAGATCCCCGGAATGCTTGCAACTAGCGCCAACACCACGATAATTGGCGCCAGCTCAATCTGCTGCCTGCTTTATGGCGGCTGTGTGCGGGCAGACTTCGGTCTGGCCGGTTGCCTGCTCCGGTGGATCTCACCCTGCACATAGCTGCCACCTCTTTGCCGCGTGAGATCCGGCGAACGATGGCATCTTCACACGCCGTAGCAGGAGTTGAATTTTGGACAAACTGATCCCCGACCCACCCAACGAAACCACAGCACCACCCGTAGACGCCATCCGCGTCGAAGACCTGACGAAAGACCGTGAAGCCATCAAGCGCGCTGTCGATTTCTACTTCACCCCGCAACCCGCTGAGGCGCATCAGCCCAGCACGATGTTCCTGGTCAACCCAAGCATCGACACCGAAACCCTGCTGGCCCACGCCTACGAATCGTTGGCCTGCGCCAGTGCCATGGCCAGCAACTTCGCCGGCGAACTCAGCGGCCTGCAACGCAGCACCGCACTGGCGATCCAGCAAATCGTCATGCTCGCCGAACTCGCGGTAAACCGGGCGCTGGATCGGGTCGATCCACAAACCTGACGAGCGCCCATCGTTCATCGCCAGCAGGCTGGTTCCCACATTTGAAATGCTTCACTGTGAAAGTGAGCTTGCTCGCGAAAGCATTTTCCTAGCTGTCGGAATACTTCCTGTACCTCATCAATTAGTAGATTTTTCCTACCGGGTTTTCAGGTTGTCCCTCGGAAGCAGCCTCTCTACCTTGGGTTGTCTCTGGCAAACAGCGAACTTGGCAATAGACCGAAAACGGGATGTTGCTCTTTTCACTGAGCCGTCGCTATGACTCTGAGGTTTAAATTGGAATTGCTTCCCGTCGTTACGCCCCGTATCAACACGAACACCGCGTTGGGGCGGGCGCTGGTATCGATGTTCAAGTCAGTCGAGGCGGAACTGATTCAAGAGAACGCTGCGCCGGGGGCGGTCAAGATCATCGTGTTTGGAGGATGCGCGGTTCACCTCTACACCAATCACCGCATATCGTTGGACGTCGACGCGGAAATCTATGAGGCTTGTATTCCGGCAGGATTCGACCTGCGTACGCTGCTTGCCGAGGTGCCGGAGCCGTTTGTCGATGAGCGTTCTGCGCGAAAGATGGAGTTGAACTACGACTTGCAATACAACACTAGCTTTGGCCCGATTCACGAAGATTATTGGTCTCGAAGTATTCCCATGCCAGAGTTTTCGCGGGTGTCCCCTCTCCGTGTACATATTGCTGCACCCGTCGACATAGCCATTACAAAACTGGGCAGGGCTACCGATCACGATATCGCCGACATCAATGCCCTTCTCAGGTTTGGATTCATACTGACCAGCGAGCTTCGGCGTCTGGCATTGCAGGCCATTGATGTATATGTTGGCAACAAAGAGCCGCCGACTTCGGTTCTGACTAACATATTGCAAGACTATCTGGAGAAGGGAGATGACGAAGGTGAATGACGCGCACGTCCTCTCATCCGCGTTGGATACTCTCGTCAGGAGCCCTCTCAATCAGGCCGATGACGTCGCGCTGGTGAACGCTGCGAAAGAAGTGTGGTACTCGAATTCTAGTGTTGAAAGCGAGGTTAAGGCGTTTCTGAAAAATCACAGTGACGATATAGAACGCCGTCGCGCGGCTTACCTGTTGGAGCGGTTTACGCGCTTCTCTTGTGTGTCTGATAGTCGCGTGCTGGAAACGCTGCATGCGTTGCAGCTTTTCGCGCACTCGACGCCGAAGCAGGATGTTGCACCTCCAAAGATGGTTTCGTTACGAAATCGCAAGGATCAATTAGCCGTCTCTTGGGGGTTAGCAGAAAGCCTTGGATTGAAGGTTCAAACGCTGATGCCATTCCAGACTCGCCATTACCAGGCAGAACAGCATTTACCCTGAGCCGAACGTGTCAGCGATAAAAAACCGGCCTGAGCCGGTTTTTTTGTGTTGATTAAACCTTGGCGCTGACCTCACTCCGATTAACCAACGCCTCAATCGCCCCACTCAAACTCGCCGCTTTCTCACCAATCAACAAATGCCAGACCCCACCCTCCAACGGGCTTACACCCTGGCAACCCAACTCTTTCAACTGAGCCTCGGACAACGCTTTTCCATCGGCCAATTGCAGGCGAATACGCGTCAGCGCGATGCAGTCCAGCTGCAGCACATTCTCGCTACCGCCCAAGGCAGTCAGCCATTGTTGGGCTTCCGGTGCTGTGACCAATACGGCTTTCGATTCCTCGACCACCACCGCAGGCGCTGCCACCAACGCACGCCCCAGCGCCGGCATGGCGAGGCGGATTTCGTCGGCGATGCTGTCGGCCAATGGCCCGACCACCACCTGCAAGCTGCCGCCCTTGCCCGGGCGTACCACGGCCATCGCACCCAGTGCCTTCAAGTCAGCATCGGAAGCCTTGTTGCGATCGACCATTTCCAGACGCAGGCGGGTGGTGCAGGCACCCACCGTTACCAGATTCTCCGCACCACCGAGTGCCTTGATGTAAGCCGCAGCGCGCTCGTTCTCGGTGAGAACTGCCTTGTCAGCCGCCGCCACATCCTCACGCCCCGGCGTCTTCAGATTGAAGCGACGAATACAGAAATCAAACACCGCGTAATACACCACGGCGTACGCCAGCCCGACCGGAATCACCAGCCAGCCATTGGTCGAGCGACCCCAACCGAGCACCATGTCGATGAAGCCGCCGGAGAAGGTGAAACCGAGGTGGATGTTCAGCGCATTGGTAATTGCCATCGACAACCCGGTCAGCAGCGCATGCAGCAAATACAGCAGCGGGGCGAGGAACATGAAGGCGAATTCGATGGGCTCGGTCACCCCGGTCAAAAACGAGGTCAGCGCCATCGACAGGAAAATCCCGCCCATGACCTTACGGCGCTCCGGCAGGGCGTTGCGGTACATCGCCAGGCATGCGGCGGGCAGGCCGAAGATCATCATCGGGAACATGCCAGTCATGAACTGGCCGCCCTTTGGATCGCCGGCGAAGTAGCGTGACAGGTCGCCGGTGACCAGCGCCCCGGTGGTCGGGTCGGTGAAGTTGCCGAACACGAACCACGCCATGTTGTTGAGGATGTGGTGCAGGCCGGTGACGATCAGCAGGCGGTTGAACACGCCGAAGACGAACGCACCGATGCTGCCGCTTTCCATCATCAAGGCGCCGAAGCTGTTGATGCCGTGCTGGATCGGCGGCCAGATGTAGCCGAACAACACGCCCAGCGCGACGGCGGCGAAACCGGTGACGATTGGCACGAAGCGCCGGCCGCCGAAGAACGCCAGGTACTCCGGCAGCTTGATGTCCTTGAAGCGGTTGTACAGTGCGCCGGCCATCAGGCCGCTGACGATCCCGGCGAGCATGCCCATGTTGATGCTCGGGTCGAGCACCTTGAGCGTGGAGATCATCACCAGATAACCGATCACCCCGGCCAGGCCGGCGGTGCCGTTGTTGTCCTTGGCGAAACCGACGGCGATGCCGATGGCGAAGATCATCGCCAGGTTGGCAAAAATGACTTGGCCGGCATCGTGAATGATCGCGATGTTCAACAGGTCGGTGTCACCCAGACGCAGCAGCAGGCCGGCAATCGGCAGGATCGCGATCGGCAGCATCAGCGCACGGCCGAGGCGTTGCAGGCCTTCGATGAAGAGTTGGTACATGGTGGTTCTCCCTGCTCTTTATACAGAGCTTGTTGTTAGTGCAGAGGCCAATGCTGGTGGCAGGCCTGACGTACCGCAGCAGCGCTGTTGAGTTTCAGCAGGTCGTGGCTGAGGCGTTGGCATTCGGCCTCGTGCAACTGGCGCACGCGATCCTTGATTTCACCGATCTGCACCGGGCTCACCGACAGTTCGGTCACGCCGAGGCCGATCAGCACCGGGGTTGCCAGCGGATCGGAGGCGAGGGCGCCGCACACGCCGACCCAGCGCTTGTGCACCGCCGCACCTGCGCAAGTCATGGCGATCAGCCGCAGCAGCGCCGGGTGCAGGGCATCGACGCGGGCGGCCAAACCTGCGTGGTCGCGGTCCATGGCCAAGGTGTATTGCGACAGGTCGTTGGTGCCGATCGAGAGGAAGTCGGCGTGCTCGGCCAGTTGTTCGGCCTGCAATGCAGCGGCCGGGACTTCGATCATCACGCCGATTTCCGGGCGCTGGCTGATGCCCAGCTCCAGGCACAGCGCATCGACCCGTTGGCGGATGTGCAGCAGTTCGTCGACTTCGGTGACCATCGGCAGCAGGATCCGGCAACGGCACAGCGGGCTGACTTGCAGCAGCGCGCGCAGTTGCTGATCGAGGATTTCCGGGCGGGCCTGAGCCAGACGAATGCCGCGCAGGCCCAGCACCGGGTTGGCTTCGGCGGGCAGCGGCAGGTAGTCGAGTTGCTTGTCGCCACCGACGTCGATGGTGCGGATGATCACCGAGTGATCGCCCATGGCATCGAGCACACTTTGATAGGCGGCACGCTGTTCTTCGACATCCGGCGCCGTTTGGCGATCAACGAACAGAAACTCGGTGCGCAGCAGGCCTACGCCATCGGCGCCGTTGGCAAAGGCGTCCGCCGCCTCATGGCTGGAGGCGACATTGGCAACCACTTCGATGTGCACACCGTTGCGGGTTTCGGCGGGCAAGTGAGCGTTGGCCTGTTGCGCATCGCGGCGTTGCTGACGGTCGATTTGCGCCTGCTGGACTTCGGACAGTCGTTCGGTATTCGGCGTCAGTTCGAGGCGGCCGCCATCGGCATCCAGCACCACCGACAGACCTTGTGGCTGATCGAGCAGAACCGAACCCAGCGCCACCAGGCACGGCAAGCCTTTGCCTCGCGCCAGAATCGCCACATGCGACGTCGCGCCGCCTTCGGCCATGCACAACCCGGCGACGCCCTGCGCGCTGAGTTGCAGCAGATCCGACGGCGTCAGTTCATGTGCAGCGACAATGGCGCCGGCCGGCACGTCGTAATGCCAGCCTTCGCCGAGCAGGGCGCGCAGCACCCGTTGCTTGAGGTCGCGCAGGTCGTTGGCGCGTTCGGCCAGCAGCGCACTGCCGGTGTGTTGCAGCACTTCGCACTGCACGTCGATCGACTGGCTCCAGGCATGAGTCGCCGCCGTGCCTTGGTCGATAGCATGCTGCGCGGCATCGAGCAGGGCCGGGTCTTCGAGGAGGGCCAGATGCGCGGCGAAGATCGCTTCTTCGTCGCTGTTCCTGTGCTTTTTCGCTTGGGCGAGGGTCGCGTTGATTTCGCTGCGAACCTGATTCAGCGCCGACTCAAGCACTTGCTGTTGCACCAGCGGATCATGCTTGCCCGCATCTGCCGGCAGGCTGATCGCGTTCAGGCGAAACAGCGGCCCGCCGACCAGGCCCGGTGCGGCGCACACCCCTTGCAGCACGCCAGCTTCGGCCGGGCGTTTTTGCGGTGCGGCACGGACCGGAGCAGCGGCGTGATGATCGTCGGGCAGGGCGGTCGCCAACGCATTGAGCAACGCTTGCAGCGCGGCTTCGGCGTCCGGTCCCTGGCAGCTGACCTGTACTTGATCCTGTTCGCCGATGGCCAGGCCCATCAGCCCGATCAGGCTGTTGCATGGCGCCGATTTGCCGGCGAAGTGCAGATACGACTGGCTCTTGAAGCCTTGTGCGGTCTGGCGAATCAGCGCGGCCGGGCGCGCATGCAAGCCGCCGCGATGAGCGACCAATACCTGACCCTGAACCTCTGGGCCACCAACCGCTTCGGCAGTCGCCGCAGAGCTGCTGCGCGCGACGATGTGCAATAACGGCTCGCCGACTTTCACCGCCTTTAGGGTAATCGGGCGCACCTGGAAATCCTGGCTGTTGGTCAGGATCAACAGGCTGACCAGGCTTTTGCACTGCTGGCCTACCTTGTCCAGGTCGTAGCGCAACAACGGCTGGCCGTTGCTGACCCGGGTGCCTTGCTTGACCAGCATCGAGAAGCCTTCGCCGTTCAGTTCAACGGTGTCCAGGCCCAGATGCAGGAGGATTTCCGCGCCGTTGTCGGCGCGCACGGTCAGGGCGTGGCCGGTGCGGGCGACATGGATGATCTCCCCGGCGCAGGGCGAGCACAGGGTGTCATTCAGCGGGTCGATGGCGATGCCGTCACCCATCGCGCCGCTGGCGAACACCGCGTCCGGGACTTTGGCGAGCGTGAGCACCGGGCCGCTGAGCGGGGCGCTGAGGGTCAGCTCTTTATTGTTGTTGTGCATGGCTCGGTCTCATCAGTAATTTCGCTGTCCCCTGTAGAAGCTGCCGCAGGCTGCGATCTTTTGATCCTGTTTTTTTCAACGTCAAAATCAAAAGATCGCAGCCTGCGGCAGCGCCTGCAGAGGTTTGCATCAATCAACGGTTTCGCGTCCGTCGACAGGGTTGTGCATCGTTCAGCAGTGGTCAGTGCGTACGGGTCACTTTGCTCAGGTGGCGCGGCTGATCCGGGTCCATGCCGCGGGCCACGGCTAAACCTGCGGCCATCACGTAGAAGCTCTGGATCGCCAGAATCGGATCGAGGGCCGGGTGCTCGGCGCGGCTCAGGGTCAGGTCGCGTTCGAGGATGTCGTCCGGCGCGGCCAGCAGCACACGGGCGCCGCGTTGACGCATCTCTGCCGCAAGGCTGATCAGACCCGCCTGTTCGGCACCGCGCGGGGCGAACACCAGCAGCGGGTAGTGCTCGTCGATCAGCGCCATCGGGCCGTGACGGACTTCGGCACTGCTGAAGGCTTCGGCCTGAATTGCCGAGGTTTCCTTGAATTTCAGCGCGGCTTCCTGAGCGATGGCAAAACCGGCGCCACGACCAATGACCATCAGGCGTTCGCAATCGCGCAGCGCTTCGATGGCCACGCTCCAGTCCTGTTTCGCTGCTTCGCGCAGGCCTTCGGGCAAGGAGTTGTGCGCCTCCAACAGTTCGTTGTCCTCTTTCCAGTGCGCGATCAGGCGGGCACTGGCGCTGAGGGTCGCGATGAAACTCTTGGTCGCGGCGACGCTGCTTTCGGTGCCGGCCAGTAGCGGCAGGCTGAATTCACACGCGGCTTCCAGTGGTGAATCGGCGGCGTTGACCATCGACACGCTCAGCGCGCCACGCTTGCGCAGCAGTCGCAGACTGTTGACCAGATCCGGGCTCTGACCCGATTGCGAAAAGGCGAACGCCACCTGGCCGCTGACCTTCAACGGCGCCTGCTGCATGGTCACCACCGACATCGGCAGCGACGCCACCGGCACCCCCAGTTGCTGCATGGTCAGATAGGCGAAGTAGCTCGCCGCGTGGTCGGAACTGCCGCGCGCGACGGTCATCGCCACTTGCGGCGGCTGACGGCGCAGGCGTCCGGCGATCTCGATCATTGCCGGGTCGAGCTGTTGCAGTTGGGCTTGCACGGCCTCGAACGAGGACAGCGCCTCTTCAAGCATTTTTGAAGTCAATGTCTTCTCCTTCGACCATGACGGCGGTCAGTGTGAGCGAGCGATCCAGGCGCACGCAGTCGGCCCAGGCCCCCGGTTGCAGGCGCCCGCGTTCAGTGATGCCGAGGTAGTCGGCGGGAAATTGCGATAGACGCTGCGAAGCCTCGGCGATCGGCAGACCGATCTTCACCAGGTTGCGCAGCGCCTGATCCATGGTCAGGGTGCTGCCGGCCAGCGTGCCGTCGGGCAGGCGCACGCCGCCCAGGCATTTGGTCACGGTGTGGCTGCCGAGCTTGTATTCACCGTCGGGCATGCCGGCGGCGGCGGTCGAATCGGTGACGCAGTACAGGCACGGGATCGAACGCAGGGCCACGCGGATCGCACCGGGATGCACGTGCAGCAAGTCCGGGATCAGTTCGGCGAATTTGGCATGTGCCAACGCGGCGCCGACGATCCCCGGTTCGCGGTGATGCAGCGGGCTCATGGCGTTGTACAAATGGGTGAAACTGGTGGCGCCGGCATCGAGGGCGGCAACGCCTTCCTCGTAGCTGCCGAGGGTGTGGCCGATTTGCATGCGGATGCCGCGGCTGCTCAGTTCACGAATCAAGCCGTCGTGGCCGGCGATTTCCGGGGCGATGGTGATCACCCGGATCGGCGCCAGCGCCAGGTATTCCTCGACCTCGGCCATCAACGCGGTGTGGGCAAAATTCGGTTGCGCGCCAAGTTTGCCGGGGTTGATGTACGGGCCTTCGAGGTGTACGCCGAGTACTCGGGCGGTGCCGTGCGGACGTTGTTCGCAGAACTCGCCGACCTCTTTCAGTACGCTGGAGATCTCGGCGCTCGGCGCGGTCATGGTGGTGGCCAGCAGCGAAGTGGTGCCGAAGCGCACGTGGGTTTTGGTGATGGTCTCGAAGGCACTGGCACCTTCCATGATGTCTTTGCCGCCGCCGCCGTGGACGTGCAGGTCGATGAATCCCGGCAGCAGGTAGGGCAGGTCATTGTCCGCCGGATCGCAGGGCACGCCTTCGATCGACACGACTTTGCCGTGTTCGTGGATCAGCCGGCCGCGAACCCAGCCGCTGGCGGTGAGGATGTTGTCTTCGGACATTTCGCTTCTCTCGTTTGGCCTGGCTGCTGATCAGCGGCGAAGCTCTGCAACAAAGTCGTAGTAGTCGTTGCGGCAATAGGTGTCGGTGACTTCGATCGGCGTGTTGTCTTCCAGGTAGCCGACCCGGGTCATCAGCAGCATGGCGGTGCCGGGGGCGATGCCGACCAGCGCGGCGAACTCGTCCGAGGCGTTGATCGCCTGGATGTGCTGCAGGGCGCGGACGATCGGTTTGCCGATGCCGTCGAGGTATTCGTAGAGTGAATCGCCGACCAGGTGCGGCTTGGGCATGATCGAGGCGGGCAGGGTGCTCATCTCGATGGCCATCACCGTGTCGTCGGCCTTGCGCAGGCGTTTCATGCGCGCGACCTTGTCGTTGGGCGACAGGCTCAGGCGGATCAGTTCTTCGTGGGTCGGCAGGGTGACTTCACGCTCCAGCCACTTTGAGCTGGGCACGAAACCCTTGAGGCGCAGCATTTCACTGAAGCCCGAGAGGCGTGACAGCGGTTGTTCCAGACGGGGGGTGATGAAGGTGCCGGAACCTTGCAGGCGGCGGATCAGACCTTGATCGAGCAGCACTTCCAGTGCCTTGCGCGCGGTAACCCGGGAGATGCCGAGTTGCTCGCTGAGATTGCGCTCGGAGGGCATGGCCTGCTCGGCCTTCCACTGCCCGGAATGGATCGCCGATTCCAGATTGCGCGCCAGCTGCAGGTACAGCGGCGTCGGCTGGGAGTCATCTGGGCGTAGGGCCTGGAGGTCGTTCATGTAGGTCATTTCCGACGCGAGTATAGGATTGTTGTGGCTCGCTTGTGGGGCGGAAATTAATACCACTTGAATACCATGTCAACGCGGGGAATTGGCGTGCAGCCCAATGAAATGGCGGCTTTCAAGTGTGATGTATTGAAGTGGTATTAGTGGTGGGCTTTAAAAAGCAAAAGATCGCAGCCTGCGGCAGCTCCTACAGTGGGAAGTGGTATCAACCCTGTAGGCGCTGCCGCATGCTGCGATCTTTTGATTTATTTTTTCGAGAGCGACCAAAGGTAGCGGTAGTGCTCATATCTGTGGCGAGGGAGCTTGCTCCCGCTGGGCTGCGAAGCGGCCCCAAACCCTATCTCCGCTAACTGTCTGACATACCGCGCGTTCGGCTTTTACGACTGCTGCGCAGCCGAGCGGGACGGTGCGTCGATTCGACAAGCTCCCTCGCCACAGGTTTTCGGTCAGCCTAAGGGCGGATCTCGATCATCGTCCCGTCCGGCACCAGCCCCCAGACTTCACGCATGTCCATGTTGCGCATGGCGATGCAGCCGTCGGTCCAGTCCAGGGTGTGGAACAGGTCTTCGGGAGTTTCTTCCGAATCCGGGGTGCCGTGGATCATGATCATCCCGCCAGGCTCGACGCCTTCGCGGCGGGCGCGGGCCGAATCGCTGATGTTCGGGTAGGAGATGTGCATCGCCAGGTTGAATTTTTCACTGACCTTGCGCCAGTCGATCCAATAGAAACCTTCGGGCGTGCGTTTGTCGCCTTCAATCAGTTTCGGCCCCTTTTTCGCGCCCTTGCCCAGCGAGATGCGATAGGTCTTGATCGGCTTGCCGTCGGCAATCAGCTGCAATTGATGCGCCGATTTGAGCACCAGGATTTTTTCGATCATCGGGGTATTCGACGGCGTGACGGTGGTCACGAAGGAGGCTTGTGAGACCGTGACGAACGACAGGCAAAGCAGGGCAAGCAACCAGCGCATTGAAACGATTCCCCAAGAGTGACGCAATGTTAAGTGTAGGAGCTGCCGCAGGCTGCGATCTTTTGATCTTTGATTTTTTTGAGTCAGCTGATGGCAGGCTGGACCAACGGCGGAATCGATTCCGAACGAACCGGATACGCCTCGACCCGTCGATCCGCGAAGAAGCATTCTAAGGTACGTCCCACGGTGCGGAAAGCCAGCTCGTCCCACGGAATGTCGGCTTCGTCGAATAGTTGCACTTCAAGGCTTTCGGGGCCGGCGGCAAAGTCCAGATCCGCCAGTTCGGCACGGAAGAACACGTGTACCTGGCTGATGTGCGGCACGTCGATCAGCGTGTAGATGCTCAGATTACGCACTCGGGCGCAGGCTTCCTCCGCGGTTTCGCGGATGGCGGCCTGCTCGATGGTTTCGCCGTTTTCCATGAAACCGGCAGGCAGCGTCCAGTAACCGAGGCGTGGCTCGATGGCACGGCGGCAGAGCAACACTTTGCTGCCCCAGGTCGCGACGCAACCGGCAACGATATTGGGGTTTTGATAGTGAATGGTCTGACAGCTGTCGCAGACAAATCGCAGCCGCGAGTCGCCTTCGGGAATGCGCTGGGTCACCGGGTTGCCGCACTGGCTGCAAAATTTCATGCTGGGGTTCCTGAATGCTGCGCCTATCTTGGCGTGCAGCGGTGCCGGTCGGCAAGTTGTCGTTTCGCGACATGGCCCGGCGAGGGGGTTGGGCGGCTGCAATGATTGGTGCATGATGCAGGGTAAGGCACAGATCGAGATCACTCATGCTGGACGAGCTACTGCATAGGGTAAGCAACCACACACCGCGCACGCTGGAGACCGATAAACGTTTCCCCGAGGCCGCTGTTCTGGTGCCGATCACCCGCAGTGACGAGCCCGAGCTGGTGCTGACCCTGCGCGCCAGCGGCCTCTCGACCCACGGTGGCGAAGTGGCCTTCCCCGGCGGACGCCGTGACCCGGAAGACCCCGACCTGATCTTCACCGCCCTGCGCGAAGCCGAGGAAGAAATCGGCCTGCCACCGGGGCTGGTCGAGGTCATCGGCCCGCTCAGCCCGCTGATCTCCCTGCACGGCATCAAGGTTACGCCGTATGTCGGGGTGATCCCCGACTTCGTCGAATACCAGGCCAACGATGCCGAGATCGCCGCGGTATTCAATGTGCCGCTGGAGTTCTTCCGCAAAGACCCGCGCGAACACACGCACCGCATCGACTATCAAGGCCGTAGCTGGTACGTGCCGAGTTATCGTTACGGCGAATTCAAGATCTGGGGTTTGACCGCTATCATGATCGTCGAGCTGATCAATCTGCTCTATGACGAACAGATCAGCCTGCATCACCCCCCCAAAAGCTATATCAATACCTGAAGCCATCGTTCGAATGGCCCGTCATCGTGAGCCCTGAGGAAAACAAGATGAAATACCGCCTGGGCGACGCCCGCGTCGAAACCCACCCACAGAGCTGGGTTGCGCCCAATGCCGTGCTGGTGGGCAAGGTCAAGCTCGAAGAGGGCGCCAACGTCTGGTTCAACGCTGTGCTGCGCGGCGACAACGAGCTGATCCTGATCGGCAAGAACAGCAATGTTCAAGACGGCACGGTGATGCACACCGACATGGGCTACCCGTTGACCATCGGCACCGGCGTGACCATCGGCCACAACGCCATGCTCCACGGCTGCACGGTCGGCGACTACAGCCTGATCGGCATCAACGCGGTGATCCTCAACGGCGCGAAAATCGGCAAGAACTGCATCATCGGCGCCAATTCGCTGATCGGCGAAGGCAAGGAAATCCCCGATGGCTCGCTGGTCATGGGCTCGCCGGGCAAAGTCGTGCGTGAATTGACTGAGCCGCAGAAGAAGATGCTTGAGGCCAGTGCTGCGCACTATGTGCATAACTCGCAGCGTTATGCGCGTGATCTGGTCGAGCAGGAACAATGAACACGCCCGAGAGACCGGTTGCCTCGCCGTGTGTGAATATCTGCGCACTGGATGAGGACGATATCTGCACCGGCTGCCAGCGCACGGTTGCGGAGATAACGCGCTGGGGGCGGATGACCAATGACGAGCGGCGGGTGGTGCTGGGGTTGTGTCATGAACGGGCGAAGGCCAGTGGGTTGGTGTGGATGATCCCGGCCAAGCGCTGATGGATCGGCTGAACAGCTTTTGTGGCGAGGGAGCTTGCTCCCGCTGGGCTGCGCAGCAGACCTCGCTTTTCAACATCAAGAGAGGGGCCGCTTCGCGCCCCAGCGGGAGCAAGCTCCCTCGCCACAGATAAGTCGCTTGGCTCGACGGTTGTATACAGTTCGCTTGCCGACTTGGCCGAACTCTCCTCCTCAAGTAACCTGTGCGCCAATCTGACAGGTCGCCGCCATGATTTTCCTCATCGCCTACATCAGCAGCGTCGTGCTGATCAACTTCGCTTTCTCCACCGCGCCACATCTGGACATCATCTGGTCGGCCTGGGGCGGGTTGGTGTTCGTGTTGCGCGACATGGTGCAAACCCGCTTCGGCCACGGTGCGCTCGTGGCGATGCTGGCGGCGCTGGTGTTGTCCTACGTCACTTCCGATCCATCCATCGCCCTGGCCAGCGCCACGGCGTTCGCGGTGTCGGAAATCATCGACTGGCTGGTGTTCAGCGTCACCAAACGGCCGTTGCGCGACCGCCTGTGGATCAGCTCGGCGCTGAGCATTCCCCTCGATACCTTCATCTTTTTCGGCATGATCGACCTGATGACGCCACCGGTGATCATCACCGCGCTGGTCTCGAAGTTCGCTGGCGTCACTGCCGTTTGGCTGATCATGGCCTGGCGCGAGCGTAAACAGGCTGTCGCCAGCTGAGCCAAACCCTGCGGTTCATGTAAAATGCCGCGCTTTCTCCCCATGGAAAGCGCGTCTGGCGTTGCTTTCCTCGATGATCCGCTTCTTTGAGGACCTGAGATGACCCGTATCGGAACTCCATTGTCGCCAACCGCGACCCGCGTATTGCTGTGTGGCTGTGGTGAGTTGGGCAAGGAAGTGGTGATCGAGCTGCAACGCCTGGGCGTTGAAGTGATTGCCGTCGACCGTTACGCCAACGCGCCGGCCATGCAGGTTGCGCACCGCAGCCACGTGATCAACATGCTCGACGGCGCGGCCTTGCGTGCAGTCATCGAAGCCGAGAAGCCGCACTTCATCGTGCCGGAAATCGAAGCCATCGCCACCGCCACGCTGGTCGAGCTGGAAGCCGAAGGCTTTACCGTGATCCCGACCGCGCGCGCCGCGCAACTGACCATGAACCGCGAAGGCATCCGCCGTCTGGCCGCTGAAGAGCTGGACCTGCCAACCTCGCCGTACCACTTTGCCGACACCTTCGAGGACTACAGCAAAGCCGTTCAGGACCTGGGCTTCCCGTGCGTGGTCAAGCCAGTCATGAGCTCGTCGGGCAAAGGCCAGAGCCTGCTGCGCAGCGCCGATGACGTGCAGAAAGCCTGGGATTACGCGCAAGAGGGCGGTCGCGCCGGCAAAGGTCGGGTGATCATCGAAGGCTTCATCGATTTCGATTACGAAATCACTCTGCTGACCGTGCGCCACATCGGCGGCACCACGTTCTGCGCACCGGTCGGTCACCGTCAGGAGAAGGGCGACTATCAGGAGTCCTGGCAGCCGCAGGCCATGAGCCCGATTGCCCTGGCTGAGTCCGAGCGCGTGGCCAAGGCTGTGACCGAGGCATTGGGTGGTCGCGGTCTGTTCGGTGTCGAGCTGTTCATCAAGGGCGATCAGGTGTGGTTCAGCGAAGTCTCGCCGCGCCCGCACGACACCGGTCTGGTGACCCTGATTTCTCAGGATCTGTCGCAGTTTGCCCTGCACGCCCGCGCCATTCTCGGTCTGCCGGTGCCGCTGATCCGTCAGTTCGGTCCGTCGGCTTCGGCGGTGATTCTGGTGGAAGGGCAGTCGACCCAGACTGCGTTCGCCAACCTTGGTGCTGCGCTGAGCGAGCCGGATACGGCACTGCGTCTGTTCGGCAAGCCTGAAGTCAACGGTCAGCGCCGAATGGGCGTGGCGTTGGCGCGGGATGAGTCGATCGAGGCTGCGCGTGCCAAGGCGACCCGGGCTGCTCAGGCTGTTGTTGTAGAGCTGTAAACCGAGGCGCGGCATTCGCGAGCAAGCTCGCTCCCACAGGTTCGGCGGTGTTCACAAATTTTGTGTAATGCACGGACACTGTGGGAGCGAGCTTGCTCGCGAAGCTTTTGATCTTCCGTCAGGCAACCTGATTCAAATCGTTGCCACGCGTTTCCTTCAGGCACAGCACAGCAATCAGGCTGAGCACCGCCGCCCCCGACACATACCCGCCGACATAACTCAAACCACCCATCGCCACCAGTTTCTGCGCGAAGAACGGAGCCGCCGAGGCGCCGACGATGCCACCGAGGTTGTAAGCGGCCGATGCGCCGGTATAACGCACGTGGGTCGGAAACAGTTCCGGCAGCAGCGCGCCCATCGGGGCAAACGTCACGCCCATCAGGAACAGCTCGATGCACAGGAACAGCGCCACGCCCCAGGTCGAACCTTGCGTCAGCAACGGCTCCATCAGGAACCCGGACAGAATTGCCAGCACGCCACCGACGATCAGCACCGGCTTGCGCCCGTAGCGGTCGCTGGCCCAGGCGGACAACGGCGTTGCGGCGGCCATGAACAGCACGGCAAAACACAGCAGTCCAAGGAACGTCTCACGGCTGTAGCCGAGGGTGGACACGCCGTAGCTCAGGGAAAAAACCGTCGAGATGTAGAACAGCGCATAGCACACCACCATCGCCGCCGCGCCGAGCAGGGTGGGCGCCCAGTACTGGCTGAACAGCTCGACCAACGGCACCTTCACTCGCTCCTGACGGGCGATGGCGTTGGCGAATACTGGCGTTTCATGAAGCTTGAGGCGCACGTACAGGCCGACCATCACCAGCACCGCGCTGAGCAGAAACGGAATCCGCCAGCCCCAGCTGCGGAACTGCTCGTCGTTGAGGGTCATGGCCAGGGTCAGGAACAGGCCGTTGGCCGCGAGAAACCCAATCGACGGGCCAAGCTGCGGAAACATGCCGAACCACGCTCGTTTGCCCTTAGGCGCATTCTCCGTCGCCAGCAGCGCCGCGCCACCCCATTCGCCGCCCAGGCCCAGCCCCTGACCAAAGCGTAATACGCACAATAGAATCGGTGCCCAGGCGCCAATGCTGTCGTAACCCGGCAGCACGCCGATCAGCGTGGTGCACACGCCCATCAGCAACAGCGAGGCCACCAGCGTCGATTTGCGCCCGATGCGGTCACCGAAGTGACCGAACAATGCCGACCCCAGCGGTCGGGCGAGGAAGGCGATGCCGAAGGTGAGAAATGCCGAGAGCATCTGCGCGGTGCCAGAGGTCTGCGGAAAGAACACCGGCCCGATCACCAGCGCAGCGGCGGTGGCGTAGACATAGAAGTCGTAGAACTCGATGGCGGTGCCGATGAAGCTCGCCGTCGCCACGCGGGTGGCGGAGTTGGTCGGCTGGGCAGGCGCGGTGGCGCTGTAAGCGGTACTGGTCGTCATGCGGTGATCCCTGACAGTCATGGCTCCGTTGGAGCGAATTATTATGGTCGAGCACCCAGGGATGTGGGATGAGACGCGAGCGCTGTTTCGAGTAGGAACAGTCGTCGGGGTGATGCGGAAAATGGCCGAAACCGCTTCAGTGCGGGGTAAGCACAGGGCTCGGCAGCGCTTGGGTAAGCGGCTCGATTATAGGAAGGGGGGTAACGAATGAACAAGAGCAAAGATCGCTGCTGTCGGGCTTTCTGTGGCGAGGGAGCTTGCTCCCGCTCGGGCGCGCAGCGGCCGCATGAATCTGTGGGTAAATCAAAAGCCAGGGCTGCTTCGCAACCCAGCGGGAGCAAGCTCCCTCGCCACAAAAGCGCTTAAACCTTGGCGGGCACCGCGCTCGTATGCCAGATCAGCACCTTGCTCACCCGGTTGTCCTCGGTCTCGAGAATCTCCAGTCGATAACGCCCGATCTTCAAACACACCGCGCTGTCCGGAATGGTCTCCAGCGCCTCGGTCACCAGGCCGTTGAGGGTTTTCGGTCCGTCGCTCGGCAAATGCCAGCCCAGGCATTTGTTCAGTTCGCGGATCGACGCGGTGCCGTCGATCACCATGCGCCCGTCGGCCTGCGGATGGATGTGCGGGTTGTCGAGGCTGTGCTCGCTTTCGAATTCGCCGACGATTTCTTCGAGAATGTCTTCCAGGGTGACGATGCCCAGCACCTCGCCGTACTCATCCACCACCATGCCCAGGCGGCGCTGCTGCTTGTGGAAGTTCAGCAGTTGCAGTTGCAGCGGCGTGCTTTCCGGGACGAAGTACGGCTCGTAGCTGGCGGCCAGCAGCGCTTCGCGGCTCAGTTGGCCGTCGTTGAGCAGATGGCGGATCTGCCGGGTGTTGAGCACCGCTTCGACCTGATTGATGTCGCTATGGAACACCGGCAGGCGCGTGCGCTTGTTGTGGCGCAGTTGTTCGACGATCTCCTCGATCGAGTCGTCGAGGTTGATGCCGTCGACATCGCTGCGCGGCACCAGAATGTCGTTGACCGTGATGTTGTCCAGCGCGTGGATCCCGGAAACCGGGTGGGTGCGAGACGGATGTTCCGGGTCGTCGTTCGGGTCGGCAGGTTCTTCGTCTTCGCTTTGCTGCACCACCTGGGGTTTGCGCGCGAAGGGGCGCAGCAACAGACCGCTGATGCGGCTCAGCAGCCAGGCCAGCGGGTAAAGGATCTTCAGGGGTACGGCCAGCAAGGTATTGCCGAACGACAGCACGGCATCCGGGTAGCGCTGGGCCACGGTGCGCGGAAAGTAATCGGCAAATACCAGCAACACGGCGCCAGCGCCGAGGCAGGCGGCCCACGGGCCGTTTTCTTCGCAAAGAAAGATCGCCAGCAGCGTGGCAATGACCACCGCGAGGGCGCGGCACAGAGTGTTGCACAGGATCAGACTGTCGAGCGGAAAGCTCAGCTTCGCCAGCGGCTTATCGCTGGCACGCGAGGCGGTGCGTTGCGCGAGCAAGTGCTGCTGCGCGATTTCGACGGCTGTAAACAGCCCCGACCATAAAATCAGCAGGACAAATACCGCGAGCATCGGCCCTATGGGCAAACCGTCCATTTATGCCGCCCGTCAGATGTGCAGGATGTATTCACGAACCAGTTTGCTGCCGAAATACGCCAACATCAGCAGGCAGAAACCGGCGAGGGTCCAGCGAATCGCCTTGTGGCCGCGCCAGCCGAGGCGATTGCGGCCCCACAGCAGCACGCTGAACACCACCCAGGCCAGGCACGCCAGCAGGGTCTTGTGCACCAGATGCTGGGCGAACAGGTTCTCGACGAACAGCCAGCCGGAGATCAGCGACAGCGACAGCAGCGTCCAGCCGGCCCAGAGGAAGCCGAACAACAGGCTTTCCATGGTTTGCAGCGGCGGGAAGTTCTTGATCAGACCCGAAGGGTGCTTGTGCTTGAGCTGGTGATCCTGCACCAGCAGCAGCAAGGCCTGGAACACCGCGATGGTGAACATGCCGTAGGCGAGGATCGACAGCAGGATGTGGGCGAGGATGCCCGGCTCTTCGTCAATGATCTGCACCGTGCCGGCCGGGGCGAACTGCGCCAGCAGCACCGTCGCCGCGCCGAGCGGGAACAGCAGCACCAGCAGGTTTTCCACCGGGATCCGCGAACAGGCCAGCAGCGTCAGGGCGATGACTGCCGCGGCAATCAGGCTGGCGGCGCTGAAGAAGTCCAGGCCCAGGCCGATCGGCGTCAGCAGGTGAGTGAGCAGGCTGGCGCTGTGGGCCAGCACGGCGAGGATGCCGAGCGTAACCAGCAGGCGCTTGTTCGCCTTGGCACCGGAGGCCAGGCGGGTGCCCTGATAAAGGGTCGCAGCGGCATAAAGAAGCGCGGCGGCGATGGTAGTCAGCAAACTGGGTGACAAGGGGAGCATAAATCCTGTTAGGCAGGCCCGAAAGGCGCTGAGTTTGGCATAGAACCGCCACACCACGAAAGTGCGAGGTGTCCGCCCGACGCAGTCTTCGCTATAATCCGCGACCTGCCCACGCCGCAGGCTCGCCGAGCACATGTTGAATCCGGTCTGGGCCGCCATTATCCCGGTCTACACAGGGCCTGAAAGGATCGCGCAATGTTTGAAAACTTAACCGACCGTCTCTCGCAGACGCTGCGCCATGTCACCGGCAAGGCGAAGCTGACTGAAGACAATATCAAAGACACCCTGCGCGAAGTGCGCATGGCGTTGCTCGAAGCCGACGTCGCCCTGCCGGTGGTCAAGGACTTCGTCAATTCGGTCAAGGAGCGCGCTGTCGGCACCGAGGTGTCGCGCAGCCTGACGCCGGGCCAGGCATTCGTGAAGATCGTCCAGGCCGAACTCGAAAGCCTGATGGGCGCGGCCAACGAAGACCTGAACCTGAGCGCCGTGCCGCCCGCCGTGATTCTGATGGCCGGTCTGCAGGGTGCCGGTAAAACCACCACCGCCGGCAAACTCGCGCGCTTCCTTAAAGAGCGCAAGAAGAAGTCGGTGATGGTGGTGTCGGCGGACATCTACCGTCCGGCTGCGATCAAACAGCTGGAAACCCTGGCCAACGACATCGGCGTGACGTTCTTTCCGTCCGATCTGAGCCAGAAGCCGGTCGACATCGCCAATGCGGCTATTAAAGAAGCAAAACTGAAATTCATCGACGTGGTCATCGTCGACACCGCCGGTCGTCTGCACATCGACGAAGAGATGATGGGCGAGATCAAGGCGCTGCACGCCGCGATCAACCCGGTGGAAACCCTGTTCGTGGTTGACGCCATGACCGGCCAGGACGCCGCCAACACGGCCAAGGCCTTCGGTGATGCGCTGCCGCTGACCGGTGTGATCCTGACCAAGGTCGACGGCGATGCCCGTGGCGGTGCCGCACTGTCGGTCCGCGCGATCACCGGCAAGCCGATCAAGTTCATCGGTATGGGCGAGAAGAGCGAAGCGCTCGATCCGTTCCACCCTGAGCGTATCGCTTCGCGGATCCTCGGCATGGGCGACGTGCTCAGCCTGATCGAACAGGCCGAAGCGACCCTCGACAAGGACAAGGCCGACAAACTGGCCAAGAAGCTGAAGAAGGGCAAGGGCTTCGACCTCGAAGACTTCCGCGATCAGCTGCAACAAATGAAGAACATGGGCGGCCTCGGCGGCCTCATGGACAAACTGCCGAGCATCGGCGGCGTCAACCTGTCGCAGATGGGCAATGCCCAGAACGCCGCAGAGAAGCAGTTCAAGCAGATGGAAGCCATCATCAACTCCATGACCCCGGCCGAGCGCCGCGACCCTGAACTGATCAGCGGTTCGCGCAAACGCCGGATCGCCATGGGTTCCGGCACTCAGGTGCAGGACATCGGTCGCTTGATCAAGCAGCACAAGCAGATGCAGAAGATGATGAAGAAATTCACCGCCAAAGGCGGAATGGCGAAAATGATGCGCGGCATGGGCGGTATGTTGCCCGGCGGCGGCATGCCGAAGATGTGATTCAGGACACCATGACTTCGCCGGTCGTCGCACCGGCGCAGACCCTGCAAAGACGCAGGATCAACAGCAAACCCGCACTCGGCGGGAGCTGACTGGCCGTTTTCATCGACGGCTCTATATGCAAATCCGCACGGCATGCCATAGGCGCCGGAAAAAGTCATTTGCAAAAGTCCGGATATTCCTTAGAATATGCGGCCTTTCGGGCACCCATGCCCGCTGTGCATTTAGATTTGCAGCACCGACTACAGGAACGATGTTCACATGCTAACAATCCGTCTTGCCCTTGGCGGCTCCAAAAAGCGCCCGTTTTACCACCTGACCGTAACCGACTCGCGTAACCCGCGTGACGGCTCCCACAAAGAACAGGTTGGCTTCTTCAACCCTGTTGCCCGTGGTCAGGAAATCCGTCTGTCCGTGAACCAAGAGCGCGTAGCCTACTGGCTGAGCGTTGGTGCACAGCCTTCTGAGCGTGTTGCTCAGTTGCTGAAGGAATCTGCCAAGGCTGCAGCCTGAGCAGTATGAGCGCGACGCCAGAAAAAGCTGATGACCTGATCGTTGTCGGCAAGATTTTTTCGGTTCACGGCGTTCGCGGCGAGGTGAAGGTCTTTTCCTTTACCGATCCGATTGAAAACCTGTTGAACTACCGCAACTGGACGCTTCGGCGCGAAGGCGTGGTGAAACAGGTCGAGCTGGTCAGCGGCCGATCCACTCAAAAGGATCTGGTTGCCAAGCTCAAAGGCCTCGACGATCGCGATGAAGCCCGTCTTCTGAGCGGTTACGAGATTTGCATCTCGCGAAGCCTTTTGCCCAACCTGACAGGCGACGAGTACTACTGGTACCAGTTGCAGGGTCTGAGCGTCATCAACCAGGACGAGCAATTGTTCGGCAAGGTTGATCACCTGTTGGAGACCGGCGCGAACGATGTATTGGTGGTCAAGCCCTGCGCGGGCAGCCTGGATGATCGCGAGCGGTTGTTGCCCTATACAGAGCAATGCGTGCTGGCAATCGACCTGGAAGCAGGCGTGATGCGGGTGGAATGGGACGCGGACTTCTAAGCAATGGCCAGCCTGCGCGTAGACGTCATAACGTTGTTCCCCGAGATGTTCTCGGCCATCAGTGAGTACGGCATTACCAGTCGTGCGGTCAAACAGGGGCTGTTGCAGCTGACCTGTTGGAATCCGCGGGATTACACGACGGATCGGCATCACACTGTGGACGATCGCCCGTTTGGCGGTGGTCCGGGCATGGTGATGAAGATCAAGCCCCTGGAAGATGCTCTGGTTCAGGCCAAGGCAGCAGCCGGGGAGGCGGCGAAGGTGATTTACCTGTCCCCCCAAGGCCGTCAACTGACTCAGTCGGCGGTACGCGAGTTGGCAAAATCAGATGCATTGATCCTGATTGCCGGCCGCTATGAAGGCATTGACGAGCGCTTTATTGAGGCTCATGTCGATGAAGAGTGGTCGATTGGTGACTATGTACTGTCTGGCGGCGAGCTGCCGGCCATGGTCATGATCGATGCGGTTACACGACTGCTGCCCGGAGCTTTAGGGCATGCGGATTCCGCTGAGGAAGATTCCTTTACGGATGGTCTGCTGGATTGCCCGCACTACACCCGACCTGAGGTGTATGCGGATCAGCGTGTTCCCGACGTGTTGCTAAGTGGCAATCACGCGCATATCCGGCGTTGGCGTTTACAGCAGTCCCTTGGTCGGACCTATGAACGACGCGCCGATCTTCTGGAAAGCCGCTCGCTTTCTGGAGAAGAGAAGAAGCTGCTCGAGGAATACATCCGCGAGCGGGACGATAGTTAACAACGTATCGATGGTAGATCAGTTGATTTACCTTAGGAGCACAGCATGACCAACAAAATCATCCTTGCACTCGAAGCAGAGCAGATGACCAAAGAAATCCCTACCTTTGCCCCGGGCGACACCATTGTCGTTCAGGTGAAAGTGAAGGAAGGCGATCGTTCCCGTCTGCAAGCGTTCGAAGGCGTTGTAATCGCCAAGCGCAACCGCGGCGTGAACAGTGCGTTCACCGTTCGTAAAATCTCCAACGGTGTTGGCGTAGAGCGTACTTTCCAGACCTACTCCCCGCAGATCGACAGCATGGCTGTTAAACGTCGCGGTGACGTACGTAAAGCCAAGCTGTACTACCTGCGCGACCTGTCGGGTAAAGCAGCTCGCATCAAGGAAAAACTGGCTTAAGTCCAGCTTCCGATGCAGAAAAAAGCAGCCTACGGGCTGCTTTTTTGTTGCCTGTAATTTAACCCCCCTGTAGGAGCTGCCGAAGGCTGCGATCTTTTGATCTTGCTTGTGTTTCGGGAGCCAGAAATCAGAGCCATTCTTCATGACCACCCGCGACCAGGAAATCCAGCGCCGCACCGAACTCTCGGTAACCCGCGTAACCAAAGCCGTCTTCCCGCCGACCACCAACCACCACAACACCCTGTTCGGCGGCACCGCCCTGGCATGGATGGACGAAGTGTCGTTCATCACCGCCACGCGCTTCTGCCGTTTGCCGCTGGTGACTGTTTCAACCGACCGCATCGACTTCAATCATGCGATCCCGGCCGGTTCCATCGTCGAGCTGGTCGGCAAAGTGATCAAGGTCGGCAACACCAGCCTCAAGGTCGAGGTGGAAGTGTTTGTCGAGAGCATGAGTTGTGATGGCCGCGAGAAGGCGATTCATGGGCAGTTCAGCTTTGTCGCTATTGATGATGACAAGCGGCCGGTACCGGTGTTGCCTGGGTTTGCAGCCTGATCCGAAACCGAGTCGCGGCCTTCGCGAGCAAGCTCGCTCCCACAGGTTTTGTGTTCACCCCGGACACTGTGGGAGCGAGCTTGCTCGCGAATGCGTCAGCTCAGGCGCCGCTGCTCTCAGGCTGAATCAACGCCAGCAACGTCCACCCGGATCCCGGTTTCAAAGCAGTCTCCGGCGTCACCACATGCACCCAGCCACTGTCATCGCGCATGAACAGCAAGGTCGCCCGATTACCATGCAATGCCTGGTAATCCTCCCAACCGAACCCATCGGTCAACGTCGTGCTGTAGAGCTCGGCACCGTTGCTGATCAGACTGGCCAGCTTGGCGTAGGTCAGGGCCTCGCTCCCCAGCTGATTGCCGCGATGCTCAAGACTCGCCCGGTGCTTGTCACTGCGACGGCTTTCCTGACCGCTGGCCAGACCAAACAGCCGTTGATGACCGAAGTCATGACGAAAACGCATGGCCGCCAAAGTGTTCAGCTCGCCTGAAGGCGACAGCGCCAGCAAGTGCCCCAAACCCACTAGATCCAGATGCGCATCGGCATGCTGCGAAGCCGGATTGCCAAAATACGTCGGCAAACCTTCCATGCGCGCCGCACGAATGTTTTCCCAACTCGAATCGGTCAACAGCACTCGACTGCCCAGTTGCTGCAACGACTTGCCCAGCAGGCGCGCCGGACCGTTGGCGCCGACGATCAGGAAGCCGCTAGGCGCCGGTTCAGCGACGTTCAGCAAGCGTGCCAGTGGTCGAGCGGTTGCACTTTGCAGCACCACGGTGCCGATGATTACCGCGAAGGTCAGCGGCACCAGCAGCAGCGCACCTTCGTGCCCGGCCTGATCCAGACGAATCGCGAAAATCGCCGACACTGCCGCCGCCACGATCCCGCGCGGGGCGATCCAGCACAGCAGGGCGCGTTCACGCCAGCTCAGGCTGGAGCCGGCCGTGCTCAACAGCACGTTCAACGGGCGTGCAATCAACTGAATCACCAGCAACAGAATCAGCACCAACGGCCCGAGGCCGATCAAGGCATGCAGATCCAGGCGCGCCGCGAGCAGAATGAACAGTCCGGAAATCAGCAGCACGCTGAGGTTTTCCTTGAAGTGCAGGATGTGCCGCACATCCACGCCCTTCATGTTCGCCAGCCACATGCCCATCAGCGTCACCGCCAGCAGGCCGGACTCGTGCATCACTTGGTTGGACGCAATGAAAATCCCCAGCACCGCCGCCAGCGAGGCAAGGTTGTGCAGGTATTCCGGCAGCCACTGGCGACGGATGACGGTGCCCAGCACCCAGCCGCCGACCATCCCGAATACGCTGCCGCAGACAATCACGCCGCCGAAGGTCAGCAGGCTCTGTTCGAGGCCGTTGCCCTCGGCGCGGGCGATGATGAAGCTGTAGACCACCACCGCGAGCAGGGCGCCGATCGGGTCGATGACGATGCCTTCCCAGCGCAGGATGTTGGCGATCGAGGCTTTCGGTCGCACCACCCGCAGCATCGGCACGATCACCGTCGGCCCGGTCACCAGCGTCAGGCTGCCGAACAGGATCGCCAGCAGCCAGTCGAAGCCGAGCAAGAAGTGGGTCGCGACAGCGATTACCACCCAGGTGACGAGCGCACCGAGGGTCACCAGCCGATGCACGACGCTGCCGATCTCGCGCCATTCCGACAGGTGCAGGGTCAGACTGCCTTCAAACAGGATCAGCGCTACCGCCAGCGACACCAGCGGCATCAGCAGCGGGCCGAACATTTCCTGCGGGTCGAGCCAGCCCAGCACCGGCCCGGCGAGAATCCCGGTCAGCAACAGAAACAGAATCGCCGGCAGCTTCAGGCGCCACGCCAGCCACTGGCAACCCAGCGCAGCGACGCCGATCCCGCCAAATGCCAAGAGAATTTGCTGCTCGTTCATTGAAGCTCCCTGTTCCTTGAAATAGCGGGCTATGAAAGACTAGCGGCCATTCCTACAGTTCACTCTACATTTGCGCACAGCCCCGGAGGTTGTGTGTCTTGAGCGCCCATGCCTGCCATCGACCACCCACTGATTGACCAATTCCTCGACGCCCTGTGGCTGGAAAAAGGCCTGTCCGACAACACCCGCGGCGCCTACCGCAGCGATCTGGCGCTGTTCAACGGCTGGCTGCAGGAGAAAAATCTCGAGCTGATCAATGCCGGTCGCGAGTTGATCCTCGATCACCTGTCCTGGCGCCTGGAGCAGAACTACAAACCGCGCTCCACCGCCAGATTTCTTTCCGGTGTGCGTGGTTTTTATCGCTATCTGCTGCGGGAAAAGCTGATTACGGTCGATCCGACCTTGCGTGTTGACATGCCGCAACTCGGTCGGCCGTTGCCCAAATCGTTGTCGGAAGCCGACGTCGAGGCGCTGCTCAAGGCACCGGATCTGAGCGAAGCCATCGGCCAGCGTGACCGCGCCATGCTGGAAGTGCTGTACGCCTGCGGCCTGCGGGTGACCGAACTGGTGAGCCTGACCCTGGAGCAGGTCAACCTGCGTCAGGGCGTGCTGCGGGTGATGGGCAAGGGCAGCAAGGAGCGCTTGGTGCCGATGGGCGAAGAGGCGATTGTCTGGGTCGAGCGCTACATGCGCGATGGCCGCAGCGAGCTGCTCGGCGGACGCCCCAGCGATGTGCTGTTCCCCAGCCAGCGCGGCGAGCAGATGACCCGCCAGACCTTCTGGCACCGGATCAAGCATTGGGCCAAGGTCGCCGGGATCGGCAAATCGCTGTCGCCGCACACCTTGCGTCACGCCTTCGCCACGCACCTGCTCAACCACGGCGCCGATCTGCGGGTAGTGCAGATGCTGCTGGGGCACAGTGATTTGTCGACCACGCAGATTTACACCCATGTGGCCCGCGCCCGCCTGCAGGACCTGCACGCCAAACACCACCCAAGAGGCTGATGCAAAGTCAGCTTTTTGTGGCGAGGGAGCTTGCTCCCGCTGGGGTGCGAAGCGCCCCCAAAATCTGTCAGTCGCATCGGTTGTGCAATATCTACGACTGCTGCGCAGCCGAGCGGGAGCAAGCTCCCTCGCCACAGGGAAATTCGAGTCATCCCCTGCAGTGAGTGTCTGGCGACAGGCGCATTCGGCCATGCGGGCCTTATGTGTTAGGCTTTGCCGGTTTGCACGATGGACGGTTATGACCCGGTGTTCCGGCACGGGCGTTCTGACCGTTTCATTTGTCCGCCTTCAGGAGTTCTCATGCGTCTGACCCAGATTTTCGCCGCCGCAGCCATTGCGTTGGTCAGCACCTTTGCCGTCGCCGATGACGCGGCCGACAAAGCCATTCGTCAAAGCCTGGAAAAACTCGAACTCGAGGTTCCGGTAGAAAGCATCAGTGCCAGCCCGTTGCCGGGCATGTATGAAGTCAAGCTCAAGGGCAGCCGTGTGCTGTACGCCAGCGCCGACGGCCAGTACATCGTTCAGGGCTACCTGTTTCAGCTCAAGGACGGCAAACCGGTCAACCTGACCGAGAAGACCGAACGCCTGGGCATCTCCAAACTGATCAATGCCATTCCGGTGGCCGAAACCGTGGTTTACCCTGCCGTGGGCGAGACCAAATCGCACATCACCGTGTTCACCGACACCACCTGCCCGTACTGCCACAAGCTGCACGCCGAAGTGCCTGAGCTGAACAAGCGCGGCATCGAAGTGCGTTACGTGGCGTTCCCGCGTCAGGGCCTCGGCTCGCCGGGTGACGAACAACTGCAGGCCGTGTGGTGCTCGACCGACAAGAAAGCCGCCATGGACAAAATGGTCGATGGCAAGGAAATCAAGGCCGCCAAGTGCGCCAACCCGGTTTCCAAACAGTTCGCTTTGGGTCAGTCGATCGGCGTAAACGGCACACCGGCCATCGTTTTGGCCGACGGACAAGTCATTCCGGGCTACCAGCCGGCGCCACAAGTCGCCAAACTGGCGCTGGGCGCCAAGTAATTCGCATCGTCACGGTACGCCGTTGACGATCATGGTCCGGCGGTAACTTCGCCGGGCCATTAATAGAGAGCCGCGAACACGCGGTTGTTTTCCGGCCGACCTTGCGTCGGCCGTTTCATGGGGAGTTCACAGTGAATCCGGTCAAAGTAGGCATCTGTGGGTTAGGGACCGTCGGTGGCGGTACCTTCAACGTACTTCAGCGCAACGCCGAGGAAATTGCTCGTCGTGCCGGGCGTGGGATTGAAGTGGCACAAATTGCCACGCGCACGCCAAAGCCTCAGTTCCAGACGACCGGTATTGCGATTACCAACGATGTCTTCGAAGTGGCCACGAACCCTGAGATCGACATCGTCATAGAGCTGATGGGCGGCTACACCGTTGCCCGCGAGCTGGTACTCAAGGCCATCGAGAATGGCAAGCATGTGGTCACCGCGAACAAGGCACTGATCGCCGTTCACGGTAATGAGATTTTCGCCAAGGCACGCGAGAAAGGCGTGATCGTGGCGTTCGAAGCGGCTGTGGCCGGTGGCATTCCGGTGATCAAGGCGATCCGTGAAGGCCTGTCCGCCAACCGCATCAACTGGGTCGCCGGGATCATCAACGGCACCGGCAACTTCATCCTCACCGAAATGCGCGAGAAGGGTCGCACCTTCGAAGACGTGCTGGCCGAAGCGCAAGCGCTGGGCTACGCCGAAGCCGATCCGACCTTCGACGTCGAAGGCATCGACGCGGCGCACAAGCTGACGATTCTGGCGTCGATCGCGTTCGGCATTCCGCTGCAATTCGACAAGGCCTACACCGAAGGCATCACCAAGCTGACCACCGCTGACGTGAACTACGCCGAAGCGCTGGGCTACCGCATCAAGCACCTCGGTGTGGCGCGCAGCACCGCTGCCGGTATCGAGCTGCGCGTACACCCGACGCTGATCCCGGCCGATCGTCTGATCGCCAACGTCAATGGCGTGATGAACGCGGTGATGGTCAACGGTGACGCTGCTGGTTCGACCCTGTTCTACGGCGCCGGCGCCGGCATGGAGCCGACCGCTTCGTCGGTGATCGCTGATCTGGTGGACGTGGTTCGCGCCATGACGTCCGATCCGGAAAACCGCGTGCCGCACCTGGCCTTCCAGCCGGACTCGCTGTCGGCGCATCCGATCCTGCCGATCGAAGCCTGCGAAAGCGCCTACTACCTGCGCATCCAGGCCAAGGACCATCCGGGCGTTCTGGCTCAGGTGGCGAGCATCCTATCGGAGCGCGGCATCAACATCGAGTCGATCATGCAGAAGGAAGTCGAGGAACACGACGGTCTGGTACCGATGATCCTGCTGACTCACCGCGTGGTCGAGCAGCGTATCAACGATGCGATCGCCGCCCTCGAAGCCCTGGCCGGCGTGAATGGTCCGGTTGTACGGATCCGCGTCGAGCACCTGAACTAAGTCGTTGGCCTGCAATGGCCCCGTGAAAGGGGCCACTGTTGTGCACACTCTCCATTGGAGTCAGTCATGCGTTACATCAGTACCCGCGGCCAGGCACCGGCCCTGAATTTCGAAGACGTCCTGCTGGCCGGTCTGGCCACTGACGGCGGTCTGTACGTCCCGGAAAACCTGCCACGTTTTACCCAGGAAGAAATCGCTTCCTGGGCCGGCCTGCCGTATCACGAGCTGGCCTTCCGCGTGATGCGCCCGTTTGTCACTGGCAGCATCCCGGACGCCGATTTCAAGAAGATTCTCGAAGAAACCTATGGTGTGTTCTCGCACAGCGCCGTTGCGCCGCTGCGTCAGCTCAACGGCAACGAATGGGTATTGGAGCTGTTCCACGGCCCGACCCTGGCGTTCAAGGACTTCGCCCTGCAACTGCTCGGTCGTCTGCTCGACTACGTGCTGGAAAAGCGCGGCGAGCGCGTGGTCATCGTCGGCGCCACCTCGGGTGACACCGGTTCAGCCGCCATCGAAGGCTGCAAGCACTGCGAAAACGTCGACATCTTCATCCTGCACCCGCACAAACGTGTGTCCGAAGTGCAGCGTCGGCAGATGACGACGATTGTCGGCGAGAACATCCACAACATCGCCATCGAAGGCAACTTCGATGACTGCCAGGAAATGGTCAAGAACAGCTTCGCTGACCAGAGCTTCCTCAAAGGCACGCGTCTGGTGGCGGTGAACTCGATCAACTGGGCGCGGATCATGGCCCAGATTGTCTACTACTTCCACGCAGCCCTGCAGCTGGGCGGCCCGGCGCGTTCGGTGGCGTTCTCGGTACCGACCGGCAACTTCGGCGACATCTTCGCCGGTTACCTGGCGCGCAACATGGGCCTGCCGATCAACCAATTGATCGTCGCGACCAACCGCAACGACATCCTGCACCGCTTCATGAGCGGCAACCAGTACGTCAAGGAAACCCTGCACGCCACGCTGTCGCCGTCGATGGACATCATGGTCTCGTCGAACTTCGAACGCCTGCTGTTCGACCTGCACGGTCGCAACGGTGCGGCGATCGCCGGTTTGATGGATTCGTTCAAGCAGGGCGGTGGTTTCAGCGTCGAGCAAGAGCGCTGGACCGAAGCGCGCAAACTGTTCGACTCGCTGGCCGTGAACGATGCACAAACCTGCGAAACCATCGCCGACGTCTACGCGCAGTGCGGCGAAGTGCTGGACCCGCACACCGCCATTGGCGTGCGTGCTGCCCGCGAATGCCGTCGCAGCCTGGACATCCCGATGGTGATCCTGGGCACTGCCCATCCAGTGAAATTCCCGGATGCAGTGGAGAAAGCGGGTGTAGGAAAAGCTCTCGAACTGCCTGCACATCTTTCTGATTTGTTTGAGCGAAACGAGCGCTGCACCGTTTTGCCGAACGAACTGAAAGCCGTACAGGCCTTTGTCAGCCAGCATGGCAACCGTGGCAAGCCGCTGTAAGCCGAAAAAGCTGTCACATTTTGAAGCCCGTCTCCTGACGGGCTTTTTTGTTTGTGCTGCCACACTGCTCGGGTTTTCGCCCATGAAGGACGGGTGAGTCGATCTCGAAGGAAGTGGCAATGCTGTTTGAAAGAGGATGGAAACACACCCTGAAGCGGGTTTTTCTGCTGTACCTGTTGGTTGGCTGGCGCGTGGGCGTTGCGGCGCATCTGGCGCATGATGAAGAGCAGTTGAACATCGGCACCGTTGTGCTGAATGAAGCCGAGCGGCAATGGGTTCGCGATAACCCGACGGTGATCGTGGCGGCGGAGCAGTACCCGTTGTACCTGTTTCTGGATGAGCATGGTCATTGGAGCGGCTTGAACAACGATGTGCTCAAACGCATCAGTGCCATGACCGGGTTGCAATTCGTTTACCGCGAGTCGTTTTCCACCGCGCAAATGCTCGAGCGCCTGGAGACCGGTGCCGCCGATATGAGCACGACCCTGGCGATGAATGATGAGCGCCGATTGAGTCTGGATTTCAGTCATGCCTTTGGCGGTGCCGGCTGGGTTTTTGTCGGCCGCGCCGGCGAGCCGGGGGTGCAATCGCTGGAGCAGTTGGCCAAACGGGTACTGGTATTGCCGGGTCGGCATGCCCTGGAGGGGGTGATCCGACGCGATTATCCGTCCATCGAATTACGTTCGGTGAAAACCTATGCCGAGGCGCGGGCGCTGGTCGAAAGCGGTGAGGCCTATGCCACCATCGAAAATGAAATCGGTGCGCAGCTCTATCCCTCAGGCCTGCTCCAGGTCGGCGAACTGCTGGAAGGCAAATGGGAAGCCGATCTTTTGGCGGTGCGCAGAGGCCAGCCGCAATTACTGAGCATTCTGAACAAGGCGCTCGAAGCGTTCCCGGCCTCCGAACTGCGAGCCATTCGCCTGAAATGGCTGGGCGGCATCGGGCCGAAACCGGCCGCCGCCGGTTGGCAGCACTGGCTCCGCTCAAGCTGCTGGGGGGTGGTGTTGGTGGGCGGCTTTTGTGTGATGTCGCTGTTATGGAATCGGCGCATGGCGGCCGTGATCAAACAGCATCGGGACGTGCAAGGCGAACTCGGCGATCAGTTGGTCTTCCAGCGCGCATTGATTGATGCCATGCCTGATCCGGTATTTGTCCGTGACCTGGAAGGGCGCCTGATCCTGTGCAACAAAAGTTACGAAGAGGCATTGTCGCTTCGCTTTGAGCAGGTGCAGGGATGCCGCTTGATCGACGTCGATGCGCTACCGCGAGCCACCGCCGACATGCTGCATGCTGAGTTCATGATTCAGTTGAGAACACGCAGGACCCGCTTCAGCCGACGCCGTTTGCAATTCAGCGATGGCAATCGGGAAATCTACCAGTGGACCGTCCCGTTCTACAGCGCCAATGGGGAATTGCGCGGTCTGCTCGGGGGCTGGACGGATATCACCCAGCGTGATGCGGCGGCGGGATAGTGTCCGCATCGATATAGGGAAATTTCCTATGTCACGCGCCTCTTTTTCCGATGGGGGACTGAAGGAGGCTGCCCTAAAGTGGGCAGCAACTGCGGACGCGTCCGCGATTGCCGTTTCCGAGGTCGCCCATGCGCTCGCTCAAAGTCCTGATTCTCGAACCTGATCCTTATCGAATGATGGCGTTGCACCAGATGCTCAACGCGGTCGGTATTTATGACGTACTCACGGCACCATCGCTGGCCTCGGCACGCAGCTCGCTGGAGCGGCGCACCCGGGTCGACATCGCGATCTGCGATCCGCAGCTGAAAGGCGGGGAAGGCCTGGCGCTGATCCGCCATCTGGCGTCCGAACGACAGGCCAGCGCGCTCATTCTGCTGGGGCGAGTAGCACCGGGTCTGCTGAGCGATCTCGAAAGCCTGCTGCACGAGCAGGAGTTGACGCTGCTGGGGCGCCTGCAGACGCCGGTCTCGGCAGTGCTGATGCGCGGGCTGCTGGACACTTACCTGCAAGCGGCAGCCCATACGGCGGGGGCTTGAGCCGATGGTTATGTTTCTGTCATCTTCACCGTGCATGCTCTGACAGACCGCTCACTGCTCCGGGAGCAGCGCGGTATTCAGAACTTTCTTCTCGGGCCGGTGGTCATTTATGGTGAACACGCCCCAGGCACAATGTTTTCGGACTATTGAGTGGAGATCGAGATGGAAAGTATCAGTCTATTGCTCGGTGAGGCTCTGAGCCCGTATCAGGTGACGTTGACTCCGTGTGGCGCCCATGGCGAATGCCTGGTGACGCTCAAGAACAGCAGCGGCGCCCTCGTAGTGGAGCGCGAATTCAATCAGGCGCAGTTGAGCGACAAGCGCCTGCTGACCGATGTGGTCGACGGTTTGCACCGCGACGTCCTGATCGCCGAGGGGCGACTGGAACCCTGTGTGATCGCGGCCTTGCGCAACGCAGCACTCGATAAGCGTGCAGCATTGTGAAGATGAAATATTTTTTGAGGGAACCTTCCTGCGTCCCCGTCAGTCAGACCCCATAACAGCAGGATCAAGCATTGTGCTCCGGTGCTTGTCGCTTGCTGCTACGGGTCTTTATGTAGACCGCGTTTAACCCCGAGTCGTCTCCCCACTTCTCGGGGTTTCTTTTTGCCCGCAGGTTTTATGGCGCGGCCTGTTGCTGGAAAAAATTCCGCGCCTGTTGCAGGTAATCCGTGCGCATTTCGGGGTCCAGCCAGTCGGCGTACGACTGGTTCATTTGCTCATGGGGCAGGGTCCGCAGCAGTTGGTTGATCTCGCTGATCGCCTGACGGCCCTGGGGGGTATCGGAACACCCGACAAAGCCAGACAGATACTTGCCGGTGCCACGAATCGGATAGAACACCAGCTCATCTTCGGCAATTTGCGCCTGATGCGCCTGATAGCGGATCTCCGGCCAGTAACCCAACACTACTTGCAGACGCCCCAGGCGTTGCATTGACAGCAGGCTGCTCAGGGCGTCGTTGCCATAATGCGGCGTCAGCGCACCGTCCGGGGCCTGCTTGAGTAGCGTGTCGAGATACTCGCCGTAACTGCGCTCGGCGACCACTCCGACTTTGGTTTCGCCGTTGGCCAGAAATGCCGTCAGATCGACTTCACCGTCGATCAGGAACGGCGCCAGTACGTTGCGATCTTTCTGACGCACCACCAGACCATTACTGACAGCGCGAAACGCCGGGATAGAGAACGCGATCCATTGCGTGCGCTCCTTGCTCCAGATCAGCGAGGGGTCGCAGGTGAAGGACGGCTCATGCAGCATCTGCATGCCCCGGGCGCGATTGACCCGCATCAGCGTGTGTTCGTATTGCGGCATGCCGGCGATCAGCATCGGCAGCAGTTGATCGATCACGCCCTGGCCCTTTTTCGGGCCTTCGAAGATGGTCAGGGGCGGCAGGTCGCGCAACAGCCAGACCAGCGTGGGTTTCGCTTGCGCCCAGGCGGGCAGGGCGAGCAGAAACAGCAGGCCGAACAGCCGCCACGTCCACCAATGGTGAGCGCGGTTGGCGTCCGATGTCTGCCAATGTTTCAGCTTAAATAGCTCCGTCTGCGCGCAAGCGGGCGATCTGCTGTTCGTCGTAGCCAAGATCGTGCAGTACCTGCGCATTGTGTTCACCGAGTTGCGGCCCGACCCATTCGGAAGTGCCCGGTGTCTCGGAGAGTTTCGGCACGATGCCCGGCATCTTGAAAGGCTTGCCGTCCGGCAGTTGCGCCTGCAGGAACATTTCCCGAGCCAGGTACTGCGGATCGCTGAACATGTCTTCGGCACTGAAGATCCGGCTGGCCGGCACTTCCGCCTGGTTGAGCAAATCGAGCACGCTTTGCAGCGGCAGCGAATTGACCCAGCGGTCGATCACGCCATACAACTCGTCGCGGCGGGTGTCGCGCCCGTCATTGCTCGCCAGTGTCGGGTCGTTGGCCAGATCCTCGCGGCCGATGATCAGCATGAAGCGCTTGAAGATCGCGTCGCCATTGGCGCCGATCTGCACATGTTTGCCATCGGCGCTGGTGTGGATCGATGACGGCGTGATGCCCGGCATGATGTTGCCGGTGCGCTCGCGGATGAAACCGAACACATCGAACTCCGGCACCATGCTTTCCATCATGGCGAAAATCGCCTCGTACAACGCGACATCGACGACTTGGCCGAGACCACCGTTGACCTCACGATGACGCAGCGCCATCAACGCACCGATCACGCCCCACAGCGCGGCAATCGAGTCGCCGATGGAAATCCCGGTGCGCACCGGTGGCCGATCCTCGAAACCGGTGATGTAGCGCAAACCGCCCATGGACTCGCCGACCGCACCGAAGCCCGGTTGATCTTTCATCGGCCCGGTCTGGCCGAAGCCCGAGAGGCGCACCATCACCAGTTTCGGATTCAGCGCGTGCAGGGTTTCCCAGCTCAGCCCGAGTTTTTCCAGCACGCCGGGGCGAAAGTTTTCGATCAGGATGTCGGCTTCGCCCAGCAGTTTTTTCAGGATCGCCAGGCCTTCCGGATGCTTGAGGTTCAGGGTCAGCGACTTCTTGTTGCGTGCCTGAACGAACCACCACAGCGAGGTGCCTTCATACAATTTGCGCCACTTGCGCAGCGGATCACCGCCGTCGGGCGATTCGATCTTGATCACTTCGGCGCCGAACTCGCCGCAAATGCGCGAGGCGAACGGCCCGGCAATCAACGTACCCAATTCAATGACTTTCACACCGCTGAGCGGTTTGTTGGCGAACGGCATACTGAATCCTGTAGGACAAGGCTGAGCGGATACAGCGTTTTAACATAGCCGGCTGTCAGACGCCGCAGGTTGATCGCCATCAATTCGATGATTGCCTACCGCATCGGTTAGACTTGCCGACTTTCCTCGTATCAAGAAGCCCGTCCATGGCCCAGCCGTCTACCACCTACAAATTCGAACTGAACCTCACCGACCTCGACCGCAGCGTCTACGAGAGCGTCAAGCAGACCATCGCCCGTCACCCTTCGGAAACCGAAGAACGCATGACCGTGCGGCTGCTGGCCTACGCCCTCTGGTACAACGAACTGCTGTCGTTCGGCCGTGGTCTGTCGGATGTGGATGAACCTGCACTGTGGGAAAAAAGCCTGGATGACCGCGTTCTGCACTGGATCGAAGTCGGCCAGCCGGACGCCGATCGTCTGACCTGGTGCTCGCGTCGCACCGAACGCACCAGCCTGCTGGCTTATGGCAGCCTGCGTGTGTGGGAAGGCAAAGTCGTACCGGTGGCCAAGAACCTGAAAAACGTCAACATCGCCGCCGTGCCGCAGGAAGTGCTGGAAACCCTGGCCAAGGACATGCCGCGTGTCATCAAGTGGGACGTGATGATCAGCGAAGGCACGATCTTCGTCACCGACGACCGCGGTCAGCACGAAGTCCAACTGGAATGGCTGGCAGGCGAGCGCGGCTGATCCCGCGCCGTCGGCTGATTAATCCCACGTACTCAAGAGAAGTTTCCGTTAGCCCATGCGTATTGATCCTCGCCCGTTGCCTGCCACGCTGCCGTTTCTCGGTGACCTGCCACCTTTGCTGACCCGTTTGTACGCGGCACGGGGTGTGCAGTCCGAGGCGGAGCTGGATAAAAGTCTGGCGCGGCTGATTCCGTTCCAGCAGCTCAAGGGCATCGAGGCGGCGGTGGATCTGCTGGTGACGGCGCTGGAGCAGCGTCAGCGGATTCTGATCGTCGGTGACTTCGACGCCGATGGCGCGACGGCCAGTACGGTCGGCGTGCTCGGCTTGCGTCTGCTGGGCGCGGCGCATGTCGATTATCTGGTGCCGAACCGCTTCGAATACGGCTATGGCCTGACCCCGGAAATCGTCGAAGTCGCCCTGACGCGTGAGCCGCAGTTGCTGATCACCGTCGACAACGGTATCTCCAGCGTCGAAGGTGTGGCGGCCGCCAAGCGCGCAGGGCTGAAAGTCTTGATCACCGACCACCACTTGCCCGGTGATGAACTGCCGCTGGCCGATGCGCTGGTCAATCCGAACCAGCCAGGTTGCGAGTTTCCGAGCAAGGCGCTGGCCGGGGTCGGGGTGATTTTCTACGTGTTGATGGCCTTGCGCGCGCGCCTGCGCAGCCTCGGTTGGTACGAGAGCAAGCCGCAGCCGAATATCGGCGAGTTGCTGGATCTGGTGGCGCTTGGCAGCGTTGCCGACGTGGTGCCGCTGGACGCCAACAACCGGATTCTGGTGCATCAGGGGCTGGAGCGGATTCGCGCCGGGCGTGCACGACCGGGGATCAAGGCAATTCTTGAAGTGGCCAAGCGTGACGCGGCGCGAATCACTTCCACCGACCTTGGATTTATCGTCGGCCCGCGCCTGAACGCGGCGGGGCGCCTGGACGACATGAGCCTCGGGATCGAATGCCTGCTCACCGCCGATGCCAATCTGGCCCGGGAAATGGCTGCGCAACTGGACGGCATGAATCAGGACCGCAAATCCATCGAGCAGGGCATGCAGCGCGAGGCGTTGGCCCAGCTCAAGGACTTGCCGGTGGAATCGATGCCGTTCGGCCTGTGCCTGTTCGATCCCGAATGGCACCAGGGCGTGATCGGCATTCTTGCCTCGCGGATGAAAGAGCGCTATTTCCGCCCGACCATTGCTTTCGCCGATGCCGGTGATGGCCTGCTCAAGGGCTCGGGTCGCTCGGTACAGGGCTTTCACATTCGCGATGCTTTGAGTGTGGTGGCGGCGCAGCATCCGAACCTGATCGCCAAGTACGGTGGTCACGCGATGGCGGCCGGTCTGACCTTGCCGCAAGAGAATTTTCCGTTGTTCGCCGAGGCTTTCGATGCCGAAGTGCGTCGGCAACTTCGTGAAGAAGACCTGACCGGGCGCATGCTCACGGACGGTACGTTGGCGGTCGAGGAGTTCCATCTGGAACTGGCTCGCGCATTGCGTCATGCCGGGCCTTGGGGCCAGCATTTCCCGGAGCCACTGTTCCACGGCGTATTTCAGTTGGTCGAGCAGCGGGTGGTCGGCGAGCGGCATCTCAAAGTGGTGCTGAAAAGCGAGTGCGGTTCGGTGAAGCTCGATGGCATTGCCTTCGGTATCGACCGCGATGTGTGGCCGAACCCGACCATTCAGTGGGTCGAACTTGCCTATAAGCTCGACGTCAACGAGTTTCGGGGCAACGAGACGGTGCAACTGATGATTGCCCACATCGAGCCGCGCTGACCCCCTGCGTGCTTTTGTGGCGAGGGAGCTTGTCGAGTCGTCGCACCGTCCCGCTGGGCTGCGAAGCGGCCCCAGACCCTGCAAACGGGTTGCTACCGGAAAATCACAGTGCAGGGTTTTACGACTGCTGCGCAGCCGAGCGGGAGCAAGCTCCCTCGCCACAGGTTCGGTGGCACTCACAGAAAACGTCTTGAACCCTCCCTCATCCCCGGTTGTCGACTAGGCTCTAAGCACTGCTTGATTGGCCTTGTGACGTCTTGTCGAATTTTTTGCCCGCGGGGGCGGGTACTGCACCTTTTCCTGTCACTCGTCGACTTTTCAAACAGAACCCTGGAGCCTGCCCACTGATTTGAGAGGTGCCCCATGAGTCTGCTGCTCGAACCCTTTACCCTTCGCCAACTGACCCTGCCCAACCGCATCGCCGTCTCACCGATGTGCCAGTACTCCAGCGTCGACGGTCTGGCCAACGACTGGCATCTGGTGCACCTGGGCAGCCGCGCGGTGGGCGGTGCCGGACTGATTTTCACCGAGGCCACGGCAGTCACTGCCGATGGGCGTATCACCGCCGAAGACCTCGGTTTGTGGAACGACGAACAGATCGAACCGCTGCAACGCATCACCCGTTTCATTACCGCCCAGGGCGCTGTCGCCGGGATTCAATTGGCCCATGCCGGGCGCAAGGCCAGCACCCATCGGCCCTGGATCGGCAAACACGGTAGCGTCAAACCGGAGGATGGCGGTTGGGTACCGGTCGGACCCTCGCCAATCGCTTTCGACCCGCAACACACGCAACCGAAACAGCTCGATGAAGCGCAAATCGCTGAAGTCATACAGGCCTTCGTTGCCGCCGCCAAGCGCGCGTTGACCGCGGGTTTCAGTGTGGTCGAGGTGCATGCCGCCCACGGTTATCTGCTGCATCAGTTTCTGTCGCCGCTGAGCAATCAGCGCCGCGATCAATACGGTGGGTCGTTCGAAAATCGTATTCGGCTGGTGTTGCAAGTCACCGAGGCCGTGCGCGAGGTCTGGCCGCAAGAGCTGCCGGTGTTTGTTCGGGTGTCGGCCACTGATTGGGTCGAAGACGGCTGGAACCCGGATGAAACCGTGGAGCTGGCGCGTCGCCTCAAGGCACTGGGAGCGGATCTGATCGACGTCTCCTCCGGGGGGACCGCCGCCAATGCCGAGATTCCCGTGGGGCCGGGTTATCAGACACGCTTTGCCGAACGGGTACGCAAGGAATCAGGCATCGCCACCGGCACCGTCGGCATGATTACCGAGCCGGCGCAGGCCGAGCACATTCTGCGCACCTGTCAGGCCGACATCATCTTCCTCGCCCGCGAGCTGCTGCGTGACCCGTACTGGCCGCTGCATGCCGACGATGATCTGGGTGGGCGCAAAGCGGTGTGGCCGGCGCAGTACCAGCGTGCGACCCATCGTGATCAGCCGATTCACGAGTCTGATCTGCGCGATTGATTTCAGGTCTGGGTAACGTCTATAAACCCGCCATTGAACCGGCGGGTTTTTTCTTGCCTGCCGTTCGCGGATATCAGGGAAGACTGCCATGTTGAGCGAACGAGAACTGAGCGAACACGACTTGCCATTGCTGGCACAGATCGACCGCAGCGAGCTGGTGGAGGAGTGCTATCGGCTGGAATACGGTGAATTGATTCTGTATCCGGTGCATTTCGACATGCGCGGATGGCCCGAAGGCGAAGCTGAGGAAAACGCGCTGGCGCTGGAGACGTGCTTGCGGCGCGGTGGCTGGTTGTACGGGGTTTTCGATGGGCAGGTGCTGGTCGCGGCGGTGGTTGTGGATAACCGGGTTATTCACAATCAGGGGTTGAGCATGCGCCAGTTGAAGTTTCTGCACATCAGCCGTGATTACCGCGGGCGAGGGCTGGGGGCGAAGTTGTTTGCGCTGGCCTGCGAGCAGGGACGGCGATTCGGTGCCCAGGCATTATATGTTTCAGCGACTGAATCGCGTAATACCGTGGAGTTTTATCAGCGTCAGGGTTGCCGGCTGGTTGATCAACCGGATCCGGAGTTATTCGCTCTGGAACCCTGCGATATCCATTTGTATTTGCCGCTGGCCTGACGGACGCCATCGCTGGCAAGCCAGCTCCCACAATGGTCAATGTCGATCACGAAATTTGTGTACGGCACCGAACTTGTGGGAGCTGGCTTGCCAGCGATGAGGCCCGATCAGACGCTAGACAACCTTCAAGGATACTTGCGCTTGTCCGGCGCCGGCGGGAAGTACTGGTACAACCAGGTCTCGCTTAACGTGCGGTCATTGGTGCGGATGAACAAGCGCAGTTCCACCGGGTCGACGCTGTCGCTGGTCGGGTACCAGTCGAACAGGATCCGGTAACCCTTGATGTCATCGAGCACCAGCACGCTGAAGTCCTGCACCTTGCCGTTGGAGCAGGTGACCACCGGTTCGATCCCGGTGCCCTGCGGCAGGCGATCCAGGCCGCCACCGGTGAAGTCCACGGCGAAGCGACGGGCCCAGACCGGCGGGTAATGCTCGCCCGGTGCCCAGCCTTCGACGAAGCCACCCATGCCCGACCGGGTCGCATGCACCCGCGCCAGCGGCGTGCCGACCGGTGGCAGGGCGCTCCAGTAGAGCTTGTAGCCGTAGTTCAACGAGTCGCCGGCGGCCACCGGTTTTTTCGGCGTCCAGAACGCGACGATGTTATCGAGGGTTTCGCCGGTGGTTGGAATTTCCAGCAGATCGATGGAGCCCTCGCCCCACGCGGTGGTCGGTTCGACCCACAGGCTCGGGCGCTTGCTGTACCAGTCGACAGTGTCCTGATAGTTGGCGAATTCGTGGTCGGTCTGCACCAGTCCGAAGCCTTTCGGATCGGTATCGGCGAACGCGTTGAACTGCAGGGTCGCCGGGTTGTTCAGCGGGCGGCAGATCCACTCGCCGTTACCACGCCACATCGCCAGGCGATCGGAGTCGTGGATTTGCGGGTGGATGGTGTCGCACATGCGGCGTTCGTGGGTGCCGCAGCTGAACATGCTGGTCATCGGCGCGATGCCCAGTTGTTCGATGGCGGTACGCGCGTTGATGTGGGCGTCGATCTCCATCACCACGCGCTCGGCCTGGCAATCGATGTCGAAGCGGTAGGCACCGGTGGCGCTCGGCGAGTCGAGCAGGGCGTAGACCACGAAACGGGTGGCGTTCTGCTCCGGAGTCTCGAACCAGAACTTGGTGAAGTCAGGGAATTCTTCGCGCTTTTTCGCGTAGGTGTCGACGGCCAGGCCGCGAGCGGAGAGGCCATATTGGCCAGTGGCATCCACCGCGCGGAAATAGCTGGCGCCGAGGAACGACACCACGTCATGGCGATCCAGCTCCGGCGCCTTGAACAGCTTGAAGCCGGCAAAGCCCAGGTCGCCCTTGAGCTGCTGGGTATCGACCGAGGTGTTCTCGTAGTTGAACAGCGTCGGGCGGAAATGCACTTCGCGGGCCGTGCGGGTCTTGGGATCGACGCTGTACATGCGCACCGGCTGGCGGAAACCCATGCCGACGTGGAAGAACTGTACGTCCAGCTGACCCTTGTTCTCCTTCCACAACGAATGATCGCCGTCGTAGCGGATCGCGTTGAAGTTCTGCGGGGTCATGGTCGCCAGCGTTGGCGGCAGCACCTGTTTAGTGTCCTGATAGGCCGAGCCGGCCAGTTGCTTGGCCTGACGCTTGAGCGCTTCGAAGTCGAAGGCCTGCGCTTCACCATCGGCGGCGCCACCATTGGCCGCCCAGGCACGGGCGGCGAGCAGGCCGGAAGCCGAGAGACCGGTGTAAGCCGCAATGGCCATCGACGCTTTGAGCAAATTCCTGCGGTGCATAAATACAACCTGTCGTGAGCAATCCCGCGCCGTTCCTGGCACGTGCTGGATCAGAGATAACGGTTCGGACAAGCCTTCGGCCAAACGCAACGGACTATAAACAGATGCCGGCTAGCTTAAACGGTTCGCTCGCCGAGCAAAATTCGTTGATACACGGTGACAGAGTGTCAATGAAACAAGACATGTCGGTTAAATGTCTGACGGCACTTTCTGATTTACAGGGCATATCTGCTTTTTTCGACTAATTACTCTAAAAACCGCTTTTCAGCGCCGATTAAATTTCTATTCTATGGGCATGGCCGGCGCGACCGGCAGGGCACAGGCGCTGCTGTAAGGGGCAGGGCGATGTGGTAATCAAGCAATTCTTCGAAGTATCAGAGAAGGACATCGTCCATGGCAAAAATTCAAGGCATCGCCGAAATGCTCGGCATCTTTCCCTGCCTCGGCAGCGGGCGCAGAAGACGTCGATTGAGTTCTGAAGAGCTGAAGCTGGTGGAGCGTTATCGCGAGTTGTCGGAGAGTGACCGGATAGCGATGCGGTATCTGGTGGATGCGATGCGGAGTGTTTCGCGGTTTTAACGCGCGAAATCCTGTGGCGAAGGAGCAAGCTCCCTCGCCACAGGATTTTTGTTGAATGGATTTATTAGCTGCAAGTACCCAATACCGGATACGGCCGCTGGCCGTGCATCAATTCAGGCACATCCCGCCATTTGACCCACGCCTGCTGTTGCCAGTGCAACAGCGGCACGGTAACGCCCGCCCAATGCATCGAACTCAGGCTCGGTTGGTTTTCCACAGGGCTTGATTGGGCTTCGCGCAGCATCGGGATCACTTCATGACTTAGCCATTGGCGCAGGTTGCGGTTTTCCGGGACGAAGTGATGGACGAGCAGGGCGAACAGGCCGGACTCGCTGACCATCGCGCAATCGATGATTTCGCCGTCCCGACGCAGGAGGACATGGCGACGCTGGTCGGGATCGAGTTTCAGGGTGAGGCGTTCGTTCAGGGGGTAACCCATCAAGCGACCGAGATCTTGCACGCAGAACCAGGCTTCGTGGTCTTGCATGAAGGCGTGGAGGAAGCGGTTGTGGCGGGTGAAGGCGGTGGGGGTGAAGAAAGCGGAGCTTTCAGAAGGAATTTGTACGTGGTTAGGCATTTTTCGACTCCAATATTGAGAATAGAGCCGCCACTCAAATGAGTGCGGTCACGCCGTTTTGATATTTATTCCGGCTCCGACACCGGGCCGCTGATTTCGCCGCCGAGAGAAAGCCTATCGGCTAGCCACCTACGACGCCAAGTCGGCTCTATCGATACCTTCTGTAGGAAAGAGGATTTATCGCTGAGGGTCGTATCTGTAGGAAATGCCTGTTTTTGCATTGGCGCCAGCGAGACCGCCCCTCACCAGTGTTTTTTCCGTTATTTGTTTGAATCTTGCGCATCGTTGCAGATGCCGGCCCGTCGTTTCAGGGCTCAAAGGATTGTGACGAATAAAGGAGAATTCAATGAAGGTATCTCTCAAGCAGATCAACGGCCCTTGGGATCAGGGCTGGGTGCTGGACAAACACATGGTAAGTAGTACCTTTCTTGGCAACGATGATCGCGGGCATCCATGCTTCGATAACCAGCGCACCGAGATCGGCGAAGCGACCTACCAGCTCAAATACCAGAAGGATTGGACTCAGGTCGGCCCACTCGCCCAAGCGGTAGCGACAAATGTGTTCCCAAAACTGGATCAGGTCGGATTTGTAGTACCTATGCCTGCTTCAAATATTCGTCAGCGACAACCGGTAACCGAGGTTGCCCTGGCGTTGGGACAAATTACTGGGCTGCCGGTTTTCTCTGATTTGCTTCGGAAAGCGGCCACTGGAAAATCGCTCAAGGATTTGCACTCCAAAGCAGACAAGGTTGCTGCGATTGGAGACAGTTTCAGCGTCAATGACGAAATCACCACGGATGGGCGCTGGAATGTTTTAGTTGTAGATGATCTGTTTGATAGCGGGGCGTCGATGGACGCGGCCTGCGCTGTTTTGCGTAAATATCCCAAGGTAGGGAAGATTTACGTAGCGGCGCTAACTTGGAAGTGAACTCAATGACGACTGTATTTATTGCTGGCTCTATCAACATCAAGAACCTTGATCCGAAGGTTAAAGAGCGTATCAATAATATCGTTGCGTCCGATTTTGAGGTGGTGGTGGGTGATGCGGGGGGGGCCGACACTTCCATTCAGGAGTATCTGCTGAGTCTTGAGCGATCCAGAACCACGGTGTTCTGCAGCGGTTCGGCACCGAGGAATAACCTTGGGAAATGGCCCGCCAGAACAGTCGACTCCAAACACTCCAAAGGGTCGAGAGCCTTCTTCACCGAAAAAGACGTGGTGATGGCTGAAGCGGCTGATTACGGCTTGATGATCTGGGATGCAAAGAGCACCGGTACGCTCAGCAACGTCATTGAACTGTTATCGAGAAAGAAGAAATCGCTTGTCTTCGTCAACAAGGAAAAGGAATTCAAAGTGGTCGGAGACGTCAGTCAGCTCGAAGAGTTGATTGCATTCATGTCCGATCACGCCAGGCAAAAAGCCAATGAAAAAATCAGGTTGTTCGATCGTATTTCCTTGCTGAAGCACGATCAGGCAGAGCTTTCTTTTTGATGTTTTTTCTCGGCCTTCCTGAACCCCGGCACCTTGTCGGTGCCGGGATGGCAGGTTCTTAGCGACTCACCTTCCACGCATCCCCAGCCGGCGCCTTCCCATGGTCATACGGCTTGCCAATCCACATATAAACCAGCCCCAAACCAATCACGATCACCGTGCTCAACACCATCGCATAGTTCACGTACCACGCCGCATCCGGCGTGCGTGGCCAGGCCATGTTGATGATTGCGCCGACGCCGTACACCAGCGCGCCGATGTTCACCGGCCAGCCCCAGGCGCCGAGGGTGAATTTGCCGCTGGGTTTCCAGCCTTTGCTGCGTGCATACAATGCGGCCAGCACGATCATCTGGAACGCGAGGTAGATGCCGATGGCGGCGAAGCTGACGATGGTCGCGACGGCGTCCTGCAGGAAGAATCCGAGGGCGATGATCAGGCCGGGCAGGACACCGGACACGAACAGCGCGGCAACGGGCACCTGAGTTGTAGGAGAAATCTTTTTCAGCAGTCGGCTGCCGACGACCATTTCATCGCGAGCGTAGGAGTACAGCAGACGGCTCGCCGCAGCCTGCAGGCTGATGACGCAGGAGATGAAGGAAATCATCACCACGCCCATTACCACTTTCGAGCCGATCGGGCCGAAGGCGTTGTTGAGGATGGTGGTGACCGGGTCTTTGTCGGTGCCGTTGATCACCGCTTGCATGTCCGGCACGGCGAGGATCAGCGCCAGGCAGGCGAACATCGCCGCGATGCCGCCGATGTAGATGGTCATGCGCATGGCCACCGGGATTTTTGCGCTCGGGTTCGGAGTTTCTTCGGCGACGTCGCCGCAGGCTTCGAAACCGTAGTAGAGGAACATCCCCGCCAGCGAAGCGGTGAGGAACGCCGGCAGGTACGAGCCGTCGACGCGGATGTCGAAGGTATTGAACAGCACGCTCAGCGGTTGGTGGCGCTCGAAGATCAGCAGGTACACGCCGACGATCACCGCGCCGACCAGTTCGCAGAGGAAGCCGAACATGGCAATGCGCGCCAGCACTTTGGTGCCGCTCAGATTGACCAGCGTGGCAAACAACGTCAGCACCAGCGCGATGACGATGTTGGTGTTGTTGCTCGGTTCAAACCCGAGCATCGCCGCCAGATACGGGCCGGCACCGACAGCCACCGCAGCAATGGTCACGCACAGGGCGATGGAGTAGATCCAGCCGACCATCCATGCCCATTTCTTGCCGACCAGACGCCGCGCCCATGGATAAACGCCACCGGAAATCGGGAACTGCGAGACCACTTCGCCGAAGATCAGGCACACCAGCAACTGGCCGCAACCGACCAGCAAGTAAGCCCAGAACATCGGTGGCCCGCCGGCGGCGAGGCACAGGCCGAACAGGGTATAAACCCCTACGACCGGTGACAGATAAGTGAAGCCCAGCGCGAAGTTTTCCCACAGGCTCATGCTGCGGTTGAAGTTGGAGGTGTAGCCGAGTTTGCGCAGTTGTTCGGCATCGCTGTCGGCAACGGCGGCCGAGAGTTCGGGTGAGGCACTCATGTGTTTTGCTCCGGGAAATCGGCAGATTTCGGATGGCCGAGGCCGTGGCGGGGCTTTGTGGGCGCCGCCCGGGTCGGTGGTTATTGTTTTGGGATCCTGGTGGTGCGTAATGCCGGTTTCCTTCCTGAAACCGAGGTGACGCCATCGCTGGCGAGCCAGCTCCCACAAGAGCTGCACTGAACCTTGTTGGAGCTGGCTTGCCAGCGATGCTTTTAGTGCTTGAACATCACATGCCGAACCGTGGTGTAGTCCTCCAGCCCGTACATGGACATGTCCTTGCCGTAGCCGGACAATTTCTGACCGCCATGCGGCATTTCGCTGACGAGCATGAAGTGCGTGTTGACCCAGGTGCAGCCGTACTGCAAACGTGCGGACATCCGATGTGCGCGGCCTACATCCGCCGTCCAAACCGAGGAGGCGAGGCCGTAGTCGGAATCGTTGGCCCACTCCAGCGCCTGCGCTTCATCGGTGAACTTGGTCACGGACACCACCGGCCCGAACACTTCGCGACGGACGATCTCGTCATCCTGTTGCGCGTCGGCCAGTACCGTCGGTTCGAAGAAGAACCCATTGCCGTCTACAGCCTTGCCGCCAGTGATCAAGCGAATGTGCGACTGCGCCACGGCACGCTCGACGAACGCGGCCACGCGGTCGCGATGTTGCGCGGTGATCAGCGGCCCCAACTCGGTCGACGGATCATCCTGCAAGCCATACTTGATGCTGCTGACCGCCGCGCCAAGCTTCTCGACAAACTTGTCGTAAATGCCCTGCTGCGCGTAGATCCGGCACGCGGCGGTGCAGTCCTGCCCGGCGTTGTAGAAACCGAAGGTGCGTATGCCTTCCACCGCTGCATCGATGTCGGCGTCGTCGAAGATGATCACCGGTGCCTTGCCGCCCAGTTCCATGTGCATGCGTTTGACGCTGTCGGCGGTGCTGGCAATGATGTTGGCGCCCGTGGCGATGGAGCCAGTCAGCGAGACCATGCGCACTTTCGGATGAGTTACCAACGGGCTGCCGACGGTAGGACCGCGACCGAACACCAGATTGAGTACGCCGGCCGGGAAGATGTCCGACGCCAGTTCGGCCAGACGCAATGCGGTCAGCGGGGTTTGCTCCGACGGTTTGAGCACCACGGTATTACCGGCGGCAAGGGCCGGGGCGATTTTCCAGGCGACCATCATCAGCGGGTAGTTCCATGGCGCGATGGACGCGATCACGCCCACCGGGTCGCGGCGGATCATCGAGGTATGGCCGGGCAGGTATTCGCCACCGGCCGAACCGCTCATGCAACGGCTGGCGCCAGCGAAGAAGCGGAACACGTCGGCAATCGCCGGGATCTCGTCGTTGAGTGCGGCGCTGTAGGGTTTGCCGCAGTTGGCGGATTCGAGTTTCGCCAGTTCCTCGCCGTGGGCTTCGATGGCGTCGGCGAGTTTGAGCAGCAGCAGCGAGCGATCTTTTGGTGGGGTTTGCGACCACTCGGCGAACGCATTGTCGGCGGCGCGCACGGCGGCATCGACCTGGGCCTCGCTGGCTTCGTTGATTTCCACCAGCACGCTGCCGAGCGCCGGGTTGAGCACCGGTTGGGCTGGGCCTTCGCCGTTGACCAGATGGCCGTTGATCAAGAGTCTGGTTTGCATGTCTGTTGTCCTCACTAACACTTTTATTGTTCTGGCCGAATTGAGAAACCTGTGGGAGCGAGCTTGCTCGCGAAGGCGGTGTGTCAGCCGACATCAATGTTGGATGTCATGGCCCCTTCGCGAGCAAGCTCGCTCCCACAGGGGATCTAGGTGTCCGATAGATGTCTATTTCCCGCCACTGCCCGCGACACTCTCGCCACCCCGGGTCAGGTAATACGCCCCCAGGATCGGCAACATGGTCACCATCATCACCAGCATCGCAACGACATTGGTCACCGGCACATCCCGTGGGCGGCTCAGTTGATTGAGCAGCCACAACGGCAACGTGCGCTCATGTCCGGCGGTGAACGTGGTGACGATGATTTCGTCGAACGACAGCGCAAAGGCGAGCATGCCGCCGGCCAGCAACGCCGAGCCGAGGTTCGGCAGGATGATGTAGCGAAAGGTTTGCCAGCCATCCGCGCCGAGGTCCATCGAGGCTTCGATCAGGCTGTGCGAGGTGCGGCGCAGCCGGGCGATGACGTTGTTGTAGACGATCACCACGCAGAAGGTCGCGTGACCAACGATGATGGTGAACATCCCCGGCTCGATCCCCAGCGTCTTGAACGTCGCCAACAGTGCGATCCCGGTGATGATCCCCGGCAGCGCGATCGGCAAAATCAGCATCAGCGAAATGCCCTGCTTGCCGAAGAAGTCCCGGCGATACAACGCGGCGGAAGCCAAGGTGCCGAGCACCATCGCAATCAACGTGGCGATGGCCGCGATCTGCAGCGAGAGCTTGATTGCCTCCAGCACGTCCGGCCGCGAAAACGCCACGCTGAACCAGTGCAGGGTGAAGCCCTTCGGCGGAAAGCTGAACGCCGCTTCCTCGGTGTTGAAGGCGTAAAGAAAGATGATCAGGATCGGGAAGTGCAGAAACACCAACCCGCCCCAGGCTGCAATGCGCAAACCCAATGAAGCCTTTTCAGAGTGCATCGAAGGCCCCCAGACGTTTGACGATGGACAGGTAAACCGCGATCAGCACAATCGGCACCAACGTGAACGCCGCCGCCATCGGCATGTTGCCGATCGCACCTTGCTGGGCGTAGACCATGCTGCCAACGAAGTAGCCCGGCGGGCCGACCAGTTGCGGCACGATGAAGTCGCCCAGGGTCAGCGAAAACGTGAAGATTGAACCGGCAGCAATCCCTGGGATCGACAACGGCAAAATCACCTGCATGAAGGTCTGGCGCGGCTTGGCGCCAAGGTCGGCAGAAGCCTGCAACAGCGACGGCGGCAGACGCTCCAGCGAGGCCTGAATCGGCAGGATCATGAACGGTAGCCAGATGTAGACGAACACCATGAACCGCCCCAGATGCGAGGTCGACAGGGTGCTGCCGCCCACCCCGGGAATGCCGAGGATGAACTGCAACACCGGCTCCAGCCCCAGGTGCTGCACGAACCACTGCGCGACACCGCCCTTGGCCAACAGCAACGTCCAGGCGTAGGCCTTGACGATGTAACTGGCCCACATCGGCAGCATCACCGCGATGTAAAAAAACGCCTTGGTCTTGCCCGTGGTATAGCGCGCCATGTAGTAGGCAATCGGGAACGCGACGATGGCGCTGGCGATCGACACGACGATGGCCATGCTCAGCGTGCGCAGGATGATGTCGAAGTTCGACGGCTGGAACAGCGCGGCAAAATTCGCTAGCGTGAGGTCAGGGGTGACCGCCATGGTGAAGTCGTCAAAGGTGTAGAACCCCTGCCACAACAGCACCAGCAACGAGCCGAGGTAGATCGCGCCGAACCACAGCAACGGCGGCACCAGTAGCAGCGACAGATACAGATTCGGCTTGCGGTAGAGCAGGTTGGAGAACCGGCGCAGGGGCGGCGATTGAGTCATCGCGAGCGTGCTCATTTCACACCCCGCTCGCCACGGTGTCGTGCAGCGGGATCATCGCTTCCCGCGCCCAGCGTGCGCTCAGGCGCTGGCCGGTCTGGTGCTGCGCGCTGCTGTCAATCCACTGATTGTTGGCGTGGCTGATGCTCAGAGTCTGGCCGTTTTCCAGGGTCAGTTCATAGCGTGTGGCGCTGCCCTGATACTGGATGTCGTGGAGCAGACCACTGACTTCGATTTCGTGACTGGCGAGCGGCCCTTCGGCGAAACGCACGTGCTCGGGGCGGATCGAAAACGGCTGCGGATGGCCGCTGATTTGCCGGGCGAGATCGCCACGGATCACATTCGAAGTGCCGACGAATTCGGCGACAAACGTTGTGGTCGGTTTCATGTACAGGTTGCGTGGGCTGTCGACCTGTTCGATGCGGCCCTTGTTGAACACCGCCACGCGATCGGACATCGACAGCGCCTCGGTCTGGTCGTGAGTGACGAAGATGAAAGTGATGCCGAGCTGGCGTTGCAGCTTCTTCAGTTCACTCTGCATCTGCTCGCGCAGTTTCAGGTCGAGGGCGCCCAACGGTTCATCGAGCAACAGCACACGCGGGCGATTGACCAGAGCCCGGGCGAGGGCGACGCGCTGGCGTTGACCGCCGGACAACTGCACCGGTTTGCGTGCGCCATAACCACCGAGGGCGACCATGTCCAACGCCTCTTCGGCGCGCTTGTGGCGTTCGGTTTTGCTCACGCCCTTGACCTTCAAACCGTAGGCGACGTTGTCCAGCACGTTCATGTGCGGGAACAACGCGTAGTCCTGGAATACCGTGTTCACATCACGCTGATACGGCGGCAAACCGGCGGCTTCCGCGCCGTGAATACGGATCGAACCGGCGCTCGGTTGTTCGAACCCGGCGATCAGGCGCAGGCAGGTGGTCTTGCCCGAGCCGGAAGGGCCGAGCATGGAAAAGAACTCGCCGTCCTGGATATCGATGGAAACCCGGTCAACGGCCTTCACCTCGCCGAACTGCCGGGAAACGTTGGTGAACTGGACTGCAAGCGTCATGGTGCGGTGCTCCAAAAAGGCGTGGGCCGTCGCAGCGGTCCTCGCCTGGACTTCTGAAAAAACTGAATCCTGTTGCTTTTGTGGCGAGGGAGCTTGCTCCCGCTGGAGTGCGCAGCACTCCCAATTGGCCATGTGCGATTTGACTGGCAGACCGCATTGACAGGTCTTGGGGTGGCTTCGCCACCCAGCGGGAGCAAGCTCCCTCGCCACAGGTGAGCGGCTTGTCAGCGGCCGCCCATGATCGCGATGTAGTCCTGAGTCCAGCGGCTATAAGGCACGAACTTGCCGCCCTCGGCCTGCGGGGTTTTCCAGAAGGCGATCTTGTCGAATTGGTCGAAACCGTTGGTCTTGCAGCCTTCGGCGCCGAGCAGTTCGCTCTCCTTGCACGCCGCCGGCACGGCTGGCAGCGAACCGAACCACGCCGCCACGTCACCCTGGACTTTCGGCTGCAGCGACCAGTCCATCCATTTGTACGCGCAGTTCGGGTGCTTGGCCTCGGCGTGCAGCATGGTGGTGTCGGCCCAGCCGGTGGCGCCTTCTTTCGGGATGGTCGAAGCGATCGGCTGCTTCTCGTTGATCAGGCCGTTGACCTGATACGGCCAGGCGCTCGATGCCACCACACCTTCGTTCTTGAAGTCACTCATCTGTACCGTGGTGTCGTGCCAGTAGCGGTGGATCAATGGCTGCTGCGCGCGCAGCAGATCGAGCACAGCCTTGTACTGCGCTTCGGTGAGTTGATACGGATCCTTGATCCCCAGCTCAGGTTTGGCGGTCTTCAGGTACAGCGCCGCGTCGGCGATGTATATCGGGCCGTCATAGGCCTGCACGCGACCTTTGTTCGGTTTGCCGTCGGGGAAATTCTGCGCGTCGAACAGGACGTTCCAGCTGGTCGGCGGCGTCTTGAACACGTTGGTGTTGTACATCAGCACGTTCGGGCCCCACTGGTACGGGGTGCCGTAGGTCTGCTTGTTGACCACATACCACGGCGCATCTTTGAGGCGTGGGTCGAGGGTGTTCCAGTTCGGGATCAACGCGGTGTTGATCGGTTGCACACGCTTGCCGACGATCAACCGCAGCGAGGCATCACCGGACGCGGTCACCAGGTCGTAACCGCCCTTGGCCATCAGACTGACCATCTCGTCGGAGGTGGCGGCAGTCTTCACGTTGACCTTGCAGCCGGTTTCCTTCTCGAAACCGCTCACCCAGTCGTAGGCCTTGTCGCTCTCGCCACGTTCGATGTAACCCGGCCAGGCGACAATATCCAGCTGACCTTCGCCGGCGCCGACGGCTTTCAGCGGCTCGGCGGCTTGCAAACTGGCGCTGGCGAGCAGGGCCGTGGTGATTGCACTGAACAGTGCGGTCTTGTGCACGAACATGGTTGAACCCTCTTCTTCAAATTATGGTCGGGGCAGTTGTGAACGCGGTGAAGCCATGCCGTTTTGCGGCTTGTTATTAGCGTAGTCAGAGATGCTGGCCGTGGCGGGCCATGATGTGTCGCACCACGCTGTAGTCCTGCAGCGAATCGCTGGACAAGTCTTTGCCGTAACCCGAGCGTTTCAGCCCGCCGTGGGGCATTTCGCTGACCAGCATGAAATGGCTGTTGATCCAGGTGCAGCCGTACTGCAAGCGGGCGGCGACCTGCATCGCCTTGTCCAGGTTCTGCGTCCACACCGACGAGGCGAGGCCGTATTCGGAATCGTTGGCCCAGTCCACCGCTTGCGCGAGTTCGTCGAAGCGGGTCACGGTGACCACCGGGCCGAACACTTCGCGCTGGACAATTTCATCGCTCTGCTTGCAACCGGCCAGTAACGTCGGCTGGTAGAAGAACCCGGCGCCGGAATGCACTGCCGCGCCAGTCACGCGTTCGATGTGCGGCTGGCCGAGGGCGCGCTCGACGAAACTGGCGACGCGGTCGCGCTGGCGGGTGCTGATCAGCGGGCCGATCTCGTTGTCGGCGTCGCGTTTGCCGGCGAAGCGCAGGCTGCTGACCGCCGCGCCGAGTTCGGCGACCAGTTTGTCGTGAATCCCGGCCTGGGCGTAGATGCGGCACGCCGCGGTGCAGTCCTGCCCGGCGTTGTAGTAACCGTAGGTGCGCACGCCTTCAACCACCGCCTGAATGTCGGCATCGTTGCAGACGATCACCGGGGCCTTGCCGCCGAGCTCCAGATGCGTGCGCTTGAGGGTTTTTGCAGCGGCCTGGAGGATTTTCTGCCCGGTGACGATATCGCCGGTCAGCGAGACCATGCGCACCTTGGCGTGGCCGACCAGATGGCTGCCGACGCCTTCACCGCCACCGCAGATGATATTGATGACCCCGCGCGGCAGGATCTCGGCGAGCGCTGGCGCCAGTGCGAGGATCGACAGCGGTGTGTGTTCCGACGGCTTGAACACCAGCGTATTGCCGGCGGCGAGGGCCGGGGCGATTTTCCACGCGGCCATCATGATCGGGTAGTTCCACGGCGCAATCGATGCCACCACGCCAATCGGATCGCGACGCACCATGCTGGTGTAACCCGGCAGGTACTCGCCACTGAGCTGACCGGTCTGGCAGCGCACGGCACCAGCGAAGAAGCGGAATACGTCGACGGTCGCAGTCAAATCGTCCTGCCGCGCCAGATGCAGCGGCTTGCCACAGTTCAGCGCTTCGAGGCGGGCGAGGTGATCGGCGTGTTTTTCCACCGCACTGGCGATGTCCAGCAGCAGGTTCGAACGTTGCTGTGGCGTGGTGCGTGACCATTCGGCAAAGGCGCGGTGGGCGGCGAGGATCGCGGTTTCGACCTGCTCGGTGCTGGCCTCGGCGATGTGGGTGAGGATTTCACCGCTGGCCGGGTTGAGGATCGGCTCGACGAAACCTTGCCCGGCGACCAGTTCGCCATCGATCAGCAACGCGGTACACATCGGGGTCTGCACGCCAGCCATTTTCCGCGATCTCTTTTCTTGTGTGGTCATTGAGGCTCCCATGCCCGGGAGCCGACCGTCTTATAGATGCAGCAAGACTAGTGGGCGGCTCCGAGGTCGACAAATTCTAAATACTGAAGGTGGCATTCGATTAAATAGATGGCTTGCGTCCGCCGTGCGGTTGTTCGCGGGCCACGGTCAGAAATGGGTCAACCAGGGCAGGGCGCGCGGTCCCTCGGCGCCAGGCCAGTCCGACGTCGAGGGTCTGGTTGAGGTCGGCAATCGGCCGCGCTTCGATGATGTCGCCTTCGAGCGACCATGGGCGGTAAGTCATGTCGGGTTGAATCGAAACGCCTAGCCCTGCCGCCACCAGACTTCGCACCGCCTCGGTGGATGCGGTTCTTAGGGTGATCTTCGGTTGCAGCCCGGCGCCGCGCCACAGGCGCTGGGCGTTGCGATCCATTTCGTCGACGTTCAGTTGAATCAGCGGCTCGCGAGCGACGTCGGCGAGGTTGATGCTGTCGTGTTCCAGCAACGGATGCTGGGCCGGCAGCCACAGACGATGCGGCGAGTGGGTCAGCACTTCGGTCTGCAAGGCGTGGCGGTCTTCGAGGTTGGACAGGATCAGCACGCCGACATCGATCTCGCCGCTGACCAGCAAATGCTCGATATACGGCCGCTCGTCCTCCATCACGCGGATCTCGACGTTGGGATAGGCGCGCTGAAAACGGGTGAGCAGATCGGCGAGGTAATAACCGGCGACCAGGCTGGTCACGCCGACAATCAACTGCCCGGCGACTTGATCGGTGCTCTGTTGCAGGCTGCGCTTGGCGTTATCCACGGTAGCCAGAATCAGGTGCGCCTGACGCAGGAACTGATGGCCCTGATGAGTCAGGGTCATGCCCTTGGCATGACGGCTGAACAGGCTGACGCCGATTTCCTCTTCCAGTTGCTGAATGGCGAGGGTCAGGGTCGATTGGGAAATGAACGCGGTTTGCGCGGCGGCGGAGATAGAGCCGGTCTCGGCCACCGCGATGAAGTGGCGGATCTGACGCAGGGTCATCATGAGGAGGGTACCCGGTGGGCGGTTTTTATAGATTGGCTGGAGTGTATATCTATTTTCACGAAGGGATTCTGCAGACGGAGCAACATCTGGAAGCACACTTGCAGGCCGGGCCGGGGCACTTTCGAACTAGGCTGAGGGCCTGATAGATCCGGATACCCCTTTTTTGGAGGCGGAACATGAACACCCGTGGATTGCTCGATCAACTACTCAAGTCCGGCCAGGATCTGTTGCAGAACAAGGCCGGTGGCGCGCAGAACAAACCGGCGGCTGGCAGCCTTGGCGGTTTGCTTGGCGGGTCTTCAGGCTCCGGTGCGCTGGGCGGCCTGCTCTCGGGGGCTGGCGGTGGTGCTCTGGCGGCCGGGGCCATGGGCCTGCTGCTCGGCAGCAAAAAGGCGCGCAAGGTCGGCGGCAAAGTTGCGGTCTACGGTGGCCTCGCGGCTCTCGGTGTGCTGGCCTACAAAGCTTATGGCAACTGGAACGCACAAAAAGGCACAGCACCGCAAACCGAACCGCAAACCCTGGATCGACTGCCGCCCGCACAAGCCGAGCAGCACAGTCAGGCGATTCTAAAAGCCCTCGTTGCAGCGGCCAAGGCCGACGGCCATATCGATGATCGCGAACGTCAGTTGATCGAAGGTGAATTCACCCGACTCGACAACGATCAGGAACTGCAACACTGGCTGCACGCCGAACTCAACAAACCCCTCGACCCAGCCGATGTCGCCCGCGCCGCCGGCACCCCGGAAATGGCCGCGGAGATGTACATCGCCAGCGTGATGCTGGTGGATGAGGAAAGCTTTATGGAGAAGTCGTATCTGGATGAACTGGCGCGCCAGTTGAAGCTGGAGCCGGGGTTGAAGGTGGAGTTGGAGAAGCAGGTGCGGTTGGCGACAGTCTGATTTCCGTTGTTGGCTGCGGGCGCCGCTGGCTCGGATGCCTCAGTGCAATCCAGCGGCCTTGCACGCTTCGACAAACGTAGCGCCTTTATTGTCCATGGCAGTCTTGACCATTTGATTGGCTTTCACCAGTGCAGCACTGGGCTTGGCCCATTGCTCAGGTGGCAGCGGCTGAGACCATATTTGCACTTGTTCCGGGAGAGCCGGCCGGCCTTTGCGGTGCGCCCATTCGGCGAGCATGTAAGGCATTTTCCAGAAGCTCAGCACGCGCCACATGTACCAGCGACGCAGCGGCCAATAGGATTTTTTTGAGTAACCGTAGTGCTCTCGCTGCCCGGGTGTCAGATTGTCGCCGCCCTCGTCCAGCGAACCCATCGCGCGCGCGTCTTCGCGCTCGATGTCAAAGGTGTGCAGCCCTTCGTACGGTTTGAGCCGATCCCCGGTGGGAATCAAACCCAGTGCTTTTAGCATCGGGTTTGGCACATCGACCAATTGACCGTCTTCCATGTAATTACGAATCGACGTCCACATTCCCAAAGCGTGCGCATCGCTGGGTTGTGGCAGCAGGAGGAACTGCACTTTGTCCTGCTCTTCATCCTCCAGACCCATGCCGAACGTGTATTGCCGAGTGGCGCCGTAACTGGTGACGCCTTGGGTGTTAGAGACCCAGGCGACGACATTTTCCCAAGGTACGATCAGGATGCGGTGGGTTTTACTGTCGACGTAGCAGATTTCGCGGCGTTGACGATTGAAGCGGACGGGGTAGGTTTTTGCTGCTTTGAAGACGCCGGAGAACATTCCGTAAGCGTAAGCACCCAGTGGAATAAGCAGTAGGAGTGATCCTGTGGCAAACACCTGCAGAAAGCCTGCAACCGTGTCGAGAAAATCTCGATCAATACCGGGCGGCTGAAAGGTACAGAGCCAGATGGATATGAGTACAGGGACTATGAATGCGGTACTTATCATCATCCATATTCCAGCCGCAAAGATTTTTCCTTGCTCGACCATTCCCCAATTGCTACCCCCTAGCTCTAAAAAACTATCGTTCATTTCTGAGAAATTACGGCGAGATGACTGAGGCTGGCCTGTATAAACCGGTAATGGCGACAGAAACAAAGTCTCACTCAATGCCTTTACGCGTAGTTCCCCGGCGTGAGGTCGCTGGCTTCGGATCTCCGGCCTGGATTCGGCAATGGGGGATTTCTCTTTGCGTTTTAACAGATTTTTAAACATCGATAGTCGCCAAATCTTCTTTTGTGAAAAGCATGAATTGAGATCTGCTTGTTTTGACCGGGAACGTATCAATTGACTCTATCCTAAACACTCCATCAGTTGGAATACGCGTATAGGGTGCCCCAGTGATGTGCCAATCCTTTACTTCGAAGCAGGTTTCGTGAATGACGTCTCGTGCGGCTTCTAATTGATATGCAATGTTGAAAGCCAAGGAAAAATCCGGTACTTGCAATGAATCACTAATGGGCAAATGGAGCGTTAATGCTTCCGTTCCCTTGCTAGCGATTACGAATCGCGTAGCCCAGGCTGCACTACAATTTTTCCAGCTAAAAAGAAACGGCCCGGGGCCAATGCTTCTGTGTGTGGTATCGCGATATCTCTCGTATGCTTGAAGTCGCAATTTTCGACTGTCCATTTCCTCTGTGCTGATCCCTGGCATTATCAGCTTCAGATAGGTTTTTTTGTCTTTGCGGATCATTTCGCATGTTGGTTTTTGTACCACTTTTGCCAGTTCATTCCACTCATCCTGAAAGCTGCGATTCTTGCTCTCATTCCCCCATACACTACTTTTCATCCATTTTTGCAGATCGTCTAAATTGAAGTAGTTGTAAAGACCTTCTCCAACCAGCTGCAGGGCTGTAGCGATCAAGCCTATCAGGTTGGCGCGAGCTGCGATGGCTAAAAGGCGAGGGCTGGCCTCTGCCCATGCAAGAGCTCGCAACTCGGTCGGTGCCTTCATAATGTTTGTGGCGATGGTCCCCGTATGCTTGGCCGCCCAAGTATTTGTACCAACCAGTATTCCATCACCTGCGATTTGCATCGTCGTTGCGCCCAAACTCTTATAGTCTCCTTGTGCCAGAGCTTTACCCCACTGAACAGAATGTTTGCCAAGATCAATTGCTGCAGCCGCCATTCCAAATCCGAACGCCCCCAATCCCGCGATACCGCTCCAGCGGCCTAAACGGCTCATGGTGGTCAATTTTCCTGCGGCACTCTCCATCTGCTCGATATGCGCTTGGAAGATGGTGACGGATAATCCTTGGACTGACGCGAAACCCGCAGACGACATCCCTATGAATGATTCAAAGACCGTAAATTTCTCAGATGCGGTAGTGGTTGTCTTTGTTGCAATAGAACTCATCGCCTCAATAAACTTCTGCCCCTGAATCACAAACAACGCAAACGCAATCCCATCCCCCTTCGACTTCATGGCTCCCACGAGCGGCTTGTTAAAAGTCCCCGTCGCGCGGAAGTCTCGGGCCGTCCTGCCCATCTCGGCACGCAACTGCGGGTCCAGTCCGTCGATCACCGTACCGATTTTCGCCGGACCGTCGGCGCCTACCGTCAAGGCGTCGCTGAGCCTTACTTCCAATGGCAGTAGCGAGTTTTTGATTTGGGTAATTTGTTGGTTGTAGTCCACTAGTCTGTTCGGGTTGCCCGAGCCGCTGGATTGCAGGGCCAATTCGCGATTACGCAGCTTGTAGGTTTCCTTTAAATGACTGCGTAGGTTCAATGCCTGATCGCGAGCAAGGTTGAAAGCGTTAATTTCAGCAGCGGTGGCCCCTCGCAACGTCAGTCCCTGGCGGGAGAATTCGCGCAACAACTGCAATCGCGCCGGCGCGCCGATCTTGCGGATGTAGCTGTTGGGGTCGATAGTCTGCGCGCGCGCGAAGGCGTCGTGAGCCTTGCCCAGTTGGTCGGCAATTCTCATCTGTCGAGCCGGGTTGTAGGCTTCGTCCAGCATGCTTTGCATGCCCTTGAACTGAGTGCTCAATTTGGCGTAGTTGGGCAGGCGCTCGGTCATCAGGCTGTGGAACTGGTTGGTCAGCACGTTGACGTTGGCCAGGTTCTCCTTGGTGGAGATCACATTGATCGAGAAACTGCTCAAGTCGGCAAGTTTTTTGGCTACGTCGACTTGTGCGGCCAGGGTCAGGGTGTCTAGCCCAGGTACGGCAATCAGTAGATTGGATTCCATATAGGCCGCAAGTTTTGCGACTGCGGCAGGATCTGCACACATGGCAGCAACACAGACGAATTCGGTTTCCAGACGATGCTTGATTTGCGCATCAAGTTTGAAATCGTAGTACCAAGCGGCTCCGTGAAAGTAGCCACTGGTAAACATCGTCAGGCGATCGTCACGGATATTTTGCAGCCGTCCGTGCCAGTGACTCAGCAGCATTTGCTGTTTGACGAGAAACGACTCCATCTCTGCTCGGTTAACCAGATCATCGACACCGCGTTGACCCAGATCCTTGCCATGCAATGCGTACCAGCTTTGCAGACTCAGTTTGTTCAAAGTGCTTTGGTGTTTACGGTAGAGCGGGTCGCCCAAAGAGTCCGTCATGTCCATGTAGGCTCGAGCATAAGGATCCGTCTCTGCCATTTTCCGCCAATGTGCCTCGTCCCCGTAGATCCCAGGGTCAAAAGTATCCCGGCGAACCTTTAGATACTCATATATTTTCGCCTGTTGTTCTTCGTTGGTTTCATCTTTCAACGCCTTGACATCAGGGTCTGTTTTGCTCAAAGCGTCGAGCCGTGGCCCGTTGACGTCATAGAGTGACTGGATGTAAGAACCAGTAAGGTATTGAGCCTGAGACCTGTCATCGGCACTCCATTGCTCAATCCAGTCAGCCACTTTCAACTGCGCACTGGCCAGATCACGCATCACGCCAATGTCGTCACGCAGCACCAGAAACAGGTAATCATCCTTATAAGGGCCTTGTACGTTACTGATCAGACTCTCAATGGTGGTTTGCTTGAAGAGCGGCTGATCCTCCCAATGATAAGCCACGCCTTCCATCGGATTTGAACCGTCTGGTTTGGCATCGGATCTAGACTGATCTTCCTTGACCTCCGCCAGCCAACTCTCCGCCTGCCGCTTGCTCAACAAATGCTCTCCACCCTTTTCCGGGCAGGCGCTTGCCAGTTCGAGCTGTTGCATCAAGCGCTTGCGCTCATCCCTGGAAATGAGCACTTGCGAGCATTTGAAGGCCGTCCACTGAATCTCGGAGTAGCTGGCGTACAAGGTGTGTTGGCGCGTGAACACCAGGTGCGGCTCACCGACCGAACTGGTTCGGGTGTCGCCCGACACTTCCTGACTGTTCCACAGCAGTTTGGTGATCTGGCCGTTCTCGATGCGGTATTCGTGCAGGTAACCGGTGGTGCCATTGACGATGTAAAGATAGCCATCGCGCAGCAAGCGAATGCCCAGCGGCTGGCTTTTGGTTTTGTACGGCATCGACAGCTCGGAAGCCGGATCAAGGTGTTGAACCAGACCGTAGCGCAGAGGCAGCAGTTGCACTTTCTTGTTCATCAGCGGGCATACGCCCAGCGGTACACGAGTGTCCTTGGACGGCTTGGCCATCGCTGCAGTATTGGCACTGGGTTTTGGTGTTTGATGAGCAGTCACGATAGGCTTCCTTGTCGATCGGCGGCACGGTATTCGGCCAGTTCGGCAGCGCGCTCCACGCGTTTGAGTGGTACTTCAGGCGTTGATTCCATTAGTAGCTGAACGATATCGGGATGATCAGTGACTGGCTCACCGGCGAGGTAACCAAAGACATTCGCGTAGAGCGTGATTTCCTGTTCGGAAGTGAAGCCCTTTTGATAGGCGTCATCTGCGAGCGCTTGAGCGTACGGGCGTCGATCCTCTGGTGCAAACGTCGCCATGAAGTCCGCAAAGTGAGTATGAAGGTGCTCATTCAGACCTGAGACGAAGTTACGAAACTCGACTTCACCCAACGCGGTGAGTTCCTGATCCGTCAAGCGATAGGTGTCGGGTTCGGTAGAGGCGGGTTCAGGGCGGGTGTGTTGCTTCCAGTTGATTTCAACACCGTCCGGCAGGCAGACATGGCTTATCGGGCCAAACCAGCGCGCGCTGCTGTTTTTTTCAGCCAGGCCAAATAGCTGGTGCATCACCGCGGGGTCGGCAATGCGTGGCATGACTTCGATACCGCTCGAGTGTTCCACGCTGAGTAGATTGCGCCAATGTCTCCATAGATCATGAGCATCAGCGTCGCTGAAAAGCAGGTAACCCCATTCCTCAGATGCATGCTCTTTGAAGTAAGCCAAGAGCGGGTCGCTGGCACCCTTCAGAGCGATCAAATAGGGCGAAATATCTGCCAGATCCTGCCAGCGAGTGGACTGGTACAGGCTGTAGGCCTGGTTGTCCCACTGAAACAATTGCTGCGCAAGGTTGGGAACACTGACGCCATCCAGCAGCAGAAAGGCTGGAATTTTCCATGGCAGATCATTCGGGAGCGGCGGTAGCTCGATCATTTACTGTGCCTCCTTTTGCGCGGCCAGTCTGGCGGCTTCGCATACTGCACAAATCGGCTTCTTCTGCAGCAACGCCTGCCGCTGCGCAGGCACCAACACCTGCCCCGCTGTATCCGCATCCGCCTGCTTCAACGGCCCCGGCAACAGCGGCGCAGTTGGGGTGCCGCTGCCGGGGCTGCCGCCGGAGTTGATGTTGATCGTCGGGCCGCTCATGGTCACGCCGCCGGCGTCGATCTTGATGAAGCTGCCGCCGCCGACCAGCGTCAGCTCGGCGCCGGCTTCGAGCACGACTTTCATGCCGCTGCTCAGGTGGATTTCCTGGCCGGCGTCGATGAACTGGCCGGTGCCGATCTTGATGTGCTGGTTCACGCCCACGGTCAGGTGGTCGTTGGCGCGGGCTTCGACTTTGCGGTCTTCGTAGACGGTGTGGTGTTCTTCGGCCTTGAATTCGGTGTAGCTGTTCTGCTCGACGGTGTCGTGGCGTTCGTTACCGACGCGGATCTTCTGGTCATGCTCGATGTTTTCGTCCCAGTCGCGCTGGGCATGCAGGTAGATCTGCTCCTGACCTTTTTTGTCTTCGATGCGCAGTTCGTTGTAACCGCCGCCGCCCATCGAGCTCAGGGTCTTGAACGTGCTGCGGGTCTTGTTTGCCGGCAGCTCATACGGGACGGTGTTTTCCTTGTGGTACAGGCAGCCGCTGATCAGTGGTTGATCGGGGTCGCCTTCAAGGAAGGTGACCAGCACTTCCATGCCGATGCGCGGGATGGCGATGCCGCCGTACTGGGCGCCGGCCCAGGCGCTGGAGACGCGCAGCCAGCAACTGGTCTTGTCGTCGGCCTGGCCTTCGCGGTCCCAGTGGAACTGGACTTTGACCCGGCCGTACTGGTCGCAGTGAATCTCTTCACCTTTGGGGCCGGTGACCACGGCGCTCTGGCTGCCGAGGATGCGCGGTTTCGGGTGGCGCAGCGGTGGACGGTTGGGCACGTCCCATGGCGTGGCCTGAAAGCGGTTGCGATAGCCCTGATGGAAATCGTCTTTCAGGGCAGTGGTGTCGCTGGTCACCGATTCTTCCAGCACTTGCGGCTGTTTGCCTTCGTGCAGGACTTCGGTGAGCAGCCACAGGTCGTTCCACTTGGCCTTTGGGTGTTCGGTCAATGCGAGGAAATGGCCGCTGACCAGCAGCGGCTGATCGCTCTTGCCTTCGGCGAGCTGGAAGTCGCTGCGGTGGCGTTCGAGGGCGCGTTTGGCCAGGTGTTTGCCGCGCTCGCGGTCGATGAAACGGCCTGGGTAGTCGTAGTCTTCGAGGTCGGGCAGGGCGTCGCCGCGGTTTTCGCTTTCCAGGGTCAGGCGTGGTTTTTCGAAATCGTAATCGCGGCGGGTGGTGCGACTGGTGCGGGTTTCCAGACGCAGGTCGAAACGCTTGATCACCGGGTTGCTGGCGACCATGCCGGAGTCTTGCTGGTAGGCCACAGGCTGGAGTTTCGGGAACACCGTCTGGTCATCGCCGAACACCAGCTTGTGCGCCGTGGCGTTGTGCTGGAAGTGGTAGTGAATACCTTCTTCCTCGCACAGGCGCTGGATGAAATGCAGGTCCGATTCATCGTATTGCACGCAGTAGATGCGCTCGGGATAGATCGAACCGGTCTTGAATTCGTAGGCGTTGCTCTGGATGCCGTGCTCTTCGAGAACCATGCCGATGATTTTCGGCACCGTGAGATTCTGGAAGATGCGTTGGTTGACGCGGTGCGCCAGGTACGACAGTTGCGGGCGCAGGGTCACCGAATAACGCGTCAGGCGCTTGCCGGAATCGCTTTGCGCGGCGCGGTAGATCTGGCCATGAATGCCGCTGCCATCGGGCGACAGCTGCAGGAAGGCCGGTTTGTGCAGCAGGGTTTCGAGGTCCAGCGACGGTTGCTCACTGACCAGCTCCACCTCAAACACAAAAGGCTGGCTGATGGCTTCCCGGCCGCTCAAGGTGAATACCTGAAAATCGGCGGAGAGCCCTTCGATGGTCAGGGCAAAGTGGGTTTCATTGGCCGGCGCGAACATCCCTTGTTCCTCGTGCTGTACAGCGGCGTTCGTCGACAACCGCAAGGCGGTTCAACGCACGCGAAATTCTGGAGGGGCGTAAACAACATCGACCAGCAGGGCTGGTCGATGCTTGTAACGATCAGCCGTAATTAAACGACTGGAGCACGCCAGTCATCGGAACCCGAAGTACCGGATACTTCGTGGGTCCAGGTGATTTTGCGATAGGTGAACTGCACTTCTTCCAGGTGGGTGAAGTGCGAGTTGCCTGGATCCTGGCAGTTGTGCATTTTGTTGTTGATGGCGACGATGATCGCGTCTTCCAGTTTGGTGGTGTAGTAGTGCTCTTGAGTACCTTGAGCAGAAGTACGGTACCACTGGATAACGATTTCGCTCATGCGCTCGCCGGAGGTCAGAGCAGCTTGCAGCAGAGGCGAAGCCTTGTCGTAGACCTTGGTGATGATCACTGGCTTGTGCACGCGCTGACCGGTTGGCTGACCGGATTGTGGGTCACGCGGGATGATCACGTCGTGGCTGAAAGCCTGAACCATGACCTGGTCTTCGTGGCCTTCCTGGTAGGTGTTGCCAACGGAGTCGGCGGTGAAGGCGCCGGCAGTGATCAGGCCTTGTTTTTCGCCGGTAACCGACATGTACGCTGGTGTTGCCATGGGGTGCTCTCCTTGCGGATAAATTTAGGGTGCCCGGGGCGAAATCGCTCGGTGGGTGCCTGACTGTTATCAAGGAGCGTGCCAGGTTTGCCAAAGTCTCCGTGATACGGGGGTTAAACTGCTCTAAAGCTCATGTTTCAAGATGTTTCATGCCAAAATAAGGCTAAAAGTGCGCAACTTCTTGCGCAGTGGTGTGCAAGAAGTTGCGCACTCGGCTACAGGCTCCGGCACACGGGCTCTGTAGCAATTCGAGTAGCGAAAAAACGCGATCAAGTGCGCAAGAAGTTGCGCATAAAGGCGCATTGCCATTACTTGGCGAGATGTCGAGGGCCGCAAATGACCGAACCAGCGCCCCTTTTTGCCGTTCCATCACTGGCACGCCAGCCCCAGATTGTCGGACAGTCCCACCCCAGAGCCTTCCCGCGAACCAAGTCGGGCCGGCCCGAGGGTTAAAAAGCGTCTTATAAATGAAACACCGCCCTCGGCTATACTCCCCGCATTTCGACTTAGGCACGAGGAATCACTGTGAAGAACTGGACGTTGCGCCAACGCATTTTGGCGAGCTTTGCGGTGATTATCGCGATCATGTTGCTGATGGTCGTTGTCTCGTATTCACGCTTGCTCAAGATCGAGGCCAGTGAAAGCAGCGTGCGTGACGACGCGGTTCCCGGCGTCTATTACAGCTCGATGATCCGCGGGGCGTGGGTTGACAGCTATCTGCAGACCCAGGAACTGCTCGGCCTCAAGGAAGGGCAGGGCATCAGCAGCGAAGACGCGGCGGACTACAAGGCGTTCGAGACGCGCCTGCAAGAGCAGATGGCCAACTACCGCAACACCGTCACCACCGACGAAGACCGGGTCGAGTTCGCCGCGTTCGAGAAGGATCACGACACCTACATGCAGATCCAGGATCAGGTACTCGATCTGCACAAGCGCAATCTCGAAGCCGAGGCGGTCAAGCTGTTCACCGAGAAGCTGACCCCGGCCTGGTACACCGGCCGCATGAAACTCAACGACATCATCGGCGAGAACAAACGGGTCGCTGATCAGGCCATGGCCAACATCGACGAAGCGGTGGCGGCGGCCAAGGTCAGCATGTTCGTCTCGCTGCTGGTGGCCGTGCTGGCGGCCGGTGCCTGCGGTCTGCTGCTGATGCGCGCGATCATGGCGCCGATGAACCGCATCGTGAAGATCCTCGAAATCATGCGTACCGGCGACCTGAGCAGCCGTCTCAATCTGGACCGTAAGGACGAGTTCGGCGCGGTGGAAACCGGCTTCAATGACATGATGACCGAGCTGACTTCGCTGGTGTCCCAGGCCCAGCGCTCCTCGGTGCAGGTGACCACTTCGGTGACCGAGATTGCGGCCACCTCCAAACAACAACAGGCTACTGCTACCGAAACTGCGGCCACCACCACCGAAATCGGCGCGACTTCACGGGAAATCGCCGCCACCTCGCGGGATCTGGTGCGCACCATGACCGAAGTGTCCACCGCCGCCGATCAGGCCTCGGTGCTTGCCGGTTCCGGCCAGCAAGGCCTGGCGCGCATGGAAGACACCATGCACTCGGTAATGGGCGCGGCCGATCTGGTCAATGCCAAACTGGCGATCCTCAACGAGAAGGCCGGCAACATCAATCAGGTGGTGGTGACCATCGTCAAGGTCGCCGACCAGACCAACCTGCTGTCGCTCAACGCCGCCATCGAGGCCGAGAAGGCCGGCGAATACGGTCGCGGTTTTGCCGTGGTCGCCACCGAAGTGCGGCGTCTGGCGGATCAGACCGCCGTCGCCACTTACGACATCGAACAGATGGTCCGCGAGATCCAGTCGGCGGTGTCTGCCGGCGTGATGGGCATGGACAAGTTCTCCGAAGAAGTGCGCCGTGGCATGGCCGAGGTGCAACAGGTCGGCGAACAGCTGTCGCAGATCATCCATCAGGTGCAGGCGCTGGCGCCGCGGGTGTTGATGGTCAACGAAGGCATGCAGGCTCAGGCCACCGGTGCCGAACAGATCAACCATGCGCTGGTGCAGTTGGGCGATGCCAGCAGTCAGACCGTCGAGTCGCTGCGTCAGGCCAGTTTCGCCATTGACGAACTGAGCCAGGTGGCCGTCGGGCTGCGCAGCGGCGTTTCGCGATTCAAAGTCTGATGAGCGAAATCACCGCCAAACGCAGCGCTGCGCCCGTGGCGAAGCAGGCGTTGTTCCTGCTGTTTCGCATCGGCAGCGAGCGTTACGCCTTGCGCGCCACCGAGGTGGCGGAAGTGCTGCCGCGCCTGCCATTGAAGCCGATTGCCCAGGCGCCGAAGTGGGTCGCCGGGGTGTTCGCCTATCGCGGCACGGTGGTGCCGGTGATCGATCTCAGTGCGCTGACCTTCGGCCATCCCGCCGAGGCGCGCACCAGTACGCGGCTGGTGCTGGTGCATTACCGTCCGGATGAACGGCAGCCGTCGCGCTGGCTCGGGCTGATCCTTGAGCAGGCGACCGACACCCTGCGCTGCAATCCCGAGGATTTTCAGCCTTACGGTCTGGACAATCGTCAGGCGCCGTACCTCGGCCCGGTGCGCGAAGATGCCCACGGGCTGGTGCAATGGGTCCGGGTCAACGACCTGCTGGATGACGCGGTGCGCAGCCTGCTGTTCCCGGCGCCACTCGAGGCGCAGCCATGAGCAGCGACCAGCGTTTTTTCGATTTCCTCAAGGAACGCATCGGCCTGGATGTCACTTCGGTGGGGCCGGCGATCATCGAGCGCGCGGTGCGCCAACGCACCACGCTCTCGCAGGCGGCGCACAGCGATGAATACTGGCAACTGCTGCAAGGTTCGCGGGACGAACAGCAGGCGTTGATCGAAGCGGTGATCGTCCCCGAGACCTGGTTTTTCCGTTATCCGGAATCCTTCGCCACCCTCGGCAAACTGGCGCGCAAGCGGCTGGACGAATTGAACAACATGCGTGCGCTGCGCATCCTCAGCCTGCCGTGCTCGACCGGCGAGGAACCCTATTCGATTGCCATGGCCTTGCTCGATGCCGGGCTCAAGCCGCATCAGTTCAAGGTCGATGGCATGGACGTCAGTCCGCTGTCGGTGGACAAGGCGCGACGGGCGCTGTACGGCAAGAATTCGTTTCGGGGGCAGGATCTGGATTTTCGCGAACGTCATTTCACGGCCGAGCAGGACGGCCATCGGGTCAGCGAAGCGGTGCGTGAGCAGGTGCGCCTGCAGGCCGGCAATGTGCTGGATCCGACGCTGCTGGCGGGTGAGCCGCCGTTCGATTTCGTGTTTTGCCGCAACCTGCTGATCTATTTCGACCAGCCGACGCAGAAGCAAGTCTTCGAAGTGCTCAAGCGTCTGACGCACGTTGATGGCGTGTTGTTCATCGGCCCGGCCGAGGGCAGTCTGCTCGGGCGCCTGGGCATGCGCTCGATCGGCATCCCGCAGTCGTTTGCCTTCAGTCGACACGCTGAACCCATGCCCGAACCTGTGGCATTGCCGACCCCAACCCCTTTGCCGGTGCGCCAACCGTTGCGCAGTCCGCCGCCGCTGCCACCGCCGGTGCGTCCACGTCCGTTTGCCAGCGTTGCTCCGTTGCCTGTCAGCAGCAAAAGCGCCAACCCGGACGCGACTGCCTTGCTCGCCAACATCGCTGCGCTGGCCAACGAAGGCAAAAGCGCCGAGGCCCGCGCGGCGTGCGAGCAGTATCTGCGCAGTCACGAGCCAGTGGCGCAGGTGTTCTACTGGCTCGGTCTGCTCAGCGACGTGGCCGGCGCCGCGCTCGAAGCCCAGGGTCATTACCGCAAGGCCTTGTACCTTGAGCCGCAGCATCCCGAAGCGCTGATGCACCTGGCCGCCTTGCTGCAGGCCCAGGGTGACAGCGCCGGTGCCAGACGATTGCAGGAACGCGCCGCCCGCAGCGGCCGCACCGCCGACAGTGAGCGTAAACGATGATCCCGTCCGACACCTTGAACGTCACCCACGAAGACGCCCGGGCCATCGATGATTGCTGGAACCGTATCGGTATTCATGGCGACAAGTCGTGCCCGTTGCTGGCCGAGCACATTCATTGCCGCAACTGCGCGGTGTATTCCGCCGCCGCCACGCGCCTGCTGGACCGTTATGCATTGCAGCAGGACGAACGCGATCCGGTCGCCGTGGCGGTCGAAACCGATGTGAAAACCCGTTCGCTGCTGATGTTCCGCCTCGGCGAAGAATGGCTGGGACTGGCGACTCGCAGTCTGGTGGAAGTGGCGCCGCTGCAGGCGATCCACTCGCTGCCGCACCAGCGCTCGCGGGCCTTGCTCGGCGTGGCGAACGTGCGCGGGGCGCTGGTGGCGTGCCTGTCGCTGGTCGAACTGCTTGATCTGGACGGCAATGCCGCACCGGCCACCGGCGCGCGGATCATGCCGCGCATGCTGATCATCGCCGCCCACGGTGGACCGGTGGTGGTGCCGGTGGACGAGGTCGACGGCATCCATGCCATCGATGAAAAAATTCTCGACGCCGCGTCACGTGCCGGCGGTGAACACAACAGCACGGCCAGCGCCAAATACACCCGTGGCGTTTTGCAATTCCGCGGGCGCAGCCTGCGTTGGCTGGATGAAGAACAGCTGCTGTCCGCCGTGACCCGGAGCCTCACATGACCCCCGAGCAAATGCGCGACGCCTCGCTGCTGGAGCTGTTCAGCCTTGAAGCCGAAGCCCAGACCCAGGTGCTCAGCAGCGGGCTGCTGGCGCTGGAGCGTAACCCGACTCAGGCCGACTATCTGGAATCGTGCATGCGTGCGGCCCACTCGCTCAAGGGCGCGGCACGGATCGTCGGGATCGACAGCGGTGTCAGCGTCGCCCACGTGATGGAAGATTGCCTGGTCAGCGCCCAGGAAGGGCGGCTGTTGCTGCGTCCCGAGCACATCGATGCGTTGTTGCAGGGCACCGATCTGTTGATGCGCATCGCCACACCGGCCAATGCTCCGCAAGCGCCGGACATCGAAGCGTATGTGGCGTTGATGGGGCGCCTGCTTGACCCTTCGGCAGCGCCCGCAGTCGCGCCGCCGCCGATGGCCGAATTGCAGATGCAGGCGCCGCCGCCTGCGCCGATTGAAACCCCGGCGCCATCGATCGAAACACCGTTGGAAACCTCCGACCCGGCCCCGCGCAAGAACAAGCGCACCACCGAGGGTGGCGAGCGCGTGTTGCGGGTCACCGCCGAACGCCTGAACAGCCTGCTCGACCTGTCGAGTAAATCGCTGGTCGAAACCCAGCGCCTCAAACCGCATCTGGCAACCATGCAGCGCCTCAAACGCATGCAGAACAATGGTCTGCGGGCGCTGGAAAGCCTCAATGTGCATCTCAAGGAACATGCGCTGAGCCTCGAAGCCCAGGAAGCCCTTGAAGACGCGCGGCGCCTGCTGGCCGAATCCCAGCAATTGCTCGCGGAAAAGAACGCCGAGCTCGACGAGTTCGCCTGGCAAGCCAGCCAGCGCGCGCAAGTGCTCTACGACACCGCGCTGGCCTGCCGCATGCGTCCGTTCGCCGATGTGCTCACCGGTCAGGTACGCATGGTTCGGGACCTGGGGCGCAGCCTCGGCAAACAGGTGCGGCTGGAGATCGAAGGCGAGAAGACCCAGGTCGATCGCGACGTACTGGAAAAACTCGAAGCGCCGCTGACCCATCTGCTGCGCAACGCGGTCGACCACGGCATCGAAACCCCGGAACAACGTCTGCTCAAGGGCAAGACAGAAGAGGGCCTGATCCGCCTGCGTGCTTCGCATCAGGCCGGTTTGCTGGTGCTGGAATTGAGCGATGACGGCAATGGCGTCGATCTGGAAAAGGTCCGCCGCAGCATTGTCGAGCGTCAGCTGTCGCCCGCCGAGACGGCGGCGCAGTTGAGCGAAGAAGAGTTGCTGACGTTCCTCTTTCTGCCGGGTTTCAGCCTGCGCGACACGGTCACCGAAGTGTCCGGGCGTGGCGTCGGTCTTGATGCGGTGCAGCATATGGTGCGACAACTGCGCGGCGCGGTGGTGCTGGAGCAGACGGCGGGCGAGGGCAGCCGCTTTCATCTGGAAGTACCGCTGACCCTGTCGGTGGTGCGCAGTCTGGTGGTGGAAGTCGGCGAGGAGGCTTATGCGTTTCCGCTGGCGCATATCGAGCGCATGTGTGATCTGGAGCCACAGGACATTGTGCAGATCGAGGGCCGTCAGCATTTCTGGCATGAAGGTCGACACGTCGGGCTGGTCGCGGCCAGTCAGTTGCTGAATCGTCCGGCCAGTCAGAGCAGCGGCGAAACCCTCAAAGTCGTAGTGATTCGCGAGCGTGATTCGGTCTACGGGGTGGCGGTCGAGCGGTTTGTCGGCGAGCGCACGCTGGTGGTGCTGCCGCTGGATGAGCGGCTGGGCAAGGTGCAGGACATTTCCGCCGGAGCCTTGCTCGACGACGGTTCGGTAGTGCTGATCGTCGATGTCGAAGACATGCTGCGCTCGGTGGACAAACTGCTCAACACCGGGCGTCTGGAGCGTATTGCCCGCCATGGCAATCAGGCCGCCGAAGTGGTGCGCAAACGGATTTTGGTGGTCGACGACTCGCTGACCGTGCGCGAGTTGCAACGCAAGTTGCTGCTCAATCGCGGCTACGACGTGGCGGTCGCGGTGGACGGTATGGACGGCTGGAACGCCTTGCGTTCGGAGGACTTCGATTTGCTCATCACCGACATCGACATGCCGCGCATGGACGGCATCGAACTGGTCACCCTGTTGCGCCGCGACAACCGCCTGCAATCGCTGCCGGTGATGGTGGTCTCGTACAAGGATCGTGAAGAGGACCGGCGTCGTGGACTGGACGCTGGCGCCGACTATTATTTAGCCAAGGCCAGTTTTCATGACGACGCCCTGCTTGATGCAGTGGTTGAGCTCATTGGAGGAGCGCGGGCATGAAAATCGCAATCGTCAACGACATGCCCCTGGCGGTGGAGGCTTTGCGCCGTGCGCTGGCCTTCGAGCCGGCGCATCAGGTGGTCTGGGTCGCCAACAACGGCGCCGAGGCGGTGCGTCTGTGCGCCGAAAACACGCCGGATCTGATCCTGATGGACCTGATCATGCCGGTGATGGATGGCGTCGAAGCGACCCGGCGGATCATGGCCGAAACCCCGTGCGCGATCGTCATCGTCACGGTCGACCGCCAGCAGAACGTGCACCGGGTCTTCGAAGCCATGGGCCACGGCGCGCTGGATGTGGTCGATACCCCGGCCATTGGTGCGGGGAACGCCCAGGAAGCGGCGGCGCCGTTGCTGCGCAAGATCCTCAACATCGGCTGGCTGATCGGCGAGAAAACCCCGCGCTCGCGTCCGGTGCCGACGCCCCACCGCAGTTCGGCATCGTGCAAGCGGCTGGTGGCGATCGGCTCGTCTGCCGGCGGACCGGCAGCGCTGGAAGTCCTGCTCAAGGGCCTGCCACGCCATTTCTCGGCGGCCATCGTGCTGGTGCAGCATGTGGATCAGGTGTTCGCCGCAGGCATGGCCGAATGGCTGGCCAGCGCCAGCGGCCTCGATGTACGCCTGGCCCGCGAAGGCGAGCCACCGCAGGCCGGCGCGGTGCTGCTGGCCGGCACCAACCACCATATTCGTTTATTGAAAAACGGCACGCTGGCCTACACCGCCGAGCCGGTCAACGAGATCTACCGACCCTCGATCGACGTGTTTTTCGAAAGTGTCGCCAGCTATTGGAATGGCGATGCCATCGGGGTTTTATTGACCGGGATGGGACGCGACGGGGCGCAAGGGCTTAAGCTCATGCGCCAGCAGGGTTATCTGACCATCGCGCAGGATCAGCAAAGCAGTGCGGTGTACGGCATGCCCAAGGCCGCAGCGGCGATCGATGCGGCCGTCGAAATCCGTCCACTGGAAAAGATAGCGCCACGGTTGCTGGAGGTTTTCCCCAAATGAACAGGCTATTCCGCAATCCTGGCCCCCGCAGTACTCAGGTGACCGCCCATGAATGATTTACAGATCGACGACATTAAAACCGACGAAAACGCCGCCATGGTGTTGTTGGTGGACGATCAGGCGATGATCGGCGAAGCCGTGCGCCGTGGGCTGTCGAATGAAGAGAACATCGACTTCCACTTCTGCTCCGACCCGCACCAGGCCATCGCCCAGGCGGTACGGATCAAGCCGACGGTGATTCTGCAGGACCTGGTGATGCCCGGCCTCGACGGCCTGAGCCTGGTGCGCGAATACCGCAATCACCCGGCAACTAAGGACATCCCGATCATCGTGCTGTCGACCAAGGAAGACCCGCTGATCAAGAGTGCGGCGTTCTCCGCCGGGGCCAACGACTATCTGGTGAAACTGCCGGACACCATCGAGTTGGTGGCGCGCATCCGTTACCACTCGCGCTCGTACATGACCCTGTTGCAGCGGGATGCGGCGTATCGGGCGTTGCGCGTCAGTCAGCAGCAGTTGCTCGATACCAACCTGGTGCTGCAACGGCTGATGAACTCCGATGGGCTGACCGGACTGTCCAACCGCCGGCACTTCGACGAGTACCTGGAGCTGGAATGGCGCCGCTCGCTGCGCGACCAGAGCCAGTTGTCGTTGCTGATGATCGACGTCGATTACTTCAAGTCCTACAACGACAGCTTTGGCCACGTCGAGGGCGACGAAGCGCTGCGCAAGGTCGCCACCGCGATCCGCGACGCCAGCGCCCGCCCGTCGGACCTGCCGGCACGCTACGGCGGTGAAGAGTTTGCGCTGGTGCTGCCGAACACCTCGCCGGGCGGCGCACGCCTGGTGGCGGAGAAACTGCGCCAGACGGTGGCGGCGCTGAAGATTCCGCACAACACCCCGAGCGAAGGGGCGAGCCTGACCATCAGCATCGGCCTGGCGACCATGGTGCCGCAGGCGGGCAGCGATTGCCGGCTGCTGATTTCGGCGGCGGATCGCGGGTTGTACCTGGCGAAGAACAATGGCCGTAACCAGGTCGGCATCGAATAACCCCCGGGCACCGCAAATCACTGTGGGAGCGAGCTTGCTCGCGAAAGCGGCCGGACAGTCGACATTGATGTTGCCTGGCACGCCGCCTTCGCGAGCAAGCTCGCTCCCACATTGAAAAGTGCGCCGAGCCAATGTCAATCGATTCGGCGTAACAGCCGCCAGACGGGCTGCCGTGACAGCCTGATTACGTTATACTCGCCGGCTTTCAAAAGTTCGCCAACGAGTGCTGCCCGTCATGGAAATCAACCCGATCCTGAACACCATCAAGGACCTGTCCGAGCGCTCCGAAACTATTCGGGGGTATCTTTGACTACGATCAAAAGCATGAGCGTCTGATCGAAGTCAATCGCGAGCTTGAAGATCCTGCAGTCTGGAACAAACCTGAATACGCCCAGGAACTGGGCCGCGAGCGAGCATCGCTGGCGCAGATCGTCGACACCCTGGATGAGCTGTCCAGCGGTCTGGCCGATTCCCGCGAGCTGCTCGACATGGCCGTTGAAGAAAACGACGAAGGCGCGGTAAACGACGTCGTTGAACTGCTTCAAGGGCTTGAAGAGTCACTGGCCAAGCTTGAATTCCGCCGCATGTTCAGCCACGAGATGGACCCGAACAACGCCTACCTGGACATCCAGGCCGGCTCCGGCGGTACCGAGGCCCAGGACTGGGCCAACATCCTGCTGCGCATGTACCTGCGCTGGGCCGACAAACGCGGTTTTGACGCGACCATCATGGAACTGTCGGCCGGTGAAGTCGCCGGTATCAAAGGCGCGACCGTGCACATCAAGGGTGAATACGCCTTTGGCTGGCTGCGCACCGAGATCGGCGTGCACCGTCTGGTACGCAAGAGCCCGTTCGACTCTGGCAACCGTCGCCACACCTCGTTTTCCGCCGTTTTCGTCTCGCCAGAGATCGACGACAAGGTCGAAATCGAAATCAACCCGGCAGACCTGCGGATCGACACCTATCGTTCCTCCGGTGCCGGTGGTCAGCACGTAAACACCACCGACTCGGCCGTACGTATCACCCACGTACCGACCAACACCGTGGTCAGCTGCCAGAACGAACGTTCCCAGCACGCCAACAAGGACACCGCCATGAAAATGCTGCGGGCCAAGTTGTACGAGCAGGAAATGCAGAAGCGCAACGCCGCGTCGCAAGCGCTGGAAGACACCAAGTCGGACATCGGCTGGGGTCACCAGATCCGTTCGTACGTGCTCGACGCGTCGCGGATCAAGGATCTGCGCACCAACATCGAACGCAGCGACTGCGACAAGGTGCTCGACGGCGACATCGACGAATACCTGGAAGCCAGCCTGAAATCGGGGCTGTAAAAGACGCACACAGGGTCGCTGATGCAATGCGATCCCTGTAGGAGCCAGCTCAGCTGGCGATTCCCGGGCCGCCAGGCCCGGGGGCAACGAACCTGATGGAATATCTGAAGACATGAGCGACCAACAACTCGACCCGCAAGCCCTGCAACAGGAAGAAAACTCCCTGATCGCCCTGCGCAAGGAAAAGCTGGCTGCCGAGCGCGCCAAGGGCAACGCCTTCCCGAACGACTTCCGCCGCGAAAACTACTGCGAAGACCTGCAGAAGAAATACGCGGACAAGACCAAGGAAGAGCTGGCCGAGGCTGCAATCCCGGTCAAGGTTGCCGGTCGCATCATGCTCAACCGTGGCTCGTTCATGGTGATCCAGGACATGACCGGTCGCATCCAGGTCTACGTCAACCGTAAAACCCTGTCCGAAGACACCCTGGCCGCCGTCAAGACCTGGGACATGGGCGACATCATTGCCGCCGAAGGCACCCTGGCGCGTTCCGGCAAGGGCGACCTGTACGTCGAAATGACCCACGTGCGCCTGCTGACCAAGTCGCTGCGCCCGCTGCCGGACAAGCACCACGGCCTGACCGACACCGAACAGCGCTACCGTCAGCGTTACGTTGACCTGATCGTCAACGAAGAAGTACGCCAGACCTTCCGCGTACGCTCGCAAGTGATCGCGCACATCCGCAGCTTCCTGATGAAGCGCGACTTCCTCGAAGTCGAAACGCCGATGCTGCAGACCATTCCTGGCGGCGCCGCAGCCAAGCCGTTCGAAACCCACCACAACGCGCTGGACATGGAAATGTTCCTGCGTATCGCCCCAGAGCTGTATCTGAAGCGTCTGGTGGTTGGCGGTTTCGAGAAAGTGTTCGAGATCAACCGCAACTTCCGTAACGAAGGCGTTTCGACTCGTCACAATCCTGAATTCACCATGCTGGAGTTCTACCAGGCTTACGCCGACTACGAAGACAACATGGACCTGACCGAAGAGCTGTTCCGTGAACTGGCACAGCTGGTGCTGGGCAGCACCGACGTGCCGTACGGCGACAAGGTGTTCCACTTCGGCGAACCGTTTGCCCGTCTGTCGGTGTTCGACTCGATCCTCAAGTACAACCCTGAGCTGACCGCCGATGACCTGAACGACATCGACAAGGCGCGCGCCATCGCCAAGAAGGCCGGCGCCAAGGTGCTGGGCTTCGAAGGTCTGGGCAAGCTGCAGGTGATGATTTTCGAAGAGCTGGTCGAGCACAAGCTGGAGCAGCCGCACTTCATCACCCAGTACCCGTTCGAAGTGTCGCCGCTGGCCCGTCGCAACGACGAGAACCCGAACGTCACCGATCGTTTCGAGCTGTTCATCGGCGGCCGTGAAATCGCCAACGCCTACTCCGAGTTGAACGACGCGGAAGACCAGGCCGAGCGCTTTATGGCGCAGGTGGCCGACAAGGACGCCGGCGACGACGAAGCCATGCACTACGACGCCGACTTCGTGCGTGCGCTGGAGTACGGCATGCCGCCAACGGCCGGTGAGGGTATCGGCATCGACCGTCTGGTGATGTTGCTGACCAACTCGCCGTCGATCCGCGATGTGATCCTGTTCCCGCACATGCGACCGCAAGCGTAAACGTTTCAGTTAAAAAGCCGCCTAAAACAGGCGGCTTTTTATTGCCTGTCTGGTACAAATGTATCAATTGGTTAATTTTGCAATAGCAGAGGAAGTCCAGTCGTGATGGTTGCAATCGCTCAAGAAGGTGCAGCGGGTATCGCCACTGCGGTCGCTGAAAGTGTTCAGTACCAGGGCCGCAAGGCCAGCCGACAGGGCAGTGAGCAGCGTCGACAGGACATTCTCGACGCGGCGATGCGCATTGTCGTGCGTGACGGCGTGCGCGCCGTGCGCCATCGGGCCGTGGCGGCCGAGGCCGGTGTGCCGCTGTCGGCCACCACTTATTACTTCAAGGATATCGATGACTTGCTCACCGATACCTTCGCCCAATACGTCGAACGCAGCGCGGCCTACATGGCCAAGCTGTGGATCAACAACGAAGGCCTGCTGCGCGAGATGGTCGTCAGTGGTGACGGCAGCCCCGAGTCGCGCTCGCAACTGGCGGACGACATCGCGCGGCTGATGGCTGACTATGTGCACCGGCAACTGGTCAATCGTCGCGAGCACCTGATGGCCGAGCAGGCGTTCCGCCAGGAAGCGCTGCTTAACCCGCGGCTGGCGGATCTGGTGCGCTCGCATCAGCAGATTCTGCTGCAGGGCACCTGCCAGTTGTTCCAGGTGCTGGGCTCGCGTGAACCGCAGCAGGATGCCAAGGTGTTGACGGCGATTATCGGACGGATGGAATATCAGGGCCTGCTCAACGACGCCGAGCCATTGGCCGAACAGGACATGCTCGGGATTCTGACGCGGTATATGCATCTGGTCCTGGCCTCGGTCTGACTCAATACCTTGTAGGAGTGAGCCTGCTCGCGATAGCTGTCTGACATTCAACATCCCCGTTGGCTGACACTCCGCTATCGCGAGCAGACTCACTCCTACAAGTGAAAGTGGTGATCGTCAGGGCGGGATATGTTCATAGGGAGTGTTGAATGAAAGCCTGGCGTGGCGTGCTGATCGCCTTGTCGTTCCTGCTGCTCAGTGGCTGTCTGGTGACCTTCAAGGATCCGCTGCCTGCCACTGACCCGGCGCCCAAGGGCCTGCTGGGCACGTGGTCGAGCACCAACGCCTGGGGCGAGCCGATGAGCCTTGAGCTGAGCCGCGTCGGCCACGATCGCTATCAGGCCATCACCTGGTTCAAGGCCCGGCCTCACGAGCGCGAGGCGTACCCGTTCACCGTGTCGCGCCATGGCAGTCGTTGGTACCTGTCAGCGAAAGTGCCGGCGCGTTACGGTGGCCAATACACCATCGCCGGTTTCGAACTCACCGACAAACACGAGCTGGTGGTGTACAACCTCGACCTCGAACAGATCAATCAGGCGATCAAACAGCAAACCCTCGACGGCAAGGCTTTCCAGACCGAGGACGACGGCGACGGCGTGCAGGTCGACAGCAGCCTCGACAAGGTCTTTGCTTACCTCGACGATCCGGCCAATTCCGATGTCTTCGTCGAGGCCGCGCGCTATCAGCGCCAGGCCCGCGCCAAATAATTCAGTTTTCTACAGGAGTTTCGGGTGGACGATTACCAGCAGACGATACGCACGCTGTCCGATCGCATTGTGCTGGCGCAGACGCCGATCCGCGTGCTCGATGCGGTGAAGTGGGACGAGAACATCCGCAAGGGCTTTCTCAAGGCCAAGGGCAAGGAAATGCCGGCGGTGGATCGCGACTACTACCTCAATCGGCCGCTGTCCTTCGATTCGAGCAAGGTCAAACTGGAATTCCAGAACATCGAGCGCGACATCACCCGCCAGCTCGGCCAGTTCAACCCGGTCGGGCAGATCATGCGGCGCATGTGCAAGGAATACCGCATGGTGGTGCGCATGCTCGAAGCGCGCGGCACCGAGGATTTCGGCCTGATCTCCCAGGAGCTATACGGCGCCGCCTCCGATGCGTTCCACGCCGGCGACCCGACCCTGGCCGACCTCGGCCTGATGATGTCCGACTACCTGAACAACATCGATGGCCGTGGCGACCTGAAGGACGAACCGAAGATCCTCACCGCCAAGGATGCCGTGCACCTGCTGCAAACCCGCTTGAACAAGGTGTTTGGCGAGGCCGAGGAAACCATCCGGGTGTTCGAGTCCGACGGCATCGTCGCCGACGCGGCGGCGGGCGCCGACTACATCAAGATCCGCACCGACGCGCTGTTCAACGACCGCGACGTGCGTGCACTGGAAGTCCACGAAGGTCTGGTGCATGTCGGCACCACGCTCAACGGCTTGAACCAGCCGATCTGCACCTTCCTGTCCAAAGGCCCGCCGTCGTCGACGGTGACTCAGGAAGGCCTGGCGATCCTGATGGAAATCATCACCTTCGCCTCCTACCCGAGTCGCCTGCGCAAACTGACCAACCGCACCCGCGCCATTCACATGGTCGAGGAGGGCGCGGACTTTTTGCAGGTGTTCGAATTCTTCCGCGAGCAGGGCTTCGAAATGGCCGAAAGCTACGGTAACGCCAGCCGGGTGTTCCGTGGTTCGACGCCGACCGGTCTGCCATTCACCAAAGACTTGTCCTACCTCAAGGGCTTTATCATGGTTTACAACTACATTCAGTTGGCCGTGCGTAAGGGCAAGCTCGAGCAGGTGCCGCTGCTGTTCTGCGGCAAGACCACGCTGGAGGACATGCGTACCCTGCGGCAGTTGGTCGATGAAGGTCTGGTGGTGCCGCCGAAATACCTGCCGGAACAGTTCCGCGACATGAACGCGCTGTCGGCGTGGATGTGCTTCTCCAACTTCCTCAATCACCTGAGCCTGGACCGGATCGAGGCGGATTACTCCAATATCCTGTAGACCACACACAAACCCTTTGTAGGAGTGAGCCTGCTCGCGATAGCGGTGTGTCAATCAACATAAATATCGACTGGCACACCGCTATCGCGAGCAGGCTCACTCCTACAGTTTTTGACTGTATTCCAATTCGAATTCTGCGAGGTTTCACCGGATGAGAATCCTCGGCATCCTTTGCCTGCTCCTGACCCTCGGTGGTTGCAGTTCGCTGTTGTTCTACCCCGAACCGGGCCAGATCTTCACCCCGGAAAAAGCCAAACTCGAATACCGCACCGTCACACTGGTCACGGCGGATGGCTTGAAGCTGAACGCTTGGTGGCTACCGGCCAAACCCGGGGTCGAGGTCAAAGGCACAGTCCTGCACCTGCACGGCAACGGCGGCAATCTGCCGATGCACCTGGGCGGCAGTTGGTGGTTGCCGAAAAACGGTTATCAGGTGCTGCTGGTGGACTATCGCGGCTATGGCTTGTCCGAGGGCAAACCGAGTCTGCCGGCGATCTATCAGGACATCGACGCTGCGTTCGCCTGGCTCGACAAGGCGCCAGAGGTCAAAGGCAAACCGCTGATCCTGCTCGGCCAGAGCCTCGGTGGTTCGATGGCCGTGCATTGGCTGGTGCAGCACCCCGAGCGGCAGAAGCAACTCAAGGCCTTCGTACTCGACGGTGTGCCCGCCAGTTACCGCAGCGTCGGCCAGTACGCCCTCAGCACCTCATGGCTGACCTGGCCGTTTCAGGTGCCGCTGTCGTGGCTGGTGCCGGATGGCGACAGTGCGATCAACTCGATGCCGCAGCTCACGGGCGTGCCGAAACTGATCTTTCACAGCATCGATGACCCGCTGGTGCCAATGTCCAACGCCATCCGCCTGTATCAGGCGGCGCCGCCACCGCGCGTGCTGCAGCTGACCCGCGGCGGCCACGTGCAGACCTTCGGCGACCCTGTCTGGCGCCAGGTGATGCTGCGCTATCTGGAAGATCCCGAACATTTCAACGGCCTGCGCCGCCTCGGCGAGATCCCGAATTATCCGCAACCCCCGAATTCTGAAGATGAGAATCCGCAATGACTGAAGAACGTAACGCCATCCCGCTGATCATCACCGGTATCTGCAGCATCCTCGGCACGGTCGGGGCGCTGTGGTACTACGGCTACCTGCACTTCGCCAAACCCGAGGATGCGCTGCTGCTCAACGAATTCACCATGCTCAAAACCGTACCGGGCGAAGACTACAAAGTTTCGCTGGACCCGGCGCCGCAAGTGGCGCAATGCATCGATGGCGTGCTGGTGCTGTTCGACACCGAGCAGAAAGGCCTGACCGGGGTGCTGATCAATGCGCAGAAAAAAGCCGTGCGCTGCATGGGCCAGGAAACGCCGCAGAAACTCGAACCATAACCCGGTCTATTGTAGGAGTGAGCCTGCTCGCGATAGCGGTGTGTCAGCCAACATAAATATTGAATGTCAGACAGCTATCGTGAGCAGGCTTACTCCTACAGGGTTTTGTGTTCGTGTATGAAAAAAGCCCCGCCTGACTCAGTCAGGCGGGGCTTTTGCGTTACCGCGTAATGCTTAGTTCGAGCTGACCGCCGAACGTGGCATCACTGGCTGGTTGTCGTTGGAAATGGTCACTTCCACACGACGGTTCATCGCACGACCCGAGACGCTGCTGTTATCGGCAACCGGGTATTCCTTGCCATAACCCTGCACCACGATGCGCGAAGGATCTACGCCCATCTTGATCAGAGCGACTTGTACCGAGGTGGCACGACGCTCGGACAGCGACTGGTTGTACGAAGCCGCGCCGGTGCTGTCGGTGTAACCCTCGACGATCACTTTGCGATCAGGGTTTTCCTGAAGGAATTGCGCCAGTTTATTGATGTTCACCAGACCGCTGGATTTCAGATCAGCCTTGTTGGTGGCGAACAGCACGTCACCGAAAGTCACCAGCGTACCGCGATCGGTCTGCTTGGCGTTCAGGCTCTGCTGCAGTTGCTTGATCTGCTGATCGCGAGCGTCCAGACGCGCCTGGGCACGTTGCGCGGCAGCGTTCTTCAGATTGTTTTCAGCGGTGCGCAGGGCGATGGTCTGCTTGGCCACTTCCACGCGCTGGTTGGTCAGGTAGGCCAGTTGGTCAACCTTGGCCGCGTCTTGCTTGTCCAGATAAGCCTTGTCGGCCTTGTCCAGGTAATCGCTGGCGTCCTTGGTTTCCAGGGCAGCGACTTTGCTTGCCTGTGGGTTGGCCTGCAGGCCGGCGTAGTTGGTGCGCGCCTGTTCCAGATTCGGGTTAGGCGGAGTAGAGCAGGCAGCCAGGGCAACGCTTGCGGCCAGAAGAGCGGGGATCATCAGTTGCTTACGCATAATTTGTCGTCCTTTCTATCGATAAAAGTTTCAGCTTTGCGATTCGGGATGCGCGCTTACTGCACGGTGCGCTGACTTTCCTGACGCAGTTCCTGAACACCTTTCTGGGAATCCTTCACAGCCTGTTCGGCCTTGGCAGCCTGAGCCTTGCGTTCTGCTACGCGAGCGTCCCATTCGGCTTGTTCGGCGAGGGTGCGAGCCTGTTCATACTTCTTGTCGTGCATGGCGATTTCGGCTTGCTTGAGCTTGTCCTGAGCCTGCTTCATTTCCACTGCGGCGAACTCGGTACCACCGGCGCTGACGGCGCTGTTGACGGCCGATTGAGTCACGGCGTACTGCTCGGTCGGCGGGTTACCGGCGCAACCGGCCAGAACGAAGCTGGTACCGATAGCCAGAGCAGCCAGTTTCAGACCGCGCAGGTGGGAGAACGAGGTTTGGGTCTTCATGGTCTTCAACTCCATTGTTTAACTCCTGATAAAACCGAAAATCCATCCTGGTCGAGGAGCCGCAAGCGTCGTGTAAAAGCGCGTTTTTGAAACGCTCGTTCCAGGCGTGGTTACAGCTTCCGACCGGAGGCGTTTTTCAAAAGTTCAGAAAAGATGGCCTATCGCCAAAATTTTTTTTGACCAAACCGACAAGGCTCTAAACCGGGAACTTTGGAGGCGGGGAGAGGTACGCGCGGGGTAGAAGTGTACGATTTTTGAAGTTCAATGCAGCCAATGTGGGAGCGAGCTTGCTCGCGAATGCGGTTAATCAGTCGCTATCAATGTCGGCTGAAATACCGCATTCGCGAGCAAGCTCGCTCCCACAGTTTGATCTTTGTTGTGTCAGTGCTTTTGCTTGCCGGCAGCAGTGGACAAATCCTGCAAATGCCGCCGCGACAGCGCCAGAAAACGCGGCGTCGGGCCGACATCTTCATACAGCGGATCGCCTTCTTCATCAGTCGCCACCACCGTCGAACCTTTCACATACGGCAGGCTCGCCTCGAACTCTTCGAGCGCGGCGCCGATCAGTTCGCCGAGCAGTTCTTCCGGGTGGCGTTTGGGGTACATCTCGGCAATCGCCGCCAATCGCGCGGCGGCCTCGACGTCCAGATGAATCGTGTAGCCAGTGTCGGTCAGGCGACCCTTGGCGTTTTCTTCCCAATGCTGGGCGAGTTCACGGATTTTCATGATGACCTCATGTCACACCTGCTCGTGGCAGGATCTGGTGAGTGTCCGGCAGGGCCGGCGGCAAGCCGCTGTACGGCTTACTGTTGAGACTAGCTTCAAGCCGCAAGGTTTAAAGTCCCTTCGTCGTCTGCTTGTAAGAAGCGCCGTAGAGCGGCACTCTCTGGGCAAAGCATTCGTTTCTGCGCCGTCCCGATTAACGCTGGAGAACTGCTGATGACCGATATTGATGCACGCTTGCGCGAGGACGTTCACCTGTTGGGTGAGCTGTTGGGCAATACCATCCGTGACCAGTACGGTGAGGAATTTCTCGACAAGATCGAGCAGATCCGCAAGGGCGCCAAGGCCGACCGCCGTGGCTCGATGGACGCCGAACTCAGCGCCAGCCTCAATCAGTTGAGTGAAGACGAACTGCTGCCGGTGGCGCGGGCGTTCAACCAGTTTCTCAACCTGGCGAACATCGCCGAGCAGTATCAATTGATTCATCGCCGCGAAGAGTCGCAACCGGCGCCGTTCGAGTCCCGCGTGCTGCCGGAACTGCTAGCGCGCCTGCGCAATGAAGGCCACAGCGCCGAATCCCTGGCCCGGCAACTGGCGCGCCTGGAAATCGAACTGGTGCTGACCGCGCACCCGACCGAAGTGGCGCGGCGCACGCTGATCCAGAAGTACGACGCGATTGCCGCGCAACTGGCCGCGCAGGATCATCGCGACCTGACCAGCGCCGAGCGCGAACAGATCCAGAACACCCTGCAGCGGCTGATCGCCGAAGCCTGGCACACCGAAGAAATCCGCCGCACCCGGCCAACCCCGGTCGACGAAGCGAAATGGGGCTTTGCGGTGATCGAACATTCGCTTTGGCAGGCGATTCCCAACCATATGCGCAAGGCCGACAAGGCGCTGCATGAAGCGACGGGCCTGCGTTTGCCACTGGAAGCGGCGCCGATCCGCTTTGCTTCGTGGATGGGCGGCGACCGTGACGGCAACCCGAATGTCACGGCGGCGGTAACCCGCGAAGTGCTGTTGCTGGCGCGCTGGATGGCCGCCGACCTGTACCTGCGCGATGTCGATCACCTGGCCGCCGAGCTGTCGATGCAGCAGGCCAGCGACGCGCTCAAGGCCAAGGCCGGCGACAGCGCCGAACCTTACCGGGCGGTGCTCAAGCAATTGCGCGAACGCCTGCGCGCCACGCGTAACTGGGCGCACGCCTCGCTCAGCGCTACAACGCCACCGCCAGCCGATGTGTTGCACAACAACCGCGATCTGCTCGATCCGCTGGAACTGTGTTTCAACTCGCTGCACGAGTGCGGCATGGGCGTGATTGCCGATGGGCCGTTGCTCGATTGTCTGCGCCGGGCGGTGACCTTCGGCCTGTTCCTGGTGCGCCTCGATGTGCGTCAGGATTCGACGCGACACAGCTCGGCAATGACCGAAATCACCGACTACCTCGGCCTCGGTCGCTACGAAGACTGGGACGAAGAACAGCGCATCAGCTTCCTCACCCGTGAATTGAGCAATCGCCGGCCCTTGCTTCCGGCGCATTTCAAGCCGTCCGCCGACACCGCTGAAGTGCTCGCCACCTGCAAGGAAATCGCTGCCGCACCGGGCGCCTCGCTGGGTTCCTACGTGATCTCGATGGCGGGCGCCGCCTCCGACGTGCTGGCGGTGCAACTGCTGCTGAAAGAGTCCGGCGTACTGCGGCCAATGCGCGTGGTGCCGCTGTTCGAAACCCTCGCCGACCTCGACAACGCCGGGCCGGTGATGGAGCGGCTGTTGCTGTTGCCGGGCTACCGCGCAAGGCTGCAAGGCCCGCAGGAAGTGATGATCGGTTATTCCGACTCGGCCAAGGACGCCGGCACCACCGCTGCGGCGTGGGCGCAATATCGCGCGCAGGAGCGGCTGGTGGAGATCTGCCGCGAGCAGCAAGTCGAACTGCTGTTGTTCCATGGTCGGGGTGGCACCGTGGGCCGTGGCGGCGGTCCGGCACACGCGGCGATTCTGTCGCAGCCGCCGGGGTCGGTGGCGGGGCGTTTCCGTACCACCGAACAGGGTGAAATGATTCGATTCAAATTCGGCCTGCCGGACATCGCCGAGCAGAACCTCAATCTGTATCTGGCCGCTGTGCTCGAAGCTACGTTGTTGCCTCCACCGCCACCGACGCCCGAATGGCGGCACCTGATGGATGAACTGGCCGCCGATGGCGTTGCCGCGTATCGCGCCGTGGTGCGTGAAAATCCGCAGTTCGTCGAGTATTTCCGCCAGTCGACACCGGAGCAGGAACTGGGGCGCTTGCCCCTTGGCAGCCGTCCGGCCAAGCGCCGTGCCGGTGGGATCGAGAGCCTGCGGGCGATTCCGTGGATCTTCGGCTGGACCCAGACTCGTCTGATGCTGCCGGCGTGGCTCGGCTGGGAAAGCGCGTTGAGCAAGGCGCTGGAGCGCGGCGAGGGCGAGTTGCTGGGGCAGATGCGCGAGCAATGGCCATTTTTCCGCACGCGCATCGACATGCTGGAAATGGTCCTGGCCAAGGCCGACGCTGACGTCGCGCTGTCGTACGATGAGCGGCTGGTCGAGCCGGACTTGCTGCCGTTGGGCGCACAGTTACGCGACCTATTGTCGCAGGCGTGTGCGGTGGTGCTTGGTCTGACCGGGCAGTCGCAGCTGCTGGCACATAGCCCAGACACCCTGGAATTCATCCGTCTGCGCAACACCTATCTTGATCCGCTACATCTATTGCAGGCCGAGCTGTTGGCCCGATCACGGCAGCAAAATGTCGAGCAGGGCAGCCCGGTGGAGCAGGCGCTGCTGGTGTCTGTGGCGGGGATTGCCGCCGGGTTGCGCAATACCGGCTAAGGTTTTTGCGCTGGCATCAGGCACCCGGTGCACAGGCCGGGTGCCGCTTTGTACACAGAGAGAAAGTGCGGTCAGGCGACAGTTAGTGATGGGGTTGCGACTTGGGTTACCGCGTCGCGAGGTCGCGGCGGGCGCCGGTTTCTCCGACTTTTGGCGTCTTGTGTGGGCGCAGCCTGCTGTGTATCTTGATCAGCCTTTGGCCGTTTGTGCGGCCACGACCCGTTTTTTAAGATTGGCCCAAAGAGGCGAATCCCGTTGTTTTCTATATAAAAAATTGAGGAGCACATCGATGCGCGTCATTCTGCTGGGAGCTCCCGGGGCCGGTAAAGGTACTCAGGCTAAGTTCATCACCGAGAAATTCGGCATTCCGCAAATCTCCACCGGCGACATGCTGCGTGCAGCGGTCAAGGCTGGCACTCCGCTGGGCGTTCAAGCCAAGAGCATCATGGATGCCGGCGGCCTGGTGTCGGATGACCTGATCATCGCGCTGGTGCAGGATCGCATCGCTCAACCAGACTGCGCCAACGGCTTTCTGTTCGACGGTTTCCCGCGCACCATTCCACAGGCCGAAGCGCTGGTAACTGCCGGTGTCGAGCTGGACGCCGTGGTCGAGATCGCTGTTGAAGACGAAGAAATCGTTCAGCGTATCGCCGGTCGTCGCGTTCACGAGGCCAGCGGCCGCGTTTACCACATCGTCTACAACCCGCCGAAAGTGGCTGGCAAAGACGACGTTACCGGCGACGATCTGGTGCAGCGCAAAGACGACACCGAAGAAACCGTGCGTCATCGCCTGTCGGTCTACCATTCGCAGACCAAGCCGCTGGTGGACTTCTACCAGAAGCTCTCCGCTGCCAACGGCAAGCCGAAGTACAGCCACATCCCGGGCGTTGGTTCGGTTGAAGCGATCACTGCCAAGGTGCTCGAAGCGCTGAGCTGAAAAAGCTGATCGGCTGCATCATCCACGGCCCGCTTGCGGGCCGTAGTTGTTTATACTGACGCACTTTTTCCACCACCTGTTTTGGATACATCGATGAGCACCTTGCTGGCCCTGGACACCGCGACCGAAGCTTGCTCCGTTGCCTTGCTGCATGACGGCAAGGTCACGAGCCATTACGAGGTGATCCCGCGTCTGCACGCGCAGAAACTGCTGCCGATGATCCAGCAACTGCTGGCCGATGCCGGCACCACGCTGCAGGCGGTGGACGCCATTGCCTTCGGTCGCGGGCCGGGTGCGTTCACCGGTGTGCGGATTGCCATCGGTGTGGTGCAGGGCCTGGCGTTTGCGCTGGATCGCCCGGTGCTGCCGGTGTCGAACCTGGCGGTGCTGGCGCAACGTGCGTATCGCGAACACGGCGTCAGCCAGGTTGCGGCGGCCATCGATGCGCGGATGGATGAAGTGTATTGGGGCTGCTACCGCCAGACTGCCGGCGAAATGCGTCTGGTCGGCGTCGAGGCGGTACTGCCGCCGGAAGACGCGGCATTGCCGGCCGATGCCAGCGGTGAGTGGTTCGGTGCCGGTACCGGTTGGGGTTATGGCGAGCGGATTGCGGTCAACCTCACTGGCTCCGACGCCGGCATGCTGCCCCACGCCGAAGACCTGCTGACCCTGGCGCGGTTTGCCTGGGAGCGTGGCGAGTCGATCCCGGCAGACGACGCGCAACCGGTTTACCTGCGCGACAAAGTCGCCACCCCCAAGGCTCGCTGATCATTCAAAGCGGCGGGGGCTATTGTGGCGAGGGAGCTTGCTCCCGCTCGGCTGCGGAGCAGTCGCAAAACTTGCGACCGCGATTTATCTGATAATCCAGTGGGGGCCGCTTCGCAGCCCAGCGGGAGCAAGCTCCCTCGCCACGAAAGCACTCACGCAGAATTCAGTGGCTTATTCCAAATTCTGCCAATCGTCAGTTTCCAACCCCGCGCTTTAAACCTTTTGCGCTTTATGTGTTCTAGTTATCACTCGGCAGTTTGCTAAGTCGGTCAAGTGCCGCTAAATTGCCATCATCGATACCGAGCATGAAATTATGCGTATAGACGGCCTTTCCTCTCAGTCCTACCCCATCAAGCGCAAGCCTCGCAAAGGTAATGTGGCGCTGGATGAATCCGTCGACGATATCGACGGCGAGCTGGAATTTCCGACTGAAGAGCAATTGGCCGCCCGCGCTGCCAAAGCCTCCGCACAACGCCTGGCCAATCTGCCCGCCCGTCAGCAAGACATGATTTATCACCGCGCCATGAGCAAAAGCGTAGCGATGGCCCTCGCCAGCTACCTGAGCACCGCCGGTTTTGTCGATTGGGATGCGGACGTGCTGGGCCTCGACCTGTACATCTGATGGATCTGCCTTACTACCTCGGTTGTCCGTCCTGGAGTGAAAACGCCTGGCGCGAATATCTGTACCCCGAAGACGCCAAGACCTCCGACTTCCTCGGTCTCTACTCCCAAGTGTTCAATGCCGTCGAAGGCAACACGACCTTCTACGCCAGCCCCTCGCCGGCCACCGTGCAGCGTTGGGCCGAGACCATGCCCGAACACTTTCGCTTCACCGCCAAGTTTCCCGGCGACATCAGCCACAGCGGTGACCTGCGCGATCAACTGACCGCTGCCGAAACCTTCGTAAAACTTCTCGAGCCGCTCGGTGAACGTGTCTCGCCGCTGTGGCTGCAACTGTCGAAAAGCTTCACCCCGCATCGATTGCCGGAGCTGACCGCGTTCATCGACGCGCTGGACCGACCGCTGGCGGTGGAAGTGCGCCACGAACAGTTCTTCGCCAAGGGCGAGAGCGAGCGTCTGCTCAATCGCCTGCTGCTGGAGCGTGGTGTGGAGCGCATCTGCCTCGATCCACGGGCGCTGTTCAGTTGCCTGTCGACCGAGTCTTCGGTGATCCACGCACAATCGAAAAAGCCCCGGGTGCCAACCCGTCCGGCGGCGTTTACCCAGTTCCCGCAGGTGCGCTTCATTGGCCACCCGCAGCTGGAAGCCAATGATCCGTTCCTCGTGCCGTGGGTGGCGAAAATCGCCGAGTGGATCGAAGAGGGCCGCACGCCGTACATCTTCCTGCACACCGCCGACAACGTCATGGCGGCGAAGCTGGCGCAACGTTTTCACGCACAATTGATGCAACGTTTGCCTGGCCTGCCATCCTTGCCTGAGCTATACAGAGAACCCGCCGCCGAGCAACTTGGCCTGCTCTGAGGCGGATTTTTTTCCTGCCCAGGAGCCTGCCGATGGACGCCCACGCCCGTACAGAACAACTGCGCAAAGCCCAAGCCTTCAAAGCCCTGCATGAGCGTGCGGGGATTTTCGTGATTCCCAATCCATGGGATGCAGGCTCGGCGAAGATGCTCGCCAGTCTGGGCTATCAGGCGCTGGCGACCACCAGTGCCGGTTATGCATTTTCTCAGGGTAAGGCCGACGGTGCCTTGAGTCTCGATGAGACTCTGGACAACGTCCGGGCGATTGTCGCGGCCACCGATCTGCCGGTGTCGGTGGATCTGGAAAACGGTTTCGCCGATGACCCGGCCGAGTGCGCCAAAAGCTTGCTGCGTGCCGCCGAGGCCGGCGCGGTCGGCGGTTCGATCGAAGACGCCACGGGCCGTGCCGACCTACCGATCTACTGCTTCGAACACGCCGTGGCGCGCATCGAAGCCGCTGTCGCTGCGGTGCGCACGCTGCCATTTCCCTTTACCCTGACCGCCCGCGCGGAAAACTACCTGCACGGCAATCCCGATATCCACGACACCATTCGCCGCTTGCAGGCCTTCGCCGAGGCGGGCGCCGACGTGTTGTATGCGCCGGGTTTGCGCAATGCCGAAGAAGTGCTGGCGGTGGTGCGCGCGGTAGCGCCGAAACCGGTCAACGTGCTGATGTCCGGCGGTTTGAAACTGACGGTGCAGCAGCTCGAAGAGATGGGGGTGCGGCGCATCAGTACCGGTTCGGCCCTGGCGCTGGCGGCGTACGGCGAGTTTTACCGCGCGGCTGAAGAAATCCGGCAGCGCGGCAACTTCGGTTTCACGTCGCAATCGATGCCGTACGCCAAGGCCAATCAGTTTTTCAAAGGCTGAGCATGGGTCGCTGGATTGCGCTGTCGCTACTGTTGATGATTGCGGGCGCCGTGATCGGCGTCTGGCGCGGCTGGCTCGATGTCCCGGCCGAGTGGAACCCGTGGGCGCCGCTGGACGTGAAGGCCGCGCCCAACTGGCTGACCGGTTTCAAACTGATGCGCCTGCGCGGCAATCCCGAGTTATGCGGGCAAGTCCTGAGCAGCTCGGGTCTGCGCGTCACAGCGCAAGCCGACAGCCCCGACGCCAAGTGCCCGCTGATCGGCGCCGTGCGCGTGCAGGGCGGTGAGGTGGCGCTGAGCAGCAGCTTCCTCGCCAGTTGTCCGCTGGCGGTGGCTTACGCGATGTTTGAGCGGCATACCCTGCAACCCGCCACGCAGTCTGTTTACGGGCAGAGGGTGGTGCGGCTTGATCACCTCGGCAGCTTTGCCTGTCGCAATGTCTATAACCGCGAGAGCGGGGCGCTCAGTCGGCATGCCAGTGCCGATGCGCTGGATATCAGCGGATTTCGTCTGGCGGACGGGCGCAGCATCAGCGTGCTCAAGGACTGGCCGAAACAGAATCAGGATGCGCAGTTTCTGCGTCAGGTGCGCGATGGCGCCTGTGAGGCGTTCAGTGTGGTGTTGAGTCCGGATTACAACGCCGCCCACCGCAATCACTTTCATGTCGATGTCGGGCGCTGGAGCGTGTGTCGCTGAGGGATCAGGCGGCGAGGCGCAGATTCTGCAGCACGATCGGGCGTGCCCAGCCGTTGTCGAAGTCCAGCGCTTTCTGCTGCTCGACGATTTCTTCCGGCGGGAACGGCGGATAAGGTTTTTGCAGCAGGTCGAGGTCGAATTCGGCAATAGGCAGGTACAGCGGCTTCTTCTGCGGCGCCGGGCCAGGCTCCGGCACAGGCTGACCGTTGTTGATCACGATCGGCCGGACCCAGCTGCTGTCGAAGTCCTGCTGCTCTTGCTGAGCCTTGAGTTCTTCTGGCGGGAACGGCGGGAACGGCTTGTCCAGCAGATCGGTTTCGAACTCGGCGATCGGCAGGAACAGCGGCTCCGGCGGACGCACTTCGGTGTCGACCACGTCGCACTGACGCTGCTCGACGATGTGCGCGTGCAGCTCGCTGCCCAGGGTCGGTTCTTCCGGGCTGTTCAGGTCAACCGGTGGAAAGGTGCCACAGGCCGGCACCACATCACTCGTCTGTTCGGCCATCGCCTGGGCAAAGAAATCCTGCCACAGGTGACTGACGCCGCCCAATGCTTGAGTGTTATGACGGCTGAAGTCGCCCTTGGGCGAAATGTAGCCAATCGATGTGGGAAGAATGCCTGACATTTTTTTCGGTTGACGCTCAGCTCTGGCAAAATGCGCGTTGATTGGTTTATCGGCCACTTTTTGCCGATCCTTAACTTTTTTGAGCGTGTTTTCATGATTGAGCAACCCGCGGCCTGCCGCATCCATGTCCAGGCCCTCGGCCCGACGTTTGAAGCGCAAGCCGAGCAATGGGCCGAGCGTCTGGACCTGCCGCTGCAGGTGGACGACGGCGAGTTCGCCTTGCAGGTCGGCGAGCAGGGTCTGCAGCTGCAGCAGCTCGGTCCGGATGCACCGGGGCCGGTGCGGGTGGACTTCGTCGAGGGTGGCGCGGCGCACCGGCGTCTGTACGGCGGCGGCAGCGGGCAGATGATCGCCAAGGCGGTCGGCATCGCTCAAGGCGTGCGCCCGCGAGTGCTGGACGCCACGGCGGGGCTGGGCAAGGACGCGTTCGTGCTGGCCAGTCTGGGTTGCGAGATGAGCCTGATCGAGCGCCAGCCGCTGATCGGGGCGCTGCTGGAGGATGGTCTGGCGCGGGCGGCGGAAGACTTCGACGTGGCGCCGATTGTCGCGCGGATGAAGCTGCTCAAGGGCAACTCCATCGAAGTCATGCGCAACTGGGAAGGCGAGCCACCGCAGGTGATCTACCTCGACCCGATGTTCCCGCACCGCGAGAAAACCGCGTTGGTGAAGAAGGAAATGCGCCTGTTCCGGCCGCTGGTCGGGGATGATCCGGATGCGCCGGCATTGCTGGAGGCGGCGCTGGCATTGGCGACGCACCGGGTGGTGGTCAAGCGCCCACGCAAGGCGCCGTGCATCGAGGGGCCGAAGCCGAGTCATGCGCTGGATGGCAAATCCAGTCGATATGACATCTACCCGAAGAAAGCGCTAAAACCCTAAGACCGAGTTGCGCCCATTCATTCGCGAGCAAGCTCGCTCCCACATTTGAAATGCAATCCAATGTGGGAGCGAGCTTGCTCGCGAAGGCGTCCGCAAAAACACCGCTGAATCAGGGCCGATACGCCCGCATGAACAACCCCACCACCTCCTGCACATGACTCTCTGAGGCCTCTTCGCTCAGCGGCTCGCCACAGCAATACAGCAAACGAAAATTCCCCGCGCCCTTGAGCAGGCAGAAGAAATGCTCGGCCGCATTGCGCGGCAGGTCGATGCTCAGCGCGCCGGTCTCGTCGATGCGTTTCAGCAGCCGCTCCATGCCTTGCACCATGCGCTCGGGGCCGGCCTCGAAGAAAATCTGTGACAGCTTCGGATCCTGGGTGCCCAGCGCCATCATCAGGCGGTGCAGATTCACCGACTCGTCGCTGTTGATCAGTTGATGAAAGCCTCGGGCAATGTTCAGCAACACATTTTCCACGGGGATCCCGGCGGGCAGTTCGAAGAACAGCGGCGGTAACTGCTCCTCGCATTTGGCCATCACCGCGGAGGAGAACAGCGTCTCCTTGTCGTTGAAGTGGCTGTAAACCGTCAGTTTCGACACGCCAGCCTCGGCGGCGACCGCGTCCATGCTGGTGTTGGCGTAGCCGTGACTCAGAAACAGGGTTTTCGCCGCATCGAGGATCGCCCGGCGCTTGGCCGGATCCTTCGGACGGCCCGGGCCGTTTGGAGCTGAAAGATTGTTCGACATTCTTCGCTTTTAATACTGGACTGGTGAGTTTGCTATTAATACCATACCGGCCAGTATAAATATTCCAAGCACCATTAGCGAAAGGTCCGTCACCATGTTCCGCCATGCGTTGTCGTTTGCCGTGCCAGTCAGCCTGGCTGTTTTATTGTCCGCGTGCGGTCAGGAAGAGGCGACGCAAGTCAGCGTTCGACCGGCCATGGTGGTGCAGCCAGAGCCTTCGGCGCAGGCGATGGAAAGTTATCCGGGCGAAGTTCGTGCCCGTTACGAGCCCGATCTGGCGTTCCGCATTGGCGGCAAAGTCAGCCGACGACTGGTCGAGGAAGGCCAGCGCGTGAAGGCTGATCAACCATTGGCCGAACTCGATCCGCAGGATGTGCGCCTGCAACTGGAAGCCACCCGCGCACAGGTCGCCGCCGCCGAAGCCAATCTCAATCTGGTGCGCGCCGAGCGTGACCGCTACAAGACGCTGATGGAGCGGCAGATGGTTAGCCGTTCGGCCTACGACAACGCGGAAAACCTCTACCGCTCCGGCGAGGCGCGCCTCAAGCAGATCAAGGCCGAATTCAACGTCTCGACCAACCAGGCCAGTTACGCCGTGTTGCGCGCGCCTCAGGACGGCGTGGTGGCCAAGCGTTCGGTGGAAGTCGGGCAGGTAGTCGCCGCCGGGCAAACCGTGTTCACCCTCGCCACCGATGGCGAGCGTGAAGTGTCGATCAGCCTGCCGGAGCAGAGCTTCGGGCGGTTCAAGGTCGGCCAGCCAGTCACCGTTGAACTGTGGACCCAGCAGAACCAGCGCTTCGCCGGGCAGATTCGTGAGCTATCGCCGGCAGCCGACCCGAAATCCCGCACCTTCGCCGCGCGCATCTCGTTCACCAGCGGCAAAGTCCCGGCTGAGCTCGGGCAGAGCGCCCGGGTGTTCGTGCAATCGGCGGATGCCGTGCCGCTGTCGGTACCGCTCTCGGCGCTGACCGCAGAAAACGGCGCGACCTACGTCTGGGTCGTCAACGCCAACAACACCTTGAAAAAGACTCCGGTGCGCGTCGGCCCGTTTGGCGAGAAAAGCGTGCCGGTGCTCGAAGGCTTGAATGCCAGCGACTGGGTAGTCGCCGCCGGGGTTCACGTATTGCTCGAAGGTCAGCAGGTGCGGCCTGTGGATCGCTCCAACCGAGTGGTCAATCTGGCGGACAAGGAGTAAGTCCCGATGCGCTTCAACCTTTCTGAATGGGCGCTGCGTAATCGCCAGATCGTACTGTTCCTGATGCTTTTGCTGGCCATCGTCGGCGCGTTGTCCTACACCAAGCTCGGCCAGAGCGAAGACCCGCCGTTCACCTTCAAGGCCATGGTCATTCAGACCCGCTGGCCGGGGGCGACCGCGCAGGAAGTCTCGCGCCAGGTTACCGAACGCATCGAAAAGAAACTGATGGAAACCGGCGAGTACGAGCGCATCGTGTCGTTCTCCCGCCCGGGCGAATCGCAGGTGACCTTCATTGCCCGCGATTCGATGCATTCCAAGGAAATCCCTGACCTCTGGTATCAGGTGCGCAAGAAGGTCAGCGACATTCGCCAGACCTTGCCGCCGGATATTCAGGGGCCGTTCTTCAACGATGAATTCGGCACCACGTTCGGCAACATCTATGCGCTGACCGGTGACGGTTTCGACTACGCGGTGCTTAAGGATTACGCCGACCGCATCCAGATCCAGCTGCAACGGGTCAAGGATGTCGGCAAGGTCGATCTGCTCGGTTTGCAGGACGAGAAGATCTGGGTCGAACTGTCCAACGTCAAACTCGCCACTCTCGGTTTGCCGCTGGCGGCCGTGCAGCAAGCGCTGCAAGAGCAGAACGCGGTGTCCACCGCCGGCTTCTTCGAGACCGGTAGCGAGCGTGTGCAATTGCGGGTTTCGGGGAATTTTCAGACGGTCGAGGAGATCAAGAACTTCCCGATCCGGGTTGGTGACCGGACGTTCCGCATCTCCGATGTCGCCGATGTGCATCGCGGTTTCAACGACCCTCCGGCTCCACGCATGCGCTTCATGGGCGAAGACGCCATTGGCCTCGCTGTAGCGATGAAGGACGGCGGCGACATTCTGGTGCTGGGCAAGGCGCTGGAGGGCGAGTTCTCGCGCCTGCAGAAAAACCTCCCGGCCGGCATGCAACTGCGTAAGGTGTCTGACCAGCCGGCGGCGGTGAAAACCGGTGTCGGCGAGTTCGTCCAGGTGCTGGTCGAGGCGCTGGCGATCGTGTTGCTGGTGAGCTTCTTTTCCCTCGGCGTGCGCACCGGCATGGTGGTTGCGCTGACCATTCCGCTGGTGCTGGCGATGACCTTCGCTTGCATGTATTACCTTGGCATCGGTCTGCACAAGATCTCGCTCGGCGCGCTGGTGCTGGCGCTGGGCTTGCTGGTGGACGACGCGATCATCGCCGTGGAAATGATGGCGATCAAAATGGAACAGGGCTTCGACCGGATCAAGGCTGCGAGCTACGCCTGGACCAGCACCGCGTTCCCGATGCTCACCGGTACGTTGATCACCGCCGCCGGCTTCCTGCCGATTGCCACCGCGCAGTCCGGCACCGGTGAGTACACCCGTTCGATCTTTCAGGTGGTGACCATCGCCTTGCTCGCCTCATGGGTGGCGGCAGTGATGTTCGTGCCGTATCTGGGGGAAAAACTCCTGCCGGATCTGGCGAAAATTCATGCAGCCAAACACGGCACGGCTGACGGCCAGGCGGACCCCTATGGCACGCCGTTCTATCAACGGGTGCGACGTCTGGTGGAGTGGTGCGTGGCGCACCGCAAAACCGTGATCGTGCTGACGGTGGGGCTGTTCATCGCGTCGGTGATGCTGTTTCGTTTCGTCCCGCAGCAGTTCTTCCCGGCCTCCAATCGACTGGAGTTGATGGTCGATCTGAAACTGGCTGAAGGGGCGTCGCTGGCCAACACCACGGCCGAGGTCAAACGCCTGGAAGCGCTGCTCAAGGATCACGCCGGCATCGATAACTACGTAGCGTATGTCGGCACCGGCTCGCCGCGTTTCTACCTGCCGCTGGATCAACAACTGCCGGCGGCGAGCTTCGCCCAGTTTGTGGTATTGGCGAAAAACATCGAAGAGCGCGAGACCCTGCGCACCTGGTTGATCGAGACCCTTAACGAGCAATTCCCGACCCTGCGTTCGCGGGTCACGCGTCTGGAAAACGGTCCGCCGGTAGGCTATCCGGTGCAGTTCCGCGTCACCGGTGAGCACATCGAGGAAGTCCGTGCGCTGGCGCGCAAAGTGGCGGCCAAGGTTCGCGAGAACCCGCACGTGGTCAATGTGCATCTGGATTGGGAAGAACCGAGCAAAGTGGTGTACCTGAACATCGATCAGGACCGTGCCCGGGCGCTGGGTGTGAGCACGGCCAATCTGGCGAAATTCCTCCAGAGTTCGCTGACCGGCTCGAGTGTCAGCCAGTACCGCGAGGACAACGAGTTGATCGAGATTCTGCTGCGCGGCACGGTGCATGAGCGCACCGAGTTGTCGTTGCTGCCGAGTCTGGCGGTGCCGACCGATAACGGTCGCAGTGTGGCGCTGTCGCAGATTGCCACGCTGGAATACGGGTTTGAGGAGGGCATCATCTGGCACCGTAATCGTCTGCCAACCGTGACTGTGCGGGCGGACATTTACGGCAAGGAGCAGCCGGCCACGCTGGTCAAGCAGATCGAGCCGACGCTGGACCCGATCCGTGCCGAATTGCCTGACGGGTATCTGCTGGATGTTGGCGGTACGGTGGAGGATTCGGAGCGTGGGCAGAAGTCGGTGAATGCCGGGGTGCCGATGTTCATTGTGGTGGTGCTGACGTTGCTGATGGTGCAGTTGCGCAGTTTTTCGCGTACGGCAATGGTGTTTCTGACGGCGCCGCTGGGGTTGATCGGGGTGGTGTTGTTTCTGATGGTGTTCCGCCAGCCGTTCGGGTTTGTGGCGATGCTGGGGACGATCGCGCTGTCGGGGATGATCATGCGCAACTCGGTGATTCTGGTGGATCAGATCGAGCAGGATATTGCCTCTGGGCTCAAGCCTTGGCAGGCGATTATCGAGGCGACGGTGCGGCGGTTTCGGCCTATTGTCTTGACGGCTCTGGCGGCGGTGCTGGCGATGATTCCTTTGTCGCGCAGTGTGTTTTTCGGGCCGATGGCGGTGGCGATCATGGGGGGGTTGATTGTGGCTACGGCGTTGACGCTTTTGTTTTTGCCTGCTTTGTATGCGGCTTGGTTCCGGGTGCGTCGGGAGGGGTGAGGCTTTTTTGGACTTGGCGGCCTTTGGGCCGACCATGTTCCTGGGGTTTTGGGTGTATATCCGTTGCTTCGGGTGTTGCCACTGGCGGTTTCGCCCTTACGGCGACTCCCTTTGGCAAACGCCCCAAAGGAAGCAAAGGTCTTGGCCCCGGCGTACGGCCCTCGCTTAGGCTCGGGTTCCTTCGTTGCGGGGTTCATCCGGGGGCATCGCCTCCGGTTTGCTTCGCTGCACCTCCTCTCGATGTGTTTGGCTGCGCCAAACGGTCGCTGCGCTCCCACCCCCGGATAACCCCCTCCACTCAGCCTGCCGAAGGGGCCGGCACGGCAAGATCAAGAGCTTTCGGCGAGCTGACACTCGGCCATTTGAGTGGTGAAAAGCATGCGGTTTGTCTGGACTGCTTTGCTTTTCTGTGGGAGCTGGCTTGCCAGCGATGGCGGCCTGACAGCCGACCAGGCTCTAACTGACTCACCCAATCCCACCGTAGGAGTGAGCCTGCTCGCGATGGCGGCCTAGTAGCCGACCAATCTCCAACTGCCTGCACCCAATCCAAATGTGGGAGCTGGCTTGCCAGCGATGGCGGCCTGACAGCCGACCAATCTCCAACTGCCTGCACCCAATCCCACTGTAGGAGTGAGCCTGCTCGCGATGGCGGCCTATGAGCCGACCAATCTCCAACTGCCTGCACCCAATCCCACT